>NZ_JUGR01000003.1 GCF_000800015.1 Terriglobus sp. TAA 43
TGCAAATAAGGAGTACTCACAAATCCATCTACGGCCCCGGGACATGCTAAAACTCGGCATTCTTTACAAGGACAAAGGCAAATGGCATGACAGGCAGATTCTTTCGCCCACCTATGCACACGATGCCATCTCAACGGTCAGCCATGTGGACGACTCTGGCTATGGATATTTCTGGTGGCGCCCATGGTTCAACGTCCAGATGCCCACGGGGCCGGAACGGGTCTATCTGGGTGCCGCACAAGGTAACGGAGGGCAGAAGATTTTCATTCTTCCGGAATATGACTTCGTCGCAGTTTTTACTGCGGGCTCCTATAACGCAGGTGGATCTGCTCCGAATAAGATCATGACCTCGATCATTCTTCCCCGATTGCTGGCGGCCCACGGCGGCAAATCCTCTGCGACTCAATAGCGAACTCTACACCACCCCGCGATGTAGACCGGATCGGTCACGAAGCAGCGTGGGAGCTTTTGTGAATAGAACCCCAAGTGGTGGTCATCAGCGCCATGTATAAATGGCCAGTGTGATTTAGTGTGTTGCTGATTGAGGTGGAGAACGCATTACCATCCAAGAAGAGCCAATTCGGCCACGTTAGGTCTCTGGACCGAGCGATGAGTCTTGACAAGTCGGCTTGTCGTCAGAAGGCATCATAAGATCGCCGATCGTTCACGATAAGTCGGCTTATCGATAGTGATCCGCTCGTTCTCGACAAACTCCATTGAGGTTAGATTATGGCTGGTGGAGTGTCAGAAAACGTCGAGGTACTGTGACGATCCGACATTTTGTCAGTTATTCGAGCTGCTGCAAATAGCCAGATGCAGGTACAAATGTGGCGGTTTCGTTTAGTTTCAATCCGGTATGCGATGGTCTATGCCTCGATGCTGGGAACCATAGATGGTAAAGTGCTACCATCCCACATGTTTAACTTCGGTAAACCGAAAACCGCAGGCGACTGGATTGTTCATGTCGTTGGGGCCCTCATCTCGCTATTCCTTATCTGGTGGATGCTGCATTTTCTTCTTGGCATATGAAGCGCAAAACCCAGACAAACCCTTTCCTCCGGTCGTACCTTCACGAATCCCCTTGTCTCAAATACTGCGTTATCATCAAAGTGACGATAACGGCGTTTGTAGGTATGCACTAGACCTTCGAACCCTCAGTTGATCAAAGGCCTTTCAATATGGTCAACGACGATAGAATCTACCATCCCCTTCGCTGGAACCAGGCGTAAGCCGAGTTGCTCCTGGATTGCCGTGAAATAGGAGGGAGCATTTCCTTCCGCTGCGGTTGATTCTGGATCTGGACCAGATGACGCCATCCGTGTCCAATGCAATGTCAGATCGTAGCTGCCGCTCAATCCCGTTCTGTTAACAATGCTGCGGCCTCCAACCTCAGGTTCGCGGCCGAGCAGACTGGCGAGTCTATCCAGGTCCGTGCCGGTGACCTTCAGTTCGTAGTCCATTCCGCTATGCGTGATGCCGAACCGATCCGGTTCCTGGTGTCTGGCTGAAGATAGCTTCGGACCGCTTTTTGCAACTTCGAGCGCATAGATTGTCTGCTCGCGCTTCTCCAAATGTGCTGCCAGGTGAAATCGTTCTTTTAGGACCGATTGCAACCGCAGTTGAATCTGCTCCTGTCTTTCAGCGACAGACATTTTCTGTATTACCGCATAGTCCGAATCGCTGAACTTTCCCTCGATATCGTAGGTATCATCCGTCCAGCCGGGACCTTTCGCGATCTGCGCCTCTGAGAAGTCGGGCAGGTTATAGGCGTACATAATCAGCATCTTGGTTGTGAAGAAGAGATGTACAGAGCTGCCACTCTGCGGGGCAGGCGTGAGCGGCGGACCATCGGGTCTGAGCTTGACGCTTACCACTTCAAAAGACGGGAGCGCGCCTTCGCGGTACAGCACCTGCCCATACACCGGCAACGGATGCAGCACGCCGAGCGCAAGCGGGATGACAAGCGTCACGATTCCAAACACGATCAACATCAAAGACCGAACGGGAGAGAGCTTCGCAACCCGATGCGTCACGATACGTACGACACGCTCGCCAAGATCAGCGCCTCCTGCCGAGGCAACCAGAGATTGCTCGTGTTCAATGCGGAAACGGCACACCTTGAGAAGGCTGAGCGCATACGCTTCCGCATTGCCGAGCCTGTGAACGACGGTCTCGTCACAGACGCTTTCCCGTTCGATCAGAAGATTCCGCTCAATCCACCAGACAAATGGATGGAACCAGAAGACAGCTTCGACAACTAGATGGAGCGTCGCGATGAGGTTGTCGCGGTGCCGCACGTGTGTCACTTCGTGCAGCATGATCGCGGCGAGATGTTCGTCATCAAGACGGCTTGATAGGCCTTCCGGCCACAAGAGTACAGGGCTGAAAATACCGTAGACACCCGGCTCTCTCACTGCCCAGGAACGATGAAGGAAGATGTCACCACCAACGTCTCGAAGAGACTGGTATTCACGGCCTTCGTCGACCTGAACTCCGTCGTCCAATGTCTCTCGCAGCTGGCGCCAGCGCATCAACCATACCGAAAGCACGCACACGCATCCGCAGAACCAGATCGTTGCTATGGTCGCATAGAGTGGAGCGGGTCCAGATCCTCTGTCGGGCATCTCTTTCACCTGCAGAGTGTCAGCATGCAGCGGATGCATCGCGGTAGTTGCTACGGAGTATGCGAACTGATGCTGTGGAACAGAGATCTTCCGCGGACCTGCCATAAGAGCGCCAAAGTTAAGCAGCAGTGAAAGTGGCAGCAGGAACTTGAGCGAGGCGGCAATCCAAAGCCCATAGCGCAGTCGTGCAGCATTATGGCGAAGCGTAAGTGTGATGAGCCAGACGGCACAGGCAAAAGCCGTGGATTGCCAGAGGTGATTGCCAATTGCGGGTAGAAGCAAAAACAGATGCGAGTTGCTCATTGCGCTTCTCCGTTCTTGAGGCTCTTTAATGTTGCTTCGGCAAACTGGATGTCCTCCAGCGTCAACTTGCCCGCGCCAATGAGATGTGCAACGACCGGCCGCGACTCACCTCCAAATGCAGCCAGCAGGTCTTCCACAAGTGTGCGCTGCGCCGCATCGCGAGAGATCAGTGCGGCAAACATATGGAAATTACCAACCTTGCGCGTTCGTCGTAATACCTTCTTCGCTTCGAGCCGGTACACCATCGTCTGCACCGTGGAGTAGGCAGGCCTGTCGCGCTTCGGAAAGGCCTCCTGCATTTCGCGGATCGAGGCTTCCCCTTTTGCCCAAACAACTTCCAGAAAGCGAAGTTCTAGTTTGCTCAAACGCTTGGCGGCCATTCGCGACTCCTGTATGTAAAGCTACTACATCAGTATGTTTCGCAAAGAAACTTATGCTCTCGCGGGCAAAGCTGTCAATGCGAATCAAAGCTCCGTAGGCTGAGCCATTCGATCTGTCGTATGTGAGGTCCTGGTAGGTCGGCTTCTCGTCCGCAATACTCCATATCCGATCGGAACCATTTGAGTAGTTAGGCCACAAACGGCTACTCTGGCACAGGATTGAACGATGGGATTCCGTTTTCAAGTTCTATTATTCACGGTTTTTTGCAGCCCCCCTCGCATCGATTTTTCAGGCAGCCACAAAAATAAAGACAACGCCCGAACTTAGCCTGATTCTCGAACCGGGGCCTTTGACCGAGGCGGCTCCTCAAGCCTTCACGTTCCATCTGATCAATATCGGCCAGAAAGAGGGGCGTATCCCCGAGCCGAACATCGATTGCGGTAATGCAACGACGAACGGGAGCGTATGGCTCAATGAGGCTCGGCTCCCCCCTTCTGGGATCGGCTAGCAAAAAGGGACGGGAGTCTGCGATTTTGTAGGCTCTGGCCTTCCCGCTCCACCGATCAATGAACTTGCCCAGAAATGGCATGTTGTAAAACCAGGTGACTCCCTCTATATCCAGGCGCCTCATGCAGCGCTTCATTACGACGCGAACACCACTGGCCTATACACATTCTCAGGAGTCTACCTGCCTCCTTCCTTGAGTAAGGAGCAAGTGGCTCAGTTACGAATTGCGGGGATAACGATCCCAAGTCACCGCGTTACGAGCGGCGCACTTCAGTACAGCAAGCTGTGACGATTCCCTAGTTCTGCTCTTTGTCGACATCCGATGGACGACTGATTTCCCAAAGGCACTTGAAGCGCATACATTAAGACCGCTTCGCATTCTCCAGCCAAAGTCCGATTGCTTCCTGCATGTTGGCCTTGACCTCGTCTAGCGTGGGGCCGCTTGTCAGGATCGCCGGCAGGTCTGGTACCGTTCCTCTCCAACTTCCATCAACCGCATGTTCGAATACTGCGTTATATCCGGCGATTTTGAGATGGACCTCAGACACCACACGTCTCCGTCCTCTTAGTTAGTAACACCATTGCTCAACGCAGAACAAGCAGGTTGCAGATGCTATTCGTCTGTATCAAGCACTAGCTCATATGTCAGCCGTAATGGCCTTCACAGAACGCCCTTCCACGTCATCGCATTCGGCAATTCGCGCAGATGGCGAAGTGCAAGATTTGCCCGGTTCATTCATTTGATGACTGCTCTAGGCACAGTCATAGCCCCTGCTAATCGAATGATCGCAAATGGTCTAGCGTTGACGCGCTTAATTATTTCCCTGTATACACAGACGAAAGTTTGTCTCGGCCATAGTTTTTGACAAAGAGGCAGATGCATCCCGGTGGTTTTGCCGGTCGTGACGTGTTTGCAGATGATCAAAATTAAAAGGGAGTCCCCCATGACCTCGTCCCGTTTCCATCGTTTGTTGCAATGTCTCGTCTCCGTTGGTTTCCTGATCGCGACCTCACTATTTCTTCCGGAAATATCCATGGCGCAGGTATCAACAGCAGAAGTCATCGGAACAGTTCGGGATGCTAGCGGCGCGTTCGTTCCAAACGCCAGCGTAACGTTGACGCTTACGGAACGAAACGCAGTTCGTACGACGCAGACGAATGGGTCGGGTGAATACACCTTCGGTCTTTTGCAAAATGGAACTTACAAGCTCTCCGTAGATGCACCTGGTTTCGCACAGTATCAAATACAGCAGTTTGCTCTTGACGGTGGTGATCGTAGACGTCTGGACGTTGCGTTGACTCTTGAAGGCAGTCATGTTGCAGTCAATGTAACCTCCGCCCCCTCCATGCTTGGTACTGACACAAGCAATCTCAGTACTCAGGTGAGTCAGCGTCAGGTGCAGGATCTTCCCCTGAACGGCCGAAACTTCGTTCAATTGGCACAGCTTGCGGCGGGTGCAAACGAAGGGACGTCGTCCGCCATTGCCAACGGCAACCGGCCTGATGATCGCAGGCAGACATCTGCAGTTGTCGCGAATGCACAGTCCGATACGTTGAACTATCAGATGGTAGAAGGCGTAGATAACGTTGAGTACACCGTAGGCACCATTGGCGTTCGGCCCTCGGTCGATGCGATTGCGGAGTTTCGAGTCATCACAAGTGTCCCACCAGCAGAGGTGGGCAAGACCCCCGGTGCGATCATCAACCTCATTACGCGTTCCGGAAGTAGTCAGTTTCATGGATCGATCTTTGAGTTCGTGCGCAACGATCTGTTCGACGCACGGAATTTTTTTGCAACGAAAGCCGCCGTTCCGACAAAGCCAAAGTTTCGTCAAAATCAATTCGGTGGAAGCATCAGTGGCCCTGTCTTCCGCGACAAGACCTTTTTCTTCGCTGACTACGAAGGATTTCGCAGAATCGACGCCACCAATTCTCTTGTCAACAATCTGGTTCCTACCGCCTACGAAGTAGCTCACCCCGGAGATTTTTCTGACCGTGGTGGCCCGGTTCTAAGCAGTTCGCAGATCAATTCGATTGGTGCGAAATACTTTGCGCTTTATCCGGCTCCGAACAACGGAGCAACAACTTACACATCTTCCTACCCACAAACACAGAACAGCACAACTGCAGATGCCCGCATTGATCACCACTTCAATGAGCGTAATTCCATCTTTGGACGGTGGGCATATAACAACGTCGATACACTCACGCCAAGCGCTCTTCCCAATGTGGGCGGGGTGGATCCCGGCGGATCAGTATCCTTCCCCGGGTCGGCTTCGCAGCAGGCCTATCAGTGGATTGCTGACTACATCCACGTATTCAACCCTTCACTCCTTCTTGAGTTGAAGGCGGGTTATACCCATATCAGTAACGTCTCCCTCCCGCTGAATTATGGCAAGAACTACGGGAACGCTTTTGGCATCACAAACGCAAATCTGGACATCTTTACATCGGCTCTTCCAACCGTTTCCGTGACCGGTTACGCCCCTCTGGGTGTCTCGAGCTCGCTCCCATTGTTCGATAGGGATAACGCATTTCAGTACAGCGCGGCGTTAACTCAGGTGAAAGGCCGCCACTCGTTGAAGTATGGAGCCATGCTCATTCGTCGGCAGGTCTACAACGAGCAACCCACGTCCGGCTCAGGTGCGTTTACATTCACCACGAATCCTTCCACATCTACGATCTCCACGCTGAGTCCTCTCATCAATCTGCTCGAAGGGAATGTCTTTCAGGTATCGCGAGTTGTGCAGCTTTACCCACGCTATCTGCGAAACTTCGAGCCAAGTCTTTTCGTGCAGGATGACTGGCGAGCAACAGATAAGCTGACGTTGAACCTTGGCCTTCGGTATGACATCATCACGCCGGTTAAAGACAAGTTTGGGCACATCTCCCACTTTGATCCTGCCTCCGGAACATTCCGCGTAGCCGGTGGAGGAGGCGGGTCCGACACAGCAGATATTCAGACCGACTACCGTTCCATTGCACCTCGTGTGGGGATGGCGTTTAGTGCCACCTCCAAAACGGTCCTGCGAGCCGGATACGCAGTAGTGTTCTTCCGCGACAACACGGGGCCTTCGGTGCCTTTTGCAGACCCGCCGTACGTAGGGACCTATCAGCCGAATCCGAATACGACGACCTTCTCAACCCCGCTGCCCTTGCCTGCGCTTGCCTCCACTACGTCACCTTCAGGCGCGCTTCGCGGTATGCAGCTGGATTATCGCAATTCCTACGTGCATGAGATCAACGCGAATGTCCAACAGGATCTCGGCTTCGACTCGGTTTTAACCCTCGCCTATGTTGCAGAGTTGGGGCAAAGACTGCGCATTTCACCGAATGTCAACCTCGGTCCTCTTGGCCAAACAACAGCGGGGGCCTATACGACCCTGCGGCCGTTCTACTCGAAGTATCCGGCAGTAACAGATATCTATAACATTCAGTCCAACGGCTCCTCCAACTTCAATTCGTTTCAGGCAACGCTGGCAAAGCAAACCAGCCACGGGCTCACCCTGCAAGCTAATTACACGTGGGCGCATGCACTTGGCGATGTCCAAGGATTCTCTGCAGGTGGCCTCTACACCAGTGCAGACCCTGCCCATAACTCAACGGTTGAGTATGGCAACAGTGAACTGGATGTGCGCAACCGATTCACGATGATGTTGAACTATCGTTTGGCATTTGCAGATCACCTCAACGGATTTGCAGGAGTTGTCGGCAAAGGTTGGCAGTTCAACGCAATCGATGTGTGGGAGACGGGCCAGCCCTTCACTGTGGTGAACTCAAGTCCGCGCACAAATACTGGCGTCGGCTCTGACCGTCCGAATCAAGTAGGAAATCCAAATATAGCGAATAGGACAATTGCGACATGGTTCAATACGTCCGCATTTGCTGCTCAACTACTTGGAACGCTTGGGACGACATCCAGAAACAGCCTTTATGGACCACACTATCGGCACTTTGACGTCTCTTTGTTTAAAGATTTCCAGCTCCCTGAAAAAGCCGTTCTTCAGTTACGCGCGGAAGCATTCAACTTATCCAACACACCAAATTTTGGTCAGCCTGGTTCTACATTGGGAACATCGACCTTCGGTGTCATCAACTCCCTGCGTACGAATGCCCAAGGCAGACAGCTGCAGTTCGCAGCGCGGCTCTCGTTCTAGAAATTTCAGAAAGAATTTAGAGGTGCTGTATGGGATTTCGAAGATTGTTGCCGTTGGGCATCTTCGCTGTGACAACGTTGTTGCACGGTCAGACGAAGACGGGAATCGATGTGTTGGAGGCGGAACATTTTGCTCCCCTCAAACAACTCGCTGAAAAGCATCAGGGACATTTACGGCTTGGTGTCCTCACGAACCCTGTGGGGATCGACTCGCAACAACGAAGAACGATTGATGTGCTGCGACAGGATGCGGCAGCAGCCGTTCCCGGATTGAAGGTTGTGACATTATTCAGCGCCGAACACGGTATCAACGCCGCGGTGGATGGGTACTCCATCAACGACAAGATCGATCCGGCAAGCCAATTGCCCATTATCAGTTTGTTTGGTGCAACTGAGGCTCAACTGCATCCAACCGCGCAACAGACGGAAGGACTCGATGTGATTGTCATCGATCTCCAGGACGTCGGTGTACGCTACTGGACATTCCAGACGCTCATGAAGTATTTCCTTCAGGTGTCGACAGCAAACCATCTTGACATTGTTGTTCTCGACCGTCCGAACCCTATCAACGGAATGGCGGTGCAGGGCCCGCTCTCAACACCGGGTCGGGAGAATTACGTGAATCCATCTTCCGAACCCATGCGCACTGGAATGACGATGGGCGAACTGGCCCAACTCTTCAATGGGGAAGGACATCTCGGAGCTTCGTTGACAGTAATCAAGATGAGCGGATGGAAACGGTCGGATTGGTATGACGACACGGGTTTGCTCTGGATCAATCCTTCCCCGAATATCCGCAGCTTGACCCAGGCCATGCTCTACCCGGGTACCGGACTAATCGAAGGCACGAATGTGAATGTTAAGGGGCCTGGCGAGCCCCCGTTCGTCCGTTTTGGTGCCCCCTGGATTCATGCAACAGAGTTAGCAGCGTATCTGCAAGCCCGAAAGATCCCTGGCGTAAGCTTCATGCCAGTGACCTATGTTCCAAGCGGATCAGAGCATTATCCGTACATTGGCAAACGAGTTGAAGGCGTCGAAATCATCGTGAATGATCGCAATGCCCTCGACGCGCCGGAACTCGGTATCGAGGCAGTGTCGGCTCTATGGAAGCTCTATCCGCAACAATTCCAACTCGACCGCGTTGATCGCCTGTTGCTCAATAAGTCGACACTTGAGGAGATTCGTAAAGGGATCGACCCACGAGCGATAGCAGCAGGATGGCAATCCGAATTGAATGCGTTCAAGGCAATTCGCGCCCGCTATCTTCTCTATTGATCACGGCTCCAAAACGGATCGCCTTGGCGCGCTTGGGATCAATGCGCTGGAGCGGGGCTGGCTTCAAGGGCATCTAGATTCACACGAAAACGGAGCCGAAGCTCCAAATTCGGTCCACTGAAGCCCGCTGGTAATGTACCGAGCTTTGAGGTGGTGATCGCTCCCCAAGCAGCCCTGTCAAGTGGAATATGATGCGTGCTCGCGTCCAAGTGCATGTAGGAAACCGTGCCATCAGGAAGGATCGTGAATTGTATATCCGTTTCACCCTTCATCGCGGTTGGAGGATGAGCTTCCCCGGGCAGCAGCACTATCCATCGATCTCGGATGGAGTGGATGATGGTGTTCAAGTAAGGGCTGAAGTCTACACCGCGGGTATCAGAAAGAACTTCTACTCCGATGCTCGGAACACTCGGTGCGGGAGCTTTAGCGCTTTCCTGGGAAACGGCCGCCATACCCTCATCCGATATCAACCGTGGAGGTAGAACAACAGCAGCCGCGATCGTAAAGATTATTAGGACAGCCTTCATCTTCAAACTCCTTCAAGCGCCGTCTCACAGCCCTTAAATCAACCAAGGATATCCTAGCCGACGATTAATCGATCGAGCATGACGAACACGAACGAAACTGCTCAGCGGACAGTCGGGATGAGCCAAGCTCTGGTCATGCCTATACAACTGCTCGCAATATCTTCCGAACGGAGTACGCTGCACCTTGCGGTTCCAACCCTCAGGTCCGAGAGCAGAGATTCTTCACACGATTTGGAGCAACAGGCAAACTCTCGAATCCTGCGGCGGGAGGAAGCCCTTTCATCGATGCCGTTGCTGATCCCTCACAACAATATCGATGGTCAGAGGGATGATCGTCATGGGGGAGTATTACGCACGACCCAAAATGTTTTTCAACAGAGAGATCCGGCCATTTGATGAGTGAAGCGAAGATCGCGGCCAGGATATTGAGAACGTGAAACTCAGATATCAAAACCAAGCGTTCGAAGCTGTTCAACGGTCACCTGGTATCGTGCTCCCCATGTTGGTCTGGTATGGAAACGAGAAAGAGCGATGCCGGCTCTGGCGAACGCTTTCGCAAGCTCGGCATCGTTAGCTTTCCTAATCGTCATCGGTCGGGACGGCCTTATACCAGCAGGCCAAATACTCTGTTGATTGATACGAAGAATCAAGCCTCCGCGAGGATTCGTCATTACGTCGAAAATCGCTGAGACGACTTCCATCCAGCCAGCGTAGCACTGATGTCATCATTGATCGTACCGAGAACGCACTTCCCTGCACTATCCGGTGGCCTCCGAATGCAACGCAATCTGTAAGTCGTTCAGATACGCAAAGATCTATCCTGGTGAACCTCTGATTGCAGCTTGAGCCATACGACGAATGGTCGATTTGTGAGGAGACGAACGTATCTACGTCGATCGCCCCTGTCGCTCCACTCTCCTCAGTTCTAGATCTGACTCGAATTCGTTCGCGGAGTGACGTTCCCAATCAGTTGCCCGGGCTTTCCAACGGAGATCGTCTACGCCAAAGATCAATAACCAACCAATCTGAGATGCCGACCCAAGCAGGCCCAAAGCTAGCGTATAGGGAAGCACACGGTATGCAACTGGAAGGTAGAGGAACGTCAACCATGAGAAGCCTGCGAGTATACCGATGATGCCAAGGATACGAGGCAGGAAAGTCGAATTGATGATAAGAACGCCCTTCAACACAGCATAAAGACCGAAAAAAATCATTGCGACGGCTGCACCCTGCGTATTCACCTTGGTCATCAGAAGTGCTAGGGATTGCACTTGCGCCGAATCGAAGCCGTGTAGCGACCTAGACCCATCCAGCACAAAGAGTGGCATGAGAAAAAAGAGTCGGCTCATAGTCTTCAACACGCATCCCACGAAACTGAAGCTCGCCGCCATAAGTGAAACCACCGGACCAGCCGGTTTCAACAACACGTAAAACAGAACTGTCATCGCAACATTGCAGACCATCTCTACCATGTACACGGCAAAGCCGAGTTGGTAGAGACCGCTATGGACGAGAATGTTTGCCGCGGTGGCTGCAGGGTCGCTGTCGATGATGAGCTGGTCGCCAATCAGCTTTTGGGAGAAGATACCCAGCAGCACCGTCGAGAGATAAAGTAGAGCAGCGATCCTCGCTATACGAGAAGGGTCTGAATCGATGAACCCGCGATGTCTTCTCATCAAATCACCTCATGGCTGGCATCTCGAGATACGAGGGAATAGTTCTCTTGGTTCCGTTTCAGACACAAAGGAAAATCGTCGATGACACAAGTGGTTCTTGGAGGCGCCCTTCCCATTACCGAACGCCCGTAAATAAGAACTTAATGAAGCGATGGGAAAGAGTCTGTTGCAAAGGCTCGCTTGCTGCATCCATCAAGCACGTTCGACTCGGCTCCGGCCGAGGCCTTCCTTTTGACCGAATGGCAGAGGAACGCATCTCATGAGAAGAACGAAATTCTTGGAGGCAATTTCATGATTCTTCTGCTGATCATTTTGATCCTCGTGTTCGGTTTTGGAGGTTATCGCATGGGACCGGGACTTGGCTATTATGGCGGCGGCGGGTTGAGCCTGATCCTCACCATCGTGCTGCTCCTGCTGCTGCTCAAGATCATTTAGACCGAAGATCGTTCGGACATCCCAAACATCCGTTCCGATGATTCCTCGGAACGGTTAAGCCGAGCCGTCCTGCTGCGAAAACCTCAGGACGGCCTGCTCTGGCATTTGTTAAAGGATGACGTGCCTCGGTCCGTCCGGGTTGAGTGACTGCTCGAAGTGGCGCGGGGCGGCTACCAATAACGATTTGATTGAAATTGCTACAAGCAGTGACGCCACCGGATGAGCCGGTCGTTCTTTTGCTGTCTCTTTGGCTAGAATTGTTAAGGATGTCGCCGCACATCGTCCAAAGACTTTGGTCGATGTGCGGACTGCTTTTGTAAGAAGGATTGCAATGACTCGACAGCGGATTCTTATTGCAGAAGACTATGTTCGACTTGCGGAGGCTTTTCGGAAGCTGCTTGAACCGGAGTTCGAGGTGCTTGGTATCGTGTCTGACGGTCGCACCCTTTTGCGCGAGGCTATGCGATTGCGGCCTGACCTCATCACGCTTGATCTTTCAATGCCGTCGTTCGACGTAAACGAAGCCAGGCGACAATTGGCTGATTTCGCACCACATACGAAACTGCTTATCGTTACGATGAACGAAGATCCGGAGATTGCAGCGAGTGCCTTGAGCGGTTGGGCACATGGTTATGTGCTCAAGAAATCGGCAAGTTCTGAGCTAGTACATGCTGTTCGGGAAGTGCTAGCGGGGAGGCAGTATATGACTCCTAGACTTGTCCGCTAATTAAAAAAACAGCCCATGAACGGTCACCAAGGCGAGAAGCATGATCATGCAGCAGAGCCGCGTTGCGTCTCTGCTGTCTCGTGCCCCGCAACTGCTTCGCGCAAGGGTAGCGAAGCACTGATCGTGGTACCGACGCCCAATTTAGAAGACACTGAGAAAGTGCCGGAGATAGCCTTCAGGCGCTCCTCCATCGTTACAAGCCCAAGACCTGCTGGAGATTTGGCTGCTTCGAACCCATGGCCAAAGTCTTTCACGATCATCGTGACTCGGCCTTCTGTCCCGCTAACGCTTATTTCAACCCGGTCACTACCACTGTGGCGCACGATGTTGTTTAAAGCTTCCTGCGCTATGCGGTAGAGGCAGACCGAGACGTCCGGTCGTAATTCCGAGGGGAGATCGGCACACTCCACCGCGATGTTCAGATTGTTTCGCTGAGCGATGCTTCTGCATAGATTCCGCAGAGCAACATCTAAGCCAAGATGCTGCACCTGCGACGAATGCAGCTGGTGTGAGAGGTCGTGCACGTCCGTAACAAGTGCATCTACCTCGTGAAGGCATTCCTTCAGTTCTTGCGATTCGATTTCATTTCCAGATCGGATGACCATGGAATCAAGCTGTGCTGACAATAGCGAAAGCCGCTGCCCAATATCGTCATGCAGTTCGCTGGCAACGCGCTTACGCTCATCCTCGGTTGCATGAACCAACCGCATCGTCAGACCACGAATCGCCACATTGGAACGTTGTCGAGCTCGCACTTGGATGAACAACACCATCAACAAAAGCGTCTGACCAATCAGCACCCCGGCAGCGATCCAGACGTAGTCTCGGTAGCGCTCCCATAGGGTGAGCTCGCGAAACATGATCGTGGCGTTCGTTGGTACGTTGGTCTCTGGAATCGACCATCGCTTGAGCTGCCGCCAGTCAACTACGACCTTGTTGGAAGGCCCCTCCTCAACGGCCAAAGATGTGGCAGGGGTGCCGCGAAGGATCTTCAGCCCTAGCTCAGCCGCTGCATGAGTCTGCGGCCCAAAATCGAATAGGCTGCCCCCCACAATTCCGCTCCCCAGAACGCCCTGCAGGGTTCCATACACTGGGGCATTCGAAGCAGCGACAATCACGGGCGCAAGGTTGGCAGTGACGAATGTATTCCCCTCGTTATCCTTGAAGAACGTCGTGTAGATCACAACGCTGTGCGGGGGAAGGCCGGAGAGTCGATTCAAAAGTTGCGGCAGGGGAAGACCGTTTATGTAGGTGAAGTCCAGTCGTCCCATGTAGGGGCGGAACTCGTTCTGCGCAATGCTCCGGCGCGCAATCTCTCCTGAGGCGCCGCCGCCTATATAGAAGACGTGTTGCACATCGGGCTGCAATTGAAGTGCCAAGTCGAGGGTGGGCGCGAAGCGGAAGAAGCCGTATACACCGGTAGTGTTCGGCGGAAGCTGCTCGGGACTGCCATCAACGTCAGCAAACACTCTTGGAACGGATGGCCAGAGCTGTTCTCCGTATTGTGCGAGGAACCGGAGTGCCGGCGGCCCAACCGTCATGATGAGAGCGAAGCGTTGTCCGGTATATTTGCGGGCAAAGACATCGGCCATCGCCGCACCATCCACGCCCAGGCGATCTTCATCAAGATACTCTTCAAATATTTGAACGGTAGGGTCGCGTCCGAGGACCTCCTGGATAGCTCGGGATGCCGCGACATTCGCAGGCGTATGTGAGTTTTCCATGTGCAGGACGAGCACATTTTTCGAATGCTCACCGTGAGCCGCGGTGGCAATGAAGAGAAAATAGGTCAACAGTAGAACGAAGTATCGACTAGCTGTCATTGATGGCAAAACTATACCTTGCGTCGAAGGATAGAGGCCGTCCGGAAGTCTCAAGACCCGCCGCCATTGAGTATCGGACTGGAAATGCGGGCAGTCGTTTTGAATAACCATTCAGAAGGACACAGCGGCTTTAGGAATTCAGCAGGTCAAAGGCCGGCAACTCCGAGGATCATCCCACCCTGATGCCACGCCGTACCGTACTCTGTTACAGTTCTCAGTCCCTGTGGTCGGTCATGTATCTCAAGATCGGAAGATCATGAATCCCGTGACCGCGAGCTCTGTGCTATTGTCTTTAGTAATTCCCGGATGAGTATGAATCGAGATAACTTACAGGTGGGAATCTCATAAGCATCCCGATCGATTGGATTACACGTTTGGCATACAGCGTCTGTGCCGTGGCTTTATTTGATCGGTGGATGCGGTAGGAATTGAACCTACAACCTGTCGATCTTCAGTCGAATGCTCGAGCACTTACCCGCTCGGCTTGGCGAGGTGTAGCCAAATTGGCTACACTTAAGGGTAGAGGTTGTTATGCGCCAAATCTCACTTCGAGAATTCCGTACGCGTGGAACAAAGGCTCTGCTGGAAGTTCCGCCGGGAGAAACTATTCTGCTTTCCGGTCAAGACGGACCGACGTTCTTTCTCGTTCCCGTAATGGGAGATGTTGCTGCCGAAGATCGCGAATTGAGGAGAGCTATCGCAAAGGCAAGCCTTCGCAAAAGTTGGACACTCGCTAAGAGCTCTTCTCCGGTCAGTGACGAAGAGATCAATGAGGAAGTCAGGCTTGTTCGTTCCAAATCTCGGAAGACATAGTGCGACTCGCGGTCTTCGATACCAACGTGATCATCTCTGCGGGCATTAAGCCTGGGGGAGCCCCCGCCCATCTCATCATGGATTGGGCGTTTGAGGGGCAAGTCCAGGCCGTCACAAGCCCCGCAATCGTCAAGGAATATCGCCAGGTCGCACGACGTGCGAAGTTTGCACGATACGGCTTCCCTCCTCTGTGGCTCGAATTTCTCATTGAAGAAAGCCTGCAACTGGCGGACGCCACAGAGAACTGGCCCACGAGTCTTCCCGACTTGGCCGACCTTCCATTTCTTGCATTGGCTCATATTTCTGGAGCGTGGTTGATCACAGGAAACGTAAGGCATTTCCCTGAAAGGGGACGCCAAGGCGTCAACGTTCTCACACCAACCGAGTATCTAAACCATCTCCGACCACGCTGAGGTCTACGACTCTGAGTCTCCCCACCAGCAATGTACGCAAGGGAGCGGCTAACTTCTAGACTTGCGGGCATCGGGGATCTGCCCAGACGCGAGTCGTAATGCTGCTGTTACGGGGCTTATTGAGCATTCACTCAAATTCCGTTTGCTCGAGTTAAGCTCTCGCGAACGATCCCGTAGTACCCATGGGCTAGCTGACTGATCGTTAATCCAAGAAGAAGACATGATGTTCGAGACAGGAGCAATCAACAGAAGCGATAGGCTGGAACCATGACCTTGTATTCCAAGCGCCTGAATAACGGACGGTCCGAGATCTGGATCGACGATGGACCACATCGCGAAACCGCAACCAATAATGTGGACTTTGCCATTCAGAAATTTGCAGCAAACAAGTTCGAGAATTTCTACGCCGTGCTACACGAGAGCATGGGAAGCACCGCTTCTGTCCAAGTCAACGACGAGATTGTTACTTACCTCGGGTTCTAGTGGTGTTCCGCTGATCTTCTTCGGCTGGACTGATTTGCATCTGCGCACCAGTGCACGATCCGCGTTTGGAAGGCACCCAATGCGTAAGAGGAACTTGGGACGCAGGTGACCTTCAACCATCTCATCTCGCCTTACTCGCAACGAACCGCACTCATCGGTTCAATTTGCGTAGCTCGACGTGTTGGAAGCCATGCCGCCAAGAGAGTCATCACACTGACTACGGTAAGGGCTGCCGCGAAAGACATGGGATCGAGTGCGCTCAAGCCGAAGAGTTGCGCTTTGATCCACCTGGTTGCTAGTAAGGTGAGCGGCAGTCCCACGCCCACACCAATCGCGAGTAGCAACAACGATTCGTTCAAAATCATCCACTGAATCCGAAGGGTCTGCGCACCCAGCGCAAGGCGAATGCCAATTTCGTTCCTACGGCATACAACGTTGTAGCTCATCACACCATAGAGCCCTATGGCGGCCAACAATAGCGCCAACCCAGCAAAGAGAGAGGTCAGTGTAGAAACAAGCTGGTCGTGCGAAATGAAGTCGTCGATCTCGTCGCGGATCGTTGTGATTTTGGTCAAGGGAAGGTTCGGATCAATGGATTTCACTGCAGCGCGAAGATCCGCGACTGTGTTGGCTGGATTCCCTGTTGTGCGCAGAAGGATCAGGTTAGCAACACGATCCTGATTTTCTTCCGGCGCGACGGGAGGATTAGCAGCCTTCGCGGACGGATCGACAGGATTGAAAGGCTCTATTTGAGCCAACGGAATATAAGTCATTCGGAGCGGCTCTGAACTGCGTGGATCTCCTGCCTTCGTATCTCGTGCGATGCCCACAATTTGCCACGGGCCTTTGACATCGCTGATGCCGATCGAGAGTGAGCGACCGATCGCGTCCCCCTTGGGAAAGAAGTGCTTGGCGATGGCTTGATTGATCACAGCCACCTTCTGTCGACTGGCCGTATCCGTTTCGTTGATCGCGCGCCCCGCAACAATCCTGATGTCTGCAGTCTCGAAGTACCGGCCGGAGATACGATTGAGCTTCGAATTCATGCTCTCTTTAGGCGCTGGAATATATCCAGGGATAGCGATGTCGGAAGACCAGTTGCCTCCACTGATGGGCGCAGTGGCCGCCAGAGCAACGGACTTGACTCCCGGCAGTGCAGAAAGACGATCAAGAAGTTGTTGGTGCAGGCCGGGCGACTGGCTGGGCTTGTATCCGGCAAGGCTTGCGCTGAACTCAGCGAGAAGCAATTGCGAGCGTTCGAAGCCGTAATCCTGATTTTCGAGATTACTCAGAGTGCGAAGAAAGAGCCCCGCGCTAACCAGCAACAAGAGCGAGAGCATGACCTGTGCCGCAACCAACGCCTTGGGCCACAGACGCGCTAATTTTCCACCACTGCTTAGCGCGGTATGGGCGCCTGTGGTGAGATTGCCGGAGGCTTCTGTACGCGATGCAATGACCGCGGGCGCAAGTCCGAAGAGAATGCCGGTGAACAAAGAGACGCCAAGCGTAAACAACAAAACTGTCGCGTCCGGCGTGGGACTCATCGCAATGTAGGAGCTTCCCTGGCTTACGAACGCGATAAGCGAGCGCGTTGCGGCAAAGGCGACAGCGAGGCCGAGCGTGCCGCCTATGACCGAAAGCAGAAATGTTTCCATCAGGCCCTGTCGAATGATGCGCGCGCGGGTGGACCCGAGGGCGAGGCGAGTCGCGATCTCTCGTTGGCGAGTTGCCGAACGAGCCAATAGGAAGTTGGCAAGGTTTGCGCAAGCGATTAGCAGGACGAGGATGACGACGCCCATGAGAATACGCAATGAGTCACCATACTGACTTCGGACCAGAGACACTCCGCGCGACGTCGAGACCAAGGGAACGGTTACGTGGTTGATCTCCTGTTCTAGTGAAGCACTCAATTTCGTTCCTTCAATGGCACGCAGGCCGACGCGAATCTGTTGGTCGAGCCACGCTTGCGTCTGCGCCAAAGAGGATTTGTTCGTGGATGCCTGATCACTCAAGCGTCCAAAGACATTCAAGAAATATGTTCCACCGGCCGTACCCGCGGGTAATAGAAGCGAAGGATGCTTAAGGACGACGGCCTGCATCGAGATTGGAGCCCATAAGTCCGGTGGCTCCAGTTGTCGTTTCATCCCATGGAAGGCTTCAGGCATAACACCGATGATCTGGAAAGGGGTTCCGTTGATGCTCATGAACCTGCCAAGGATGGAAGGGTCGGATGAAAGCGATTGCTCCCAGAAATGGTGACTAATGACCACCACGGCTCCAGCACCCGGCATGGCATCGTCCAACGTACTGATTGCCCGTCCCATAAATGGCTGTGCGCCGAGGACACTGAAGTAGTTGCCCGATACGAGGCTGGTTCGTACAAGGATCGCAGATGAATTTGAGATGGGAGCAACGTCGGAAGAAGGCAGCATCACGCTTACCTCATTGGCAAAACTTCCAAACGACGCGATGCCTTGAAAGGGCCCAGGCTGAGCCTCTAACTGGCGGGCAAAATACCAAGGGAATAAGCCGTAAGCACCGATATCAATCCCGGCGGCGATACCGCTGTTTTCTGCATCGCCGAACGTCACCAGTTGCTCTGGATGCGGTACAGGGAGATTGCGCAGCATCACCTGATTAATGAGCGTGAAGATGGCTGTGTTGGCGCCGATGCCGAGGGCCAGTGACAACAAGGCAATTGCAGCAAAGCCCGGACTCTTGACTAGCATGCGCACACTCAGGCGGAAATCCTGAACCAGTTCTTCCAAAACCGATTCCCACCGTGAAGACCACACATGATGTTTAACGGCATTCCGGCTGCCAATCTCGATCACCGCAGCTCGACGCGCTTCCTCGGCAGTCATCCCGGAGTTCTGTTTGTGAGCGGTAGATGCGTCAAGATAGCTTTCGAGCTCTTCGTCGAGTTCCCGCTCCACTCGATCCTTTTGCAGCAGAGACTTTAGGCCGATCACCAGTTTGGTTATCCAATGCACGATGTCCTCCTAACGATTAGCGTTGGAAGTTTCTGATCAAGCTTCAAGGATTTGCGAGATGGCGAGAATCTGCCGTTGCCATTGCTCGGTTTCCGCGAGAAGCGCTTTCTGCCCCTTAGCGGTTAGCAAGTAGTACTTGCCACGGCGATTGTTTTCTGTTGGCCGCCATTCTGACTTCACGTTGCCCGCGCGCTCCAGCCTGCTGAGCGCGGGAAGCAACGAACCGGCGTTGACGCAAAAGACCCCGTTGCTCATCTGTTCAATGCGGAGAGCAATGCCGTAACCGTGCAGGGACTCAAGTGCCAGAGTCTTCAGGATGAGCATTTCCAGAGTTCCCTGAATCAAGTCGCTCGGTTTGGCATCGCGCTGACCCGCTTCTTTTCCCTTGGCCACCAGATCTTCTCCTCTAGTCAATCTAGAGGTTAGAACCGCTCCTCTAGCCTGTCAAGAGGAGGAGTCGGCTGGAGAACGGAACGTGGATTCATCACTCGGCGGAGGAATTCGTGGAGGAACGCAAGCCTCCTGATTCTCAGACGTTCCTGGCGATAAGTCGAGAACGCCTGACTGTGGTTCTTTTGGAAACATCCCCCTCTTCGCTGCAACAAAGGAGGAGCCAAGTATCCTGCCGGTTTCATTTTCTATTCACATTTTCCGAGTCCGAAAGTGGTTTGAGTGCCTAATGGTCGGCGACAAGGGCTTGGCTACCCGCGCATCAGAAAGCGAGTCGTCGCTGACGCTGTAAAGCGACGGATGGGTTTCCCCCGAGGGAGAGAACGCAGAAGTCGCGTCATCTGAGGGATCGCCATGTTGCGCTACGTTGGTTCGATCTCTTGCGAATTCTCTGGCACAAAGGCACACTGCATAGAACCAAAGGGATCGATTCCCTAAGATGAAGTCCGTCTCGCCTCACCATTTCCCAGGTCACAACGACATAAACGTTACGCGCGTCCTTGCTGTCTCTTGATGTCGCTTGAAAGTGTGCTCGTCCGTTGTTCCAACTGACGATGCGGTTTTCTGTCTTGCAAAGGAAATGGTGGTCGTCTGTGTATACGCCAGTGCCTCGTCAACAGGTTGTAAGCGCAATCACGCACCTTCGCCAGTTGTACCGAAAGAGTCCGCACGCGACAGAGGCCGAGGCGCGGGCTCACGACAAACGCGAAGCGGTAGCAAAGAATTTGATCGACAACATCGCTCGAACCGGCTCTCATCCCACGTTGCACACGGTTCTCGAAGTCGCAGATATTTTTTCGCTAACACTCCAAGGGTCACATCGCCTCTTCGGCTATAACCTCGACCGATTGCGTCACTACGATGCGATTCTCAACAATGCCTCAACTCGGATCATCGAACACTATGCCTTCGAGCGTGATCTGCCCATCGATCTGCCTCATCGGTTCCATGAAGGGAAAGCCTGGGAAGCGACGAGTTCCCTTCACCAACTCGTCTCGGAATGGCAACACAATGTCCCCATTGGTGCAATCGATCGAGAGCCCTGGCGAGCTAAGGGAACGTTCTACGTTCAAGTCGGTACCCTCGACAGTCTTGGGACTAGCCTACCTCCAGGATCGATTGCCATGGTTGAGCCGATCTCCGAAGAAGAGTTGCTGCATCCAAGTCCGCGATCCATTTACCTCTTGCAATTCGGCAATGGATATCGCTGTAGTCGCTGCGTGACAACACGTGGAAAGCTGCTGCTGCTGACCGGCGGCAAGCACTACACCGGCCCTCAGGAGTTTCGATATCCAGGACAGGTTCGCATCGTCGGACGAGTCCGGCTCTTCGCTATAGACTTACCCACAAAAGAAAACCCCCTCATACAGACACCGGCGGCGCCGCGCCTCGACGCACCGCTCGCGCTGCCTTGGGAACATCGATCTTTGCATGGCCTGCTCGCCACCGAGTACGCCCGATTTCAACGGATGCGAAAAGGGGACGGCGCTTACGTGAGAGACGTTCTCGAAAATGCTTTTGGGCGACGTTTGAGTTCCAGAACTGAGAAGCGGTACCGTGGACAAACCACGAGTCAGCCACACATTGACGTTCTCATTCAGATGACCATGATCAGTGTTGTCCGATACCGCGACGCTCTCCGAGCTGCCGGGGTATTGTCATCCGACCGAAGACGCTATTCACTCGAAACCCTGTTGGCAGCTCGACAGCTTGCGGATGTGACGCAATTCGAACGCACAGCCGGAGTGCCACAACCGATAACACAATGGCAGAAGCTCCAACACCAATTCGTCGAGTGGCCGACGTTGCTGTCTCAGAGGTTCCCGCGACTCCGCGACTTCGAAGGTCAGGTAGTACGCCTACCTGAGACCGGCCGACTGCAAGGGATCGAACCGCAGCTTGTGGCTGGTACCATCGCGATCCTCGATACAGGCAACGACATCTCTGATGTGTCGGTCGACCCCAGGAAGCCTGGCTGGCAACGGCCCATCTACATGTTGCAACGCGGCACTCAATCTTTCCTAGGCTTTCTGCGGCGCGATGCGGAAGCTCTGACATTATTCTCAGGCTCTCCAGAAGTGCCTCCGATCGCACTCCAGCATCATGAGATCCCGTTGCTGCGACGCGTGGCGGCCATTGCCGTTCCGGTCTGAGACACAGTTCCAGCCAATGCCCTTTAGCGTAACTTTGGCCTTCTAAGCCCGTTACTGGGTTGAGCTCTCTCGTCGTCCTTCAAGCTTGCAATCACGAAGACATCCTGTTCGAAACGGGTGGAGTCATGATTCGGATCCGTGAAGATGTACGGTTTGCCCGAGAGGGAGACGGTGGGGTCTTGCTCGATCTGGCAAAGAATCGGTTCTTTGATCTGAATGCGACAGGAGCAGACATTTGGCAGCATGTGCTTGCGGGTGCCTCGGTGGATCAAATCGTCGCCGTTCTATCCCAGGAAACGATGACCTCCCCTGCCGTGATCGAGAAGGCCGTTGGTGAATTTCTTCAAACCCTGGACTCCCTTGGTCTCGTCATTGTTGGCAAAACGGAGCCTACCTCGGAGCGGTCATGTCATGCATAGTCTTCGCGCGAAATACGATCTGCTCATTCTTCACAAAGCGACACGAACGGTTGCCGTACTACGTGCAAATCCTACCCAACTTCCATCGGTTGAGGTCTCGAATCATTTACGTCCCGCCCTCGCTGTAACCGAAAGCGCACTCTCGACGCTCGGCATCCAAGTTCTTGTTCTCTCCTGGCATGCCCGTCTCGACAAGGCTTACCTCGCCATTGTGGAACTGCTCTCGTCGCCAGAAACGCTGCCCGTCAAACTTCGATTCCTTGAGGAACATGAGTTCGCCTCATGGCTTGATGCAGACACGCTTGCATTGTTTTCGGATGCCCATGGACCAACAGTCGCTCGTTTGAATCCCTATGCACAGGTGGGTTGGATCGACACGTTCCAAACGCTCTATTGGCATGCGGAGATGACAGAGATCCGGCAACTGAACTGCGGGAACCGGTTTTCTTTGTTCCGTTTCTCTTCGGAGGCAAGACAGTATTGGTTCAAAGGAGTGGGCGATCCCAATACGCACGAATTCGCTTTAACGAAGCTTTTGGCCCAGTACGCGCCCGAACGAACCGCTCCCACGGAGCTTTTCATTGATGACTGGAATGCATGGATCTCAAAAGAAGTTGTCGGTGTCCCCCTACGCGAAGTACATGACATCGAGGTTTGGTCGCATGCTTTGGAGGACTTGGCCTCAATCCAAATTGCAACCCAAGATCATCTGCGTCAATTCCAGCAAGCGGGGGCACGCTCACTCCGCAATCTCGACATTCTGCGGTGTTTGCCAGAGCTGATGGAAGAGTCACGCGTGGCCATGGAAGCGCAGACGTCATCACGTGCGCCCCGTCTCAGTGACGGCGACCTCCGTGAGCTATCAATGCAAATCACAACCCTTCTGAATCGCTTCGAAGATCTGCAAATCCCGAACCGACTGATCCATTGCGATCTCGGTTCGGGCAATGTGCTGATGGGAAACAACGGAGCCACCTTCCTTGATTGGGCGGAGAGCTACATCGGGGCTCCGGTTATCTCTGCAGAACTCTTGCTTGCCTCCGCGGAATGTCTTGAGCCGAGATGCGTTACGAGGCTTCGAGAAAACTACGTCGCTCGACTACATCCCGACCTTTCAGAGATCAACAGACAAGTGGTCGTCTCCATCATGCCGGTTCTAGGACCACTCGCAACCGCAGTCATCGGATGGAGACACAATCAACGGGTTCAGCGGCGAGATCGCTTTTGGCCAATCCTTCGATCACTCATGCGTCGCATCCAGTGCTCCATCGCAGAAGAACCGCCGGGAGTGAGCCGATTCACAACGGGTGCCCCTCAAGACATTCGAATGGACCACCATGCCTAGCCAAATGGTTCATGTTCTGAAGGCATATTGCCTACTGATCCGTTGGGACATCTTCATGAAGCGCCATTCCTTTCTGGAACTGTATGAAGCGATCCGCTCTTTGCCGACATCTCCCAGACCGGCGTCAACGACGGTTTCCGATTCACTCTATGACGCAGTAGAAGTCGCTTGTGCCTTGTATCCAAAACAAGTTCTCTGCCTGCAACGATCCTGCGTGCTCACTCGGATGTGTCGTTCTCGAGGCCTCGCGGCGCAGCTCACCATCGGCTCACAACGTAGGCCGTTTCGGGCCCACGCGTGGGTGACTCTTGAAGGCGAAATTATTCGGGACAGGCTCGCACAACGAGAAGCTTTCCTCATTTTGGAGGTTTGCTGATGAGTGCGATTGCCGGTATCTTTCGCAGGGATATCCGTGAACGCGTGGACGGCGACAATCTCCGCGACTTGGAGAAAGCCATCATGTTTCTCGGTCCAGACGAGGGTTCCTCTCGCGCATTGGGTCCAGTCGGGTTGATCCATCGTGCGCTCAATACACGCACCGACGCAACGGTATCTCAACCGTTCCGCAGGGGAACGGCGTGGATCGTCTTTGATGGCTATCTCTCCAATCGTGATGAACTCCTCAATCGCTTTGGCCACACATCGCGCGAAGATCCAACCGACGTCGATCTGGTTCTTTCGTGCCATGAGAAATGGGGGCTCAATGCCTTCGAGCGCATAGAGGGTGCTTTCGCCTTCTGCGTCTGGGAGATGGCGACGCAGAGGTTATTTCTTGCCCGCGATCCTATGGGAATACGACCACTCTTCCTTCGCAGTGATCCGCATCAGCATGTCTGGTGCAGTGCGCTCGAGCCTCTTGTACTCGGAGCGAACCGAACTCTGACGTTGAACTGCAAGCACGTCCACAAACTATTCACGTCGCAACCATGTCTCGACACAACATGCTACGAGGAGATTCTCGCTGTCCCTCCGGGAATGGTTGTTGCGCTTCGACCAGAGAGCGTTCCCATACGACGGCGATTCTGGAGTCTCGCCGCGACCGAACCGATCCGATTACATTCCGATGCCGACTATGAAGAGCAGTTTCGCTTACATTTGACCCGATCGGTTTCCCAATGTCTGCGGTCACGTACAACCGTTACCGCGGAGCTGAGTGGTGGTCTCGATTCCAGCACGATCGTCTGCATTGCAGACCGCATCCGCGGGAACGAGAATCAATCGCTCATCGAAACGATCTCGTATTTTGATACGGACGAACCCAGCGGCGATGAACGCCCTTACATCGCGATGGTCGAACAACAACGTGACAAGGTTGGACAGCATATCTCATTCGCAGACTTTCGCCGTCTGCACCAATCGACGGAGCTACAACCTCTCACAACCCCGTTCCAGGCCTCACCCGGAAGGTTCGCGCATAACCTGCAACGTCAATCGATCATTCACCAAGCCTTGCGTGATCTCAACAGTCGCGTACTCTTGTCCGGCCTCGGAGGAGATGAGTTTCTGGGAGGAGTCCCTTATGGAGCACCTGAAATCGCCGACCATCTTTTTGCTTATCGTTTCGTTGCCGGTGCGAAGTCGCTTCTGGCCTGGTCGATCGCGCGCCAACAGACGATCTGGTCGTGCTGGGAAGAGGTCAGCGCACTGCTCCGAGCCCAACGTCTCCCGACGTCCATGTTGGAATCCCCCGAAACAGCGTTCCCTTGGCTGCTTCAGCAACGAAGCTCAGAGACCGGAGTGTTTACCGAGTTCTCTGACTGGCCAGCCCTTACACCCAGCCAACTGACCTACGAGTGGCTGCGCTCGAAACTCGCAAGTCAATTCACAATCGCGGGGACACCGCTCTTCGGTGGTACCGAAACGCGGTACCCACTCCTGGATCTTTCGTTGTTTCGCTTTCTGGCATCGATTCCGCGAGATCAGGTCCTTCGTGCTGGTGAACGGCGACGCTTGCAGCGAAGAGCACTCCACGGCATCGTTCCAGCGGGCATTCTTACGCGCCGGACGAAGTGGTTCGGACTTCGCGAAGCACACGAGCTACTTCGCAGCGAAAGTGCGAATGAGGTTCTTGCACAGGATTGGCTGACCTCCGGGCTGTTCTTCGACATGAAGCTGCTTCGACAGGCACACAGAAACATTGTCACCGGCAATCCAGGACCGGCGCTGCCCCTTCAGATGGCAATTGCGCTCGAGCAATGGCTTCGGAAGCAGGTCGAACAAGGAACGATCGCAACACCGACTCCAAGATCGGCTTGACAGCTCTGCAATGCAGAGGGACGCAAATCCAAGAAAGGAGGACAAGACAATGAAGTCCATCAAGCCAACCATCGCAGAACTGGGCTCCGCGACTGCATCAATTCAGGCAGTCGGCGGATCCAAGGTTCAGCAGCTTGTGCAAGATGCTGGCGGCCCAGATCTGATCTGGAGCACTGGCATGTCGTACAACATTGACGAATAACCCTAGCCGGGGACACCTCTCGCGAGCGTGTCCCCACTAAAAATGCAATGGAGGAATCAGCCGATGAAATTCAACTCGCCTTCGATTTACGAGTTAGGAAACGCAACCGAGGCCATCCAATCAATCCATGGTGCAAAGACCTCCCCACTCATACCCGAGGCCTCTGGTCCCGATATCCCATGGAGTACTGGCAACGCTTACGCCGTCGACGAATAGTTAAGAACTCAATCCGAAAACGGTGGCGCATCATGGTGAATTCTTGAGAGCATTTCTCGCGCGCGGAGTGCCTCCCAACGCTGATACTGATCCCTCTTCGATGGATCGGGATCGACGAAGCCCTGTAACCAAAAGCGAAACCAATCCAGATTTCCCTCCTGCGCTATGCGTCGAACGGACGGTTGCGCGACCAGATGAGCCTTCGTGTTTAACACGATCATTTCCGCAGGCTGCTTTCCCAGCCACAGCCGGCAATACGGCTCCCACATCTCGAGGATTCCAGAATCCACGCGGGAAACGATGCGCAGTGGAGTTCGAATGTCTCCCGTGTTGAACTCTGGAGAGTTCTTCAACCAAGCACCCATTCCAGGCTCCAGCAGAGGACCTCCCGCGAGGTTCTCTTGATCGCGAATGAAGGACTCGCTGCCTGCTGCGTCCACAAGGTATGCCATGTAGCCAACGTTGATGCCGTCCGTGATGGAAGCTGCAGCGAAGCGCACATCTTTGCTCACCAAAGCCTTCATTACGTACGACACAGTCCGGCTGAAGCCGATTAACCCCACACGGTCTGCATCTGCTCCTTCCTCTGCTGACAACTGTTCGATCGCGGCCCTGTATTCGGAGACGTTGCAGGACATTTCGGTCACCGTAGAACGCTCCGGGCAATCCTTGACTTGAAGAACCATGATCCCTGCGGCAGCGAGTTCCTCCGCGACGAAAACACTCGGGAAGTTGCCGCTCGGCATGAAGTCACTGTTGTCGAAACCATGCGTCTGGATCACGAGCGGATAATGAACGCCAGGTTGGTATCCGATGGGCCGGAAGAGCAGTCCATTCCAGTTCTTATCGCCATCGCTCCATCGATAGTCTTCCACCGTTCCCATGTGCACTGACTTGAGTTGTGGGTTGGGATCGAAGATGATCGATTGCGCCTCATCGCCACTGGCTGTTCGAACAAGTACAGGACTGTGGAGGGTACTCTGAACGATTTCAAATCTCTGTGGCACGCTTGCGACAGCAGTGCGCGCCGTTGCCTTCCAACGTCCGTCTGGCGACCGAGTGTAGTGTTCAAACCAACGTGTTCCGGAAGATTCCGTCTCCAGCTCAAGCGAAGGACTTTCTCCATTCTGGTTCAGCAACCGCGCAGAAAACAGCCGCGCATACCCATCTTCGTGGGTAGTCCCGAAGTTTCGTTTTGAGGGTCGAACACAACTCAGCGCGAATGACTTCATCTCCACGATTGACGAGCAGGGGCGATTGTCAGGAGTCAGGGGGCGATCCGCAAATGTCGACGGAAGAAACACGAAACGACTATCGGACGACCAGGTAATGCCAGCAAGACGATTCTCGGTCCAATCCAATCGAAAAGCATCTGGGCCACCCGCAAGAGGCTTAATGCTACCGCTCGCGGTATTGATGGCCACATACTCGCCAAGCAGCCCCCAGTTCACAATCTGATTGAGGTCCTGAACGCCGGGACGAAGAGGATGCGGTGCTCCCGGATACGCGAGCGGATAGCGTGTG
Organism: Terriglobus sp. TAA 43; assembly: GCF_000800015.1. NCBI lineage: Bacteria > Pseudomonadati > Acidobacteriota > Terriglobia > Terriglobales > Acidobacteriaceae > Terriglobus > Terriglobus sp. TAA 43. Next base: position 27,702 of record NZ_JUGR01000003.1, read on the forward strand.
ACCCATTCCTGCGGAATGTTGTCGTAGGGGCGAACCGTCGCAATCCAGGCCCCGTCCGGAGAGATGCTCAGGTTGAGGGTGCCGTCTGCCAATATCCGCAGTGGCTTATGGCTCTCAGGGTCGACGATCCGCTGTTCGTGTCCTTCACGAACGGACCACAGGTCTGTTCGTGAAGCAACGGTATCCGATCCGGGATAAAGAACATGTGTGAGCATCGCATTGCCCACAACGCGTGCAGGCTTATGCACTTCTCTGGCCTGACGGTCCACAATCTCTTGCGCGGGTGACGTGTAGACGAAGTGCTTCTCATCCGCGATGTCGAACGAGATGATGTCCCGGTCGCCGTTGGTGAGTTTGCGGACGCGTTGCTTCGAAGGGTCGGCGAGGTATAGCTCTCGCTTCCCGTCAGCCGTCCATTTCAGAAACGCGACTTCTTCTCCTCGTGTCCATCGAAGTTGCGTAACGGTGGCATCCATCTGGTTGATGGGAACGACACTCTCTTCCACGATCCAATCCGGATGCACGTCGGAGAGTGGGGTGGATGGCTGTGGATGCAGAAGTCTCTCGTTGCGGTAGAAGCGCAACTGATCATGGAGGCGATCGTCTCGTTCATCGGCGCGAACTGTATGAACGCAAAGCCATCGACCATCCGGAGATTCCTGAACCGCACGGTCACGCTCCTCTCCCCAGATCGTGCCAAATCGAACGATGCTGATGTCGTCGCTCACAGTCAACGTGTGCTCTTGGGCATACAGCGTCAAGATGCACAAATTCAGACACACTGCGGCAAGAAGCCTGCGCAGGCTTCGATTAGTCATTGCATTGTCCTCGGGATGGTGCGTTAGAAACTGAGCTTCAACATGAATTGGAACGAACGAGGTCCGCCATTTTGATAGAGCGAGTTCAGCCCACCGAGCGTTGCGTTGAGCGTCTGGTAGCTTCTGCCAAACTGGGTGGCACCATAGGAGAGTTGGTTGTAGATGGCGCCGAACTGCGGATGATTCGTCAGGTTGAAAGCCTCACCTCGAAATTGGAGATGAAGACGGTCGACGAGAGCGAAGTCTCTTCGTACCGCAGCATCGAGTTGCGCCGCTGAGAATCCCTGAAACGCGTTGCGGGCGACATTTCCCTGCTGCCCGCTGGGCGCGGCGGCGAACGCTGCGTAGTTCAGAATGCGGCCGCCGGGATAGGCACCATGCAGATAGATTGGCTGACCCGCGACGTAGTTGGGAAAGTACTGCGTGTATTGTCCAGATTGCGTATTGAGCGACTGCGCACCAATCACACTCAGGGGAAGCGCAGTGCGAGCCTGCAACCGCAGATCAAGGCCCCATCCACTGCTCAACTTTCCTAGCACTCCAGTTGTCGACGCACCCGGAATGTCCCAAGTCATCGCAGCCTGGAGCGATTGGCGGATGTCAAAGTCGGAGTTGGATCGTTGCAGTTGATAAACGATCAGATTGCTGGAAGCGTTATCGATGGAGTGCGACCACGTATAGGATCCCAGCAACTGCAAGCCTTTGCGAACGGACCGCTGCACCTTTGCCTGGAGCGAGTTGTATCCAGAAGATGCACTGCCCTTGATGAGATAGAGAAGACCACCGGAAGAGAAGTTCGTATTGCCCAACGATGCTGGATAGTACTGGTACCGGGTGAGCAAGCGATGACCCGAAGACCCGACGTATCCCAGAGTGAATGTCGTGTGATTGTCGATTCCCTGCTCCACCGCCGCAGAATATTGGTACGAGAATGGCAATCGCAGGTTTGGATCAAAGCCGGTGACAACTCCGCTGTAGGGTGTGGTGACACTTGGGGCAGGTAGCGACAGTTGTTCCGAGTTCAGCGGGTACGGGACATTGGTTAAGGTCTTGCTGGCCTTGTATCCCACACCACCATAACCGGTACTGCCCTGCATCGTTCCAGTGTCGTAGAAAGTCCCGCCGCCAAGACGCACGACCGTATTGCGGACGTTGCCAGGATATGCCTGCCACGCCAAGCCCAAGCGAGGAGCGATCCCCGTCCAATCTGTCTTCCACAAAGACGTGCCATAGGGAGCAACCGCAATCGATTTCAAGTCCGTGATCTGAGACACGGTGTAGGGCTGAGAGGTTCCCCGATCATGGGGCGCAGAATTGATGTCCCAACGAACACCCGCAGAGATCGAAAGATGGCTTGTGGCTTTCCACTCGTCCTGGAGGTACGCGGCAAAGTTGTCATATCGGGGCAGCCCTTCAATGGGCGAATTCTGGGCGACCACGGTCGTTGCAGGTGTGTTTGATAGCACTTGGGCCATCGTTGTGAAGGTCGGCTCTTCTTCCACAGACAGTGGATAGAGGGTTGAATCGATCTGACGCCAATCGATGCCTGCCTTGAACGTATGCGTTCGGAACAACCACGTGTGACTATCCGTGATGTTCAATTGCTCTTGTTCTGATGGCACCGAGTAGAGATTGAAGATGGTGTAGTTCGCAAACGAAAACGTAGCCGACAGAACTCCACCACTTGCGGGAAACGATCCACCATTCGGACCAGGGAGCGTCGACAAGTTTAAGGGAGTAGCGCCGCCAAGATTCGTGGACGTCAACGAAACAGGTGCCTCAACATGAGTCCAATTAAACCGTAGCTGATTGGATTGCGATCCGCTGATTGCGAGATCGAGTCCGGTAGTGAGGCCCTTGTTGCGTATCTGGGTCTCCGTCCTCACTGCAGCAGAGTAGGTCGTAGATTGCGATGGTGTACTCGCAAATCGCACGAAGGCGTTGACTCCCTTCCGGAAAGCGTGATCGACTCGACCACTGATGTTGTCGAGAGAGGAAGGAAAAGAAACTGACTGAAGGTAGTATGCGAAGCCGTCGGTCCTTGTGCCAATCCCATAGTTCGGTCGCGGAAAAGCATTCAAGAGCGGCTGTAGCGCCGCAGGGGACGAAGACCGCAAAGTATCGGTTGGTACCAGCACCTGAGAAACAGCCTGCGGTGTGCGGAGACGCGCTCCTTCATAGGACAGAAAGAAAAACGTGTCCGGTGTGCGACTGCCGCGCGTGAGAAACGGAACGGGCCCACCCAGCGTGCCCCCAAAATCGTTCTGACGTTCTTTGCCCTTGGGATATCCGTAGTAGTCGTTAAACCAGTTGTTGGCATCGAGTACATCATTGCGGAGATAGTCATACAGAGAACCATGAAAGCTCTGAGTGCCGGAACGCGTGCTCAGGGAGAAATTGCCACCCGGAGATCGGCCAAACTCCGCGGAGAATGTCGAAGTGTTACTCCGAAACTCCTCAAGATCATCCACAGAGACCAGACTCTGCGTTGATCCAAGTGCTGTAACGGACGAAGCATTGCCAGAGACTGCAGCGCCGGTTCCAAACTGTCCCGGTGATGCACTTGTATTTGCGCTCACACCATCGACGGTGAAGTAGTTTGATTCGGAGCGCATGCCATTCACAACAATCTCACCGCTATAGCTGGCAGCCGTCGATTGAGGCGCAACAGGAACCTGAAAGACGCCGGGGGCAAGTGTGAGAAGGCTCTGGAACGAGCGCCCATTCAAAGGCATCTTCTCGACGAAGTCATGCTCAACGACTGTGCTCACCAAGCCGTCCACCGTGTTGATCTGCGTGCCTTGCGCTTTGACGGTCACGCTCTCCGAAGCGGCTCCGATACGCAATGAGAAGTTGAGCGCCACGGCGCTCTGGACGTTGAGAACAACATCGGCCTTGATGATGGTTTGGAATCCAGGCTTCGTCACCTGCACGTGATAGTGGCCAGGCGGAAGAACGGGTACAAGGTACATACCGACGTCATTGGTCTTCGCGCTGTAGACGAGGCCGGTGCCGTCGTTCTGGATGAGAACATCCGCACCGGGAATCAACTTGCCTGCGGAGTCTGTCACCCCGCCGCTAATCGTTGCGTTTGTCGATTGCGCTCGACAAACAGTTGGAACAAGACACAAGCCAAGTACTGCAATCCGACGTTTCATGCTGCGGTGCTCCGAAGACTTGAGAGTGGTGGGCCTACTCTGTCTACGGCTGGCCACGCGAAGGTGTACCAACGACCCGAGCTAGATTATGGATGATTCGGTTGAATTTGCAGATAAGAGCGCAGAAGGGGCTTCCCTGTCGGCTTTTGGCTTCCGCCTTCAGGTTCCACGGTCACGAAGACCATGTTGAGTCGCGACAACGTCTTGGCATCATTGAAGCGAACCACCCAACGCTTGTGGGCGTCGTCCTGATAGAACAATCCGAGGCTCACGGGTTGACGATCAGCGCCAGTACCCCAGGCTTGAAACGAAACACTTTGTTTAAGCCCTGGCTGCTTGTCCAGATCAAAGCCATAGAACACGAGCGAGCGATCCTGCGTGTAGAAGATTCTGCCGAAAGGCTTCGCAGTCTTCCCTGTCTCGGTGGCATCGAAGATGTCCGCGATGTAGAGGTTGCGAGCACCGATCACATCGCGAATATCACGGTCGTGCGCCAGGAAGTCACGATCGAGAGCAAGCATGCGTTCGCGATCATTCAAGGTGGTCTTGGAGTCTTCGAGAGCCGCATTCAACATCCGGACATTCGTCTCGAGGGAGGCGAGTTGCGTGGCCTGTCGGTCGGAAGTGGACTGGGAGGAATCCGCCGTGTCCTTCAGGGTCCGCACTTGAGACTGAGCCGCGTTCAATTGTTTGCTTAGATTGTCTCTCTCCGCGACGAGATTCTCTCGCTCTGCCTGCTCCTTTTGCATCTGTTGCCGAAGGGATGCATTGGTCGCGTCGAGATTGGACGCACGATTCTCCAGCTCGGAAACTCGTCGCTGCATCTCCGCCAATCGCGCGCTCTCCGGCTCACCTGGTAGGGCGTTGTTTTTGGGAGTAGGAGCCGACACAGGGGCGGAAGAGATTACTGAATGGGAAGGCTGACGAGGTGAAGCGTTCTTATCTTCTCGAAACTTTTGACCGAGAAGCGTGACCAGCACTGCAATCGATGCTGCGAGAGTTCCATTCAGGACTAGAAGTCGAGTCGGTCGCTTACGAGGTTCGGCGGATTGCTCACGAGGAAGGTCCAATACCGACGCCATGAGACGTGCCTCCGCAGTGCCTAGAGATGCCTGCGATTCTCTGGGGAGACCCCGCGCCTCATCAAGCGCATCAGTAGCTATCACCGGAAAAACATCGCGTGAAATCTGCTGAAACTGTTCAAAGGTTCGACGACAGTCATCGCAGTACGCAAGATGAACCTGCAAGAGAGCCCACTCCTCCTCCGACAGTTCGCCGGCATGGAAGAGCGCACAGAATGTGATGAACTCTTCGTGGAGTCGCTCGTTCACCGGCTCAAACCTCTTGCGATCAGTGCGTTTGGCAATACCCAATCCTGACTACTTGGTACGCGAGAACAGGTTCGCGCGAAGGCGCTCAATGGCACGATAGTAGTGATGCCGAACGTTCCCGAGCGTCTGCCCGCTCCGCTCCGCGATCTCTCTGAAACTGTACCCCTCAAGGATGTGGAGTTCCAACGTTTTCCGTTGGTCGGGAGGGAGCTGTTCCCTCAGCCTCGACAAAAGTGCCTTACCGTCAAGGTGTTCCGCTGAGAGTTCACTTCTCTGTTCATGCTGGCGAGTTTCATCGAAAACCTCCGACTGGTAGTGATGTCGATGGGACAAATACCTCCGTCGATCGATGGCTCGATGATAGGTGATCTGCAATATCCAAGAGAGGCCACTGGTTTTTTCAGGATCAAAGTTGGCCGCTCTCTCAAAGAGATAGAGAAACACCTCTTGCCGTAGATCCGCTGCTTCCGTCTCGTCGCATAGAATTCGATGTGCCAACCGATAGACCGCTCGGGCATGTTTTCCAAACAACAGACCAAGTGCTTCGTGCGACCCATTCACTAGAGCGACAAGCAACTGCTCATCCGTGACCGGTACCATTTCTTGTCCGACCGGACGTGACGTGGGCAGCGGGCCCGCATCGACGATCTTTCCGAGGGTCTTCGGCAGCTCGAGCGCAACTTCTGAATTCATCTTGCACTCCCCAAAGCGCCCTTCTCTCGAGCGAGCCCTACTGTAGCGGAGAATATCACACTCATTGTGTGTAGACTCATAGTGGGTACGCGAGAAGCATGAAGATGTGCCCACTCCCTCGATCAAAACGCTTTTCGGCCGATCGATACGATCGTTGCGAGAGGAACGTGGCTATTCGCAAGAAGAACTCGCAGAGCGCGCAGGACTTCACCGCAATTACGTCGGGGGGATCGAGCGTGGGGAACGCAATGTGGGGTTAGAAAACGTCGCAAAGCTCGCAAAAGCATTGAAAGTGAGAACGCGAGAGCTCTTCGACTCTCTGCCTTAGCGTTACAGATCTGCACAACTGATACGCGTCCGCGGCAAAGCTCACGGCAGTCATTGACACGGGGTTGTCTTTGCACTTCCGCTTCCGCGACCGAATGATTGTCAGCACCAGCCTTTTGGAGGCTGACAGCGATATACACTCATCGGACGCTAGGTCGTCATGGAGACATCTCTCCTGTGCATCCAGTGGCGAGACTTTTCGCTATGTTTGCGCTTTGTTTTGGTTGTCCTGACGGCGAGCCATATTTCGCTTATAGGGACAGAACCGTCAATCATCGACGCCGGAAGGTTTTGTTCAGGTCGCCAAGATCGGTGAACTCGCCCGCTCCTTTGTAAGCCAATCTAAATAAGCTGAGATGTCATAGCGGGCAGCCTCTAGCAGTTCCTTCATGTCATCGAGCATCACGTCGTGAATGGGGGGATCCTCTACGAGGATGCGGTCGACATCGGCCCGCTCGGCAACCTTCTTCAGCGATGCCATAGCCATCTTTGCTTCATTAGGGAGTTCAGGGGGATCGACAATAACTCCGGAAGGATCGACGATCGTTGCTGAGTGGGGCGTAAACTCAATCGCTATAGATATCAGGTCTTCACATGATGCTTGTGGAGCAACCTGATAGCCCATGACGCTCCGTACGTCGATTGTTGCTTTCGGACTATTAGTGATCGCGAGATTTGACATCCATTTGCACAAGCCGGTCAAGAAGAGATCAGCATGCCCCTTTTCGGTTGCTACTTTTTGAGCAATATCGGTTCTTGCAGCGATTCCGAAGACCTTTGATGAAAGCTTCCTGAACGAATCATGATTGTCCAGGTTGGAGCCATAAACATCGACAAAGCGATCGAGCAATTCTTGATGCACATCGTTTTGCCCAACACGAGTCGTCAAGAGCAGTAGCCAAGGTGTCTTGCTCAGAAGCTGAATTTTCAAGATTCCAGCAAGCGCTCGATAGTGATTATTCGTCAAGGCACCAGGGGCCTGTTTCCCAAAACCATCACACAGATCTAGGTTTATTACGTCGAAAGGGCCAAATGCACGTGCTCTTTGAAAAGCTATCGACTCCTTATCTCCCAAGAGACAAACGTCGTCTTTCAAAACATCCGATGTCTCTTCAACTAGCGGCAATCGCCGCACTTCATCCAAAGAGATGTTGATCTCAGTTTGATCGTCTTTATTCGAAGCAAGAGCAGTGTTAAATCCCAAGAACGAAAATGCGAGATTCTTGGGGGTGCAAACCATCTTGTGTATGTGTCGTAGATCGAGAAGATCGATGCCAGGTAGACCAAGGTATTTTAAAGATGCAGGCACTTCTTCGCGCTGCTGGATCATCCTGTTGATCTCCGCACACCACTGTTCGACCCGAACGTATTGTTTCCGGGGTCGATGCCAAGGAAGAAATTCTTTCTGAGTTGGTCGCGGTGCTTCGTACGCTGGGGCCCCAATAATATCCGCCGCCAAATCTTCTTGTTCGTTCTCAGCCATCTATTGGTCTTCAGCTTTCAGAATGTCGTAGATTGCTCGAATCAACCTCTCTTGCTTTCGCTTTGGCAGCTGATCCAGGAGCTCAAAACTTGCAAGGGTCTGGATAATTGCTTTTAGCTTTTCTTCCAGGATTGATTGCCGGGTCTGTGCTCCCGAAGTGCGGGCGCCCGCATTTGTACCAAGAGTCGAGGCACGAGAGAAGATATACGCATCGGTCTCTTCGCTTGAAAAACTCTTAGTTGCTTGAAATTCGATGGGAGGTGGGCTTGCACCCTCATCTCCGGTTTGCTCTTCCCAAACTCGCCTGGCGATGGACTGGATTCCCGAGACCGCTACTGCCTGGGTTTCACTGCGCTCTTGCTTCCGGACCTCACCTGCGATCTTTTTTTGTGCGGAAGCCACTTGGCGCAGAGCATTATGGAGCCATTTTGTTATGTAGACAGTATGAGGATGAGCGTTATTGAAGGATTCGCGGTCGATGTTGAGGGCGCTATCAAGACCCCGCTTAATAAAAATCTCGCATGTGATTTGGCGTAGCCGTGTCTGCTCTGAAACTTGATAGCGCATGAATGTTGGATCAAAGAGCGTTCCGCTCGATCCATGGATTCTGATCAGGGAGCCCTGATGCTCGACAGGGGCAATCTTCGGTGCCCAAAACAAATATGCTTCGAACTCTAGCGGGCCACCACTCAAGGCGATCGGACTTTTTTCAAATTCTTGAGTACATCTGCCAACAAAAAATAAGGGCGCTTTGAGCGCATGGCTAGTCATCGGCAGATCGGTGAATCGCAATGGACGATAGAGCTTCAGATCATCAATGAAGACTTCAAACGGGATAGATGAACCAGAATCTGTCGAGAGACCTAAGATCTCCCTGGGCGAGCTTGAGGGAGGCTCATTGATGAGTGCAGCCGAAGCCTTCCCTTGGTTCGAAAGCAAGAAACTGTGCCCGAAATTTTCAATAGCAAGATCGAATGGATGCCCATCCACGTAAGGCAGCGGAATGCCCAAGCTTAGTTGCCAGATCATTCGCAAGTAGTAATCAAATAAGCGGTCAAGACGAGGGTTGGGGTTAAATCCCTCTGAGACTTCATCCCATACACAATTGACCAAATCTCGGAATGCATCTTCCGGGCTCGCTCCTTCGCTCCAGGGAACTGAGGCAAAGTTACCCGAGCTTCGTTTCAAGAGATCACCTGATTTCGGATCAACTCGGCCTATGTGGTATTTCGGCGGATCGATATCTTGCTTCTCTTCTGTGGGATCTGCCTTCTCAGCTTCTTCGATCAGACCCCATATCTCCCTGCTCCGTAAAGTGTCACGTGCTTGAGGGCGGATCTGGTTCAACACGATTGTTGTCCCATGAGAAGCGATGTCAACCGCCTTTTCTCGCCAGATGTTCACCTTGCCCGCTTCGAATTTCTCCTCGCCCGCGGCATCATCGTGAGTAGGTTCATCCGAATACTGACGAAGTGTCACTGTGGCGATCGTCCTGTACTTGTCGTTCGCCACCTTCGATATGATTTGGAACGAATGCGTCAGCTGCGAAACCGAAAACAGCCCTATGCCGATTTTTCCAATGAGCTTACGGCCACCAGGACTGAGTGTTGGATCGACAATGCTTGTGATTCCTAATTCTTTGCCCTCCTCATTCCGCTTAGCGCTCCCACCGATGTGATGGAGAAGATGTGCCAGAACTTCGGGCGTCATCCCTGAGCCATTGTCTTCAACGACGATCCTCTCGAACCTCGGCGCGTCTGTCTTTACGACTACCCTTGTGGAGTCGGCGTCATAAGCATTTGAGATAAGCTCGCGAAGTGCGGACGCCGGTTGGCGGTAAATTCCATCCGTGACACGTGCAATGACTCGCTCATCAGTTTCAAGGCGCGTTTCGACCCAAGTCTTATCATTTTGACTTTGCCTGATTTTTTGGATCAGTTCTTGTTCCGTCAGAGTTTGTAAAGTCATTTAGATACACCGTCTACGGAATGCTTAATCGCAGTTGCTACGGCAAAAGCAACTGGCGGAGGTACCGCGTTAGAAACTTGCTCGACCTGCGCGGAGAATGTTCCTTCCAGGACGAATCGTTCTGGAAATCCCTGAAGGAGCAATGCTTCATAAATGCTCAGTCTTCGTTTGCACGACGGATGCACATGAATCTCCCGGTGTCCGAAAGCAATAGTCGGACTAGGCTTGTCCCAATACGTTCGTTTAAAGGAACGACCGACACGCCACGTATCCGGTGGTGTGCTGAATCGCTTCGAAACGGGCCTCATCGTCCAGTGATTCGGATGTACCGGAATCTGCTGAGGTGTAAGCGATCGAGAAAAGAAAGCGGGAGAGTCCAAATTTCCGATAGCCTCTCGCACCGTTCCGAGGCCTTTTCTCCGCCTGACTCGAATATCACCATATCCATATCCATCTGCTACCGCAGCAACCACAACGCGATTTCGCTTCTGCGGAACACCAAAATCCAACGAGCACAAGCGCATCGCAGTCGCGTTGAATTTTAGCTTGGAAATTTCGTCGAGAAGGCCCTGATAAAGCACGAGGTGCTTCGAATCTTGAATTCCTAAGACGTTTTCAAAAACGATGAAATCGACTCGGTATTTTCGCTTCAACTCATGAATGATTTCGAGGTACAAGCCAACCAATGCGTTGCGGGGATCGTTTGGATGAGACTCTGTATTAGCCCTTGAAAAACCTTGGCATGGCGGACCGCCTATGACTCCGACACGCGCCCCCGGTTCAATGTGACGTTCGACGAGGGCAATGACCCCTTTAGGACCAAGTTCGCGCAGGTCTACACAGTGGCTTTCAGAGCTAAAGTTACGACTGTGAGTCTTCACAGCTGCTGCGGACTTGTCGAGCGCAACCGCGATTGAAAAGCCGGCTTTCACGAAACCGAGATCGAGGCCACCGGCGCCACAAAAAAGCGAGACTATCTGAGGCAGCGCCCCACGCCGTTCATGTGAAGTAATCCTGCGTCTTGATCGAGAGGGCTTTTCGCCGATTAGGCGGCTCCCGGTATGGCTTTTAATCTTCACCGTTAGATTAGGATACGGTTCACCAACGACATCACACAACTACCTAATTTTGTTTATGATAGCGCCGAGAGCCATTCAATTTACAAGTTCAAGCAAATAAGGTAGTTCACGTCGGAAGCGGGATCAAACTCGCTACTCATCTAGCGTTCGTTTTGCGCAGCATGTACAGATGCAGAACCCTTGAAAAACGAGTTTCATTTCCTTGCATGTCTCCAGTCGGGTTCGCGTCTTCTGCTACCCACCTCGGCTTCTTCCCGTCACATGCAACCAGGATATTGGAGACCTTAATGAGGTGCGCATTTACAGGTAATTCACACCAGCGATACACCATGAAGCAGCAGTACGACGTTCTCCACGGGATGACGATTACGTTGATGCTCACAAAGACACATCAAGAATACCTTCAGCGGCTGCAGTAGCCATATCGTAACGGTTGCGGACACGTATTTAGATGTCGTTGAAGACTTCCAAACGCTGTGCGATCAAAACACCATCGTGGGAGTTCTACCGCGACAGATAGCTACTATCTAAATCGTCTTTCCGCGGAACGCGGATCAAGGCAGTGAGAACCTAACGCTATTCCTCCAATAGCCTATAGAAGAGAGCGATTTTGTTCAGGATCCGTCAAAGATCGCTTCGCAAGGGGAAAGTGCAGAAGGGGGAACGAGGCTGTTACCAAACTCTCCAAAGCTTTCGCGACAAGCGACCGCAGTTGAGTTCAGATGTCTATGAATTCAGAGTTGGGCGCTCAGGGCTCCCCGATCGACCCGATCAGCGCCGGAACACCAGCAACCTGCACCATACGTTTGAGGTTATAGGCCATTGTTGCAAGTCCAATTTCAATCCGGGCACCCTTCAGTCCGCGTAGGAGCAGCCTCGGATGCCCGAAGATCCGATACTTCATCGTTGCGAATGGGTGTTCGACAGTTGATCTTCGAAGTCTCATGGCTGCGGGAGTGGCACGCTCCTGCATGCGGAGCAACGTCTCTTCATGCAAGTGGCGAGTGAAGGACCGTTGTGACGCAAGAGTGCAGTTTGGCTTCAATGAACATGTCGAGCAATCGGCACTAGCAGCCCGATAGACGATATCAAGCTCCTTCGGCCGAGTCCGTTTTCTGTGAAGAGTTTTGCCAGCGGGACAAGTGTATGAGTCAGAGTCTGCTTGGTACTGAAAGTGTTCACGGGAGTAGAAGAGTCCGCCACTTCTTGTATGCACGTTACGTGCAGTTGGGATGTGTAGCTCAAATCCTTTCTGCTCGCATTCTGCGGCTTGCTTTCCATTGGAGTAACCGGCATCAGCCGTCACATGGAAGCTCTCCAGATTCAAGGCCCTTGCTGTCGCCTCAACCATTGGTTGCAACTGGCGATTATCAGCGGCGTCCAATACTACAGAATGCGTCACGATGATGGCGTGCTCCGCATCGACAGCGGTTTGAACGTTATACGCGGGTGCGGTCGCTCCCCTCATAAGCATGAAGTTTGCTTCGGGCTCAGGATGTTCCTTCAGCTTATTCAGCGCAGCCTGAACAGCGGAAGCGTCAACTTCTTCATGTTGCTCACTGTCCGCTTTCTCCATGGCGTCAAGGTATCGCTGCAACTGAAATCGCTCGCGGGCACTGTCGATGCTAGCCACTGCTCGAAACTTGCTTCCATCGATCGCTATCCATTCTCCACGAATAAGACCACAACCTTTAGCGAATCGTACAAGTTCCGCCCCAGCAGACGTTACGCTCTCCTGATGCATGCGCCGAAACTCAGCAATGGACTTGTAGTCCGGGTAAAGTCGCTCTAAGAGCCACATCAGTTCAACATTGCGTCGGCATTCAGCTTCTAAACGTCTAGAGGAACGCACTTGGTTCAGATACCCATAAAGATAAAGCTTGAGGAGTGCGCGAGGATCGTATCCGGGACGACCAGTGGCAGCGGGTTGTGCCCGCTCGAAACCTAGTTGAGCCATGTCTAGCTTCTCGACAAATGCGTCGATTACGCGGCAAACGTGGTTTGCCGGGACTAGGTCGTCTAAGACAACAGGAAAGAGTGTGGACTGTTTGCGTCCTTCACCTTCTATATAGGCCATAAGTGACGATGTCCTCGCGATTACGAAGACATCGTCTCATCCCTAGCTGTTTAAAAAATCGGAGGTCTTGAGTAGATCGTGATGTTCAGCACGAGACATTGCCTAAGCGTCCTTGCATCCGCCGCAGGAAAGGCGAGATCGTCAGGCCCTGCACCAAAATGGAGAACACTACCGTGATGTAAGTCGCTGCCAACAGCAAGTTGCGTTCTCTAGCGGGTTCCTGCGGAAGCGAGAGGGCAAGAGCAACTGCCAGCGCTCCTCGAAGCCCGCCCCAGGTCAATATCATCACATTGCCAGTCACCCTCTGACGACAAACCGCGAGTGTGCGTACTACTGCGGTTACGCTGGCGAAACGTGCAATGAGCACTATGGGAATTGCGATCAATCCTGCCGTTAGCAGAGAAAAGCTGAGAGGAAGGATGAGTAGCTGTAGGCCCAGCAAGAGAAAGAGCACGACATTCATAATATCGTCGATCAATTCCCAGAACTTCTCAAGGTGATCTCGGGTGTTCGGGGACATCGCGAAGCGCCGCGCAGTCCCGCTGACCATAAGTCCAGCGGCAACAGCTTCAAGAGGCGCCGAGAGATGAAGTTTGTCGGCCAGGACGTAACCTCCCATGGCCAGAGCAAGCGTAAGCATGACCTCAACACGATAGCTATCGACCATCCGGATGAGACGGTACGTCAGATACCCAAGTGTCATTCCCAGCACAATACCTCCACCTGCCTCTCCGAGCAACAAGGCTCCAAACGTCGCAGGGGAAGGCAAGCTGCCATGGCCCGATCCCTTAGCCGAAGCCCCCAGAAGCGCGACGAAAATTACGGCACCAACTCCGTCGTTGAACAACGACTCACCCGCAAGCTGGATCTTCAGTTCTGGCGGAGCACCCACGCGCTGCAGCATATCCAGCACCGCAATCGGATCGGTGGGCGAGATCAATGCCCCAAACAGAAGTGCCTGCGTCCAACTGATCGGGATGCCTGCAATGTGCAAACCCGTTTTGAATAGGAATCCGACGATGACCGTCGAAATCGCGGTGGCGAAAATAGCCAAACTGAGTACAGATACGCGTTCACATCCGAGCTGCTTGAGATCAAGTTGCAGAGCTCCAGCGAATAGAAGGAATGCGAGCATGCCGTGGAGGACTGCCTGATTGAAATCGATGCCGGATACCAGCAGATGAGCGCTCGCCTGAAGCGCTGGGACAGTGTGCCCGCCCACAATGAGAGCGCAGGCGGCAGCCAAAGACAGGACCATCGTCCCGATACTTGTTGGCAATCGAAGTACCCGATAACTGAGGAAGCTGAAGAGAGCACCGAGTGTGACAAGTGCGCTAAGCAGCGCGAATGAAGGCATCATGTCGGCTATCGCTAGGATAGATGATTGAGAATCGGCACATCGGCGTCCTCTGGACGGTTCTTCAGTCGGGAAACTTGTTCTCTCGACGTGCGGATCGGATTGGTAACAGGTTTCATAACAGCATCGCTCGCCGTTCCTGCACTTTTCCCTTTGCTGCCTGTGGCGTTCCAACTTCCACAAGAGCGTTTGTCGGTAGTTACTCAGTGCGCTCAGGATTTGACGACTGCAGGATAATTTTCGTTCGAACTATGGCTGGCGACACCATTTTTGCATCTGATGGCTTGACGCACGTCAGCGCGAGGGCCTTTTCGGCAACGCTGTGAAAGGTTCTATTGACATCCGTTCAACGCAACAACGTCAAAATCAGCGGCAAAGGCTCAAAAGTCATCATGTTTGCCCATGGCTACGGCTGCGATCAAGCGATGTGGCGCGCCGTCGCTCCTTCGTTCGAAAACGACTACAAGGTCATCCTGTTCGACTATGTAGGTTCCGGTCACTCCGACTCCACAGCTTTCAGTCGTACCCAGTACAGCACCCTTCGAGGGTACGCTGCTGACGTGATCGCGATTATCGAAGAGTTGAAGCTCGAGAAGGTCAACTTCATTGCGCACTCGGTGAGTTCCATGATCGGCGCGCTCGCAGCCATCCAACGTCCAGAGTTGTTCGAGAACCTCGTCATGATCGGTCCATCCCCGAGTTACATCAATGACGGCGAATATCTGGGAGGATTCGAGCGGTCTGACATTGAGGACCTGCTTGAAATGCTGGACAACAACCACTCCGGTTGGTCAGCGATGATGGCGCCCATCATCATGGGAAACCCCGAACGACCGGAACTTGCCGCCGAGCTGGAAGCAAGTTTTTGCAGTACAGACCCGATCCATGCGCAGCATTTTGCGCGAGTGACCTTCCTGTCGGACAATCGCGCCGATCTATTGAACCTACGCTCCCGCACGCTGATCCTGCAATGCGATAAAGACTCCATCGCTCCCGTCAGCGTGGGACAATATGTGCAACGATGTATACCCAAGAGCCAGCTGATTGTGATGGAGGCGACGGGCCACTGTCCGCATCTGAGCTCGCCGGGCGTCGTGACCCAAGCGATCCAGGACTTCCTTTGATCGAGTTGTCATCTCAGCAGGGGTTCTCTTCGTTTGAAGACCTGTTTGAGAACGCCCCATGCGGCTATGTCGTGCTGAACCTGGATGGGCAGATCGTCCAGGCGAATGCGGCGTTTCTGGAGCTTTCGAAGCTTGATCGTGACAGAGTCATTGGTGCAAGTTTCCGCAATCTTCTGGGTTCTGCGGGTGCCATCTTTTTTGATACACAACTGCTGCCTGCTCTGCTATTGAACGGTCGCCGCAAGGAGATCGCGCTGGATTTGCGAACTGCACGGGGCCGTGTTCCAGTCCTCGTGAACTTCACTGTCCAGTACGTCGAAGGTGTGCCAGTCAGCATCCGTGCTGTTCTGCTGGACGCGGCTGAGAGACGACAGTTTGAACGAGACCTTCTGCGTTCTCGCAACGAAGCCGAACAGTTATCTGAAGTGATCCTTCACTCGTCGGACGCTGTCATTACATCCCACATCGACGGCACAATTCGTAACTGGAGCAACGGGGCCGCGAAGATGTTTGGGCTCAGCTCTGCTGAGGCCGTGGGACGTTCTTTTACGGAACTGATTCTGCCGACCGATGCGAGAGATTTCCTTGCGATCCCGATCCGGGAGCTGGCAGAGGGCCGCGAGTTCAACGGCGAGATCGTCGCGTGCCGTGCAGATGGTACGCGGTTTGACGCTTCGATTATGTTGACTCCGCACATGGAGGCACCCGGAACCTTTCTCGCGTCCTCAGCGGTGCTACGTGACATCTCAAACCAGAAGCGCGCCGAGAGGGCTTTGCTGCAGAATGAAAAACTGGCATCGGTCGGCAGATTGGCTAGTTCCATTGCGCACGAGATCAACAACCCTCTCGAAGCAGTGACCAACCTGCTTTACATCCTTGACTTGAAAGTTTCTACGCCGGAACTGAAGTCGTTGGTGACCATGGCGCAGGAAGAGCTGGCCAGGGTCTCGCAAATCACCACCCACACGCTGCAATTCCATCGTCAAAGCAGCAACCGGACAGACCTAAACGTGACGACGCTGTTTGAGTCCGTTATTGCTCTTTATCGCGCGAGGCTCCGGAACTCAAACATCGAACCGCGTATGAGCGCCCGGACCACACATACACTTCATTGTCACGAGGGCGAGCTCCGGCAGATTGTCCTGAACATAGTTGGAAACGCTGCGGACGCAATGAAGAACGGGGGCGTGTTGCAGCTTCGATGCAGTAATTCAAGAAACTGGCGGAACGGAGAAAATGGCGTCCGCATTCTCATTGCGGACACCGGCACAGGGATGGACAAAGCGACCCTGTCCAGGATTTTCGAGCCGTTCTTTTCCACCAAGGGAATCGGGGGCACCGGCCTTGGGCTGTGGGTTACGAAGGATCTGGTTCAGAAAAACAAAGGGTTTATGACCGTCCGGAGTTCCGAACATCCCAGGCATTCTGGAACAGTCTTCAGCCTATTTTTCCCACACCCCCACTGAACGCAGACAGAACGCACCTTCGGGTTGATGAAGACAAGATCAGTCTTGATAAATCGACCCAACGTCAGCTATTCAGCTCCGCAAATAACGGTCGGTGAGTTTCGCAACAGGCTTGTTCCCCTTTCCTGCACTTTTCCCCTTTACTGCCTGCGGCTCTTTACTCACTACAAGTGCGTTTCTCAGGACTAAGCATCTGACAGAGACAATTTGCATCCCGCCGGGCTGCGCCATGCGTCATGGTTGGTGAAGGCAGTATGGCTCATGAGGCAGGTCCATTTTCCAACAAACGGCATTCGGCAGGCTCAGTGAATTTCTCGTGAGCACGGTTTCTTTGGGAACTTCACTCGTTTGAGATTCGTAGCACTACCAGCTTCACTAAGGGATAACTATGCACTCGTTGAAATGGCAGTCTTCGTCGATAGTCATTCTTTCGGCGGCATCGATATTCTCCCTCTCCGCCTTCGCTCAAGGTAGCGGGATTGCGAACACGGATGCGGTGCGTCGGGTTCGGGGCAACACGGTCTACTCGAACGAAGCCCCCAAAGTACAAATGAGCATCGCAAAGGGATTCAGGTTTGTCGGCACGCAGCACATCAACCTCTATGGCGTTGCGGAAGCGGAGCAATTTATTTTCGTAAAGGGAGAGCGAGGCGGTGCCGTCAAGAGCTTTTACTGGTTGCAGTTCGAGCATTTCCTCCCGTCCAATGACAGAACCTATAACTACGGTTCCCTAAGTCCTTTGCAGCTAGGCGACCTGCAGTTCAACTCCGACGTAAAAAGCTGGGCTGATTTGACGGCGGCGCTCAAGGAAGATCAGGCGTCGGATGCCGCTGCAGCGGCACGGCTTCTTGCAAAGCAGGGTATCTCATTTCCGCGTAAAGCTGTTCTCGTCCATATGTTTCACGTGCCATCAGCGGATCACCGGGCGGAATTCATGATTCTCTATGGTGAGGCCTTGCCGGAGGACAGTACTGTTCCAGTTGGTAAGCAAGGGGTACTTCTGGACAAGGAGGCGCCGGATAAAGCGCGCATTTTCCTTGATCGCGCTCGCGAAGGGCTTAAGGTTCGTACGCGATAAGCCATTGATCCTCGTGTCTTCATGATCATCACCGCTGCTGAAAACGACGCTATCGGAAAGTGCGATCACTCACGATAAGTCGGCATAGCGTCAGTAATCTATCCGGACGCTCTCGATTGACGACTACAGTGCAATGCACTCATCTCGCTCCAGAGTGAATTGGCGATTTAGCATCGATCCAGCTCCGTCGCTTCCGCTATCGGCGTTTCTCGTTACTCACGCCTTTGTCCTTGCGACGAGATCTGCGATCCCATTTGGAAAAATCGCGATCGCCGCCTCGACTGGATTGCAGAACTCCCTTAGCAAGACTATCTTTCCGCTGGCGGACTCTAACCTGCCTCCGTAAAGCTGGTTGTAGGTTCGCCCTGTCGCCTGAATCGTTGTGGAAACCGAGTATTCGCCGAAGGCGCGCTCCGGAATGTCTGTTGCGAAAATCTTCACATCTCGGAACTTGAAATCTACCGTGCGATTCCTGAAGAAATCTCCGATATTGTTTCGGATCGTCTCGATACCGGCCACCCGTCCTCCGATGCCAACGGATGGGAAGTAGGGGAACTCGAAGGCTCCGTCGTCCGCAAAAAGATCGAATGCGTCGTCAAGGCGTCCATCAGAAACACGATGCGTGTACTCGAATAAAAGCTCTACAGCGTTCAAGGAAGACCTCTCTTAGTTCGGTGACTTATTGTTGAAGCGCATGGGCGCATGTCCATCGATGAACGTATAGAACAGCGTCATACGGCCCTCTCGTTCTTCAAGAACATCCGTTCCGGTGTAGTGAAAGGGCTCACCTGGGATGCCGCTGCCCCATCGACACAGTGCGACGTTCTGCATCTCCTGCATTTCGCCGACAACGTAGTAGCGATAACCGACGAACTTCTGTCGGATCTCCTCTGCGGCGCTATTGATTGCCTCGATGCCAACCAGCCTGCCGCCCGGATGAACCCACACGCAATCCTCCGCGTAGGCTTCTCGCATCAAGGTGCCTCTCTTTGAGAAGTCGGGTTCACTGAAGATGTCCTCCAGCGTGTGTCGAAGAAGCTCCTTTGCTGTCACTTGCCCTCCGTTCTTGAGTAAGAATATGAAGTGGGCCGAGAGTTGGCTTGTACAAACAGATCCTCATAGTACGAAAACGTCGAAGGCAAAGAGGTCCGCATTCGCAATGTACGAATTGGATAGGAATGACTCGTTTCGATTCCGCGCCCCAAGTGGGATTCGGTCTGTGCGCGGCAAGCTGCGTACCATCGCAGGGATTGAAGTTCGACACCTTAGGCACTACAACCACCCAGGTCGAGCTTGGCATGATCTCTCCAGCGGACGAGCGACGCTGGCGGTTGTACTCGAAGAAATTGGCGGAAGTTGTGAGGCTCGCATGAACTTGAGGCGCGCCGCGCCTTTCGAGCGACGACGGCCAAATCACATCACTTTCGTTCCTCCTAACCATAGGGTCTGGGGATACACGGACGGCATAAAGACGGTTCGTGAGCTTCGGCTCAGCTTTGACCTCGAATCCTTAGGAAACTTGCTGGGACAGGATTTTCCGATCAGCGGATTCGATGATCCTGAAGTCATGTTCCACGAGACGAGAGCCGTTGAATGCGCGCGTTTGCTAGCCGCCGAGTTGGAATCGGTCGACCACTCGGAAAGCCTCTACGAACAGGGTCTGATGCTAGCCCTGTTGAGCGCATGCTTTGAACGGAGAGGCAAGAAAGCCGCAACTGGATTGAATGCTTCACAGTTCCGAATCGTTGCAGACTATATGCAGGAGCACTCTGCTCGTAACATTTCGCTCGTTGAGGTGGCTCGTCTAGTCGAGCTTTCCCCGTCACACTTTGGGCGGATGTTTAAGCGATCAGCTGGCTTGGCGCCACACCGCTATTTGATGAACACGCGCATCAGTAAAGCCCAGGAGTTGATGCTCGAACCGAACGCAGATCTTGCGATTGTTGCGGCAGACACGGGTTTCGTCGACCAAAGTCATTTCACCCGAGTCTTCAAGAGGCTGACGGGCGTGACCCCGCAAAGATGGCTCGCGCATCGCGGCTGAAGGCAATTTGCCTTGAGAGGTAAACCTGCAAGTAGGCTTCTCGCCAGTATCTGTCACCGACGTGAGGGGTGTTTCTCGAGAGATATGCAAGCAGTTCACAGCAAGAAGGCGGCCTACTGCCTCGGCGGAGCAGGAGCGCCGCTTGACGGAGGAGCTATCCCGTTCATGCGCAGGTATTCCACCATCTGCCCGTATTCATCAGAGGCGTGCACCACGATGAATGCGGCCTGGGTCGCGCGCGTGAACGAACCACTCGTGCTTTCGAAGGCGTTGGCGGCTGTGATCGTTCCTATCACCTTGTGATCGAAAGCAAACGAGGCCTCCAGTGCAGCAACGATCTCGTCCTTGCTCGACAACCTGGGAAGCTTGGCTGGATCCACATCGGGTTTGAGTCCGCTCACGCGCGATCCCAAGATGTAATTCGCTTGCGCGACGTGAAGGACTAATGCACCGAAGGTGCGGACGCCCGCGTAATCTGTCTTCTGGTTCGGTGCAAAGATCGCCGGGCCTGGCGCAAATCCATACTTGTCGGCAGGGAAACTCTTCACCAGACTGATCATCTGGCTCTCAGTCATATCCATCAGTGCATTGAGCGCCTCTGCCGGAGAAACCAGCGTCCCCGGAGTGGGCTTTGACGCGCTCTGCTGCGCGTGCGCTACCGTTGTTGCCGTGGAGATGCATGCAAGAAATACCGCTACAATAATCTGCTTCGCTACTTTCATGGTTTCCTCTTCTGGTTAAGACAGGTTCGCGCCGGAGACGTTGACAACGGCCTGCCACGCGGCTTCCTGGCTGGCAACGTCGTGAAGGTGTGGCTGTTGCTGCACCTCGATAGGGCCCGAGAACTTCCCCGGAGCCGATGCGAAGAATTGGCCTGATTCGTCGGTTCCGAATTGCGACGCCTGAATGTAGCGTCCGGCCGCCACCTCCGGCGTCTGGTTCATGCCGGGTATCAGGTTCACGATCGGGATGAACACATACTTCAGCAGAGGGCTAGCGCTTCGCACCACCTTTGTGGCGGTTGCTCCACCCGGCGAGACGGCGTACACGGCCATGCCAGACGGCAGCCGGCGCGCCAGCGCTGCCGTCCACCAGGCGATGATAAGTTTCGCGTCGGCGTAGGTGTTGTTCGGCACGTACTTCACGTTTGGCCCGTTGTGGATGAGGGCTTCCACAGCGGCGGTTCGGTCGCCTTCGAAGTATCTGGTGGCGAACTCTGGAAGATCGGTGTACTTGAACATGGGTACGCCTCCACGGGCAGGTTCCGCGCCGGCGATCACAATTCGAGCGTTGGGACTTAGCAGGTCTGCATGGAGCAATCCAACGGTCAACTGATGATGCCCGATGAGCGGAGCCTGAGAGGCTTCGACGCCAGCGGCAGTGAGCACGCGCTGTTTGTAGGGGACCAACCCGGCATTGAGCAGCAGGAAATCGACCGGTTGACCTTGCTTGACCAGCGCGGCGACAGCAGACTGAACGTTGGCAGGGTCGTTTAGATTAAGCTCCAGCGACGTGAAGATCTTCCTCTTAGTTTCCGCCGCGAGCTGAGCTGCCGATTGCTGGATCTGCGCCAGGCTGCGCCCGGTGACGATGATCTCGCGATAGCCCTTGGCGGCGAGCAAGCGGGCCGCCGCGTAACCGAGCCCGGAAGTAGCCCCAGTGACGAGGGCGATCGAATGTTCCATTGCATTCACTCCTGTATCCACTGCCTTGCGGCGTTACATACGCGAGAGTACGATAATCATAGAAATGATGCAAGGAGTTTCGTACGCAATGGTAACTATTGTTGAGAAGCGTTCTCCGGGACGTCCCAAAGGCTTCATTCCCGACGAGGCACTCGACCGTGCTGTGGAGATGTTTTGGGAGCATGGATTTGAGGGAGTCGACGTGGATCGGATCGCACGTGCCGTGAATGTCACCAAGCCGGCACTGTACCGAGCCTTCGGAGACAAATCCACCCTACTGCTCAGGGCCGTCGAGCGCTACGCGCTGATCTATGGAGCCCCTAAAATGGCGGCGTTTCAAGCGGAGCCGGACATCCATAAGGCCGTGACCACGTTTTGCGAGGCTACCGTCAACACTGCGACGGGCGACGCTCGCAGTGGCTGCATGTTGGCTGCCGCTGCACTGGGACATTCGGAACGGGTAACAGAGATCCGTTCCTGGCTCGCGCATGGCTTCACAACAAACGCTGACATCTTCGCGAAACGTTTCGAGCAGGAGGTCAAAATGGGTCGTCTGACACGGACACCCTCAGCAAAGGTGCGAGGCCGTTTGCTCGTCGACTTGCTGCAGGGTGTGCAGCTTCGCGCCAAGGTTGGCATCACTCGCCAAGAGCTGCTGAGAGACGTCCGAAGCTATGTGCCTCTGATCCTTGGGGAGCAACCCTAACGCACGTCTCGGGAAAGCGTTAGAAGGACAACTGCGCAATTGCTAGGCACTCATTAAGCTCAGATAAGTCTCGGGAAGTCGGCTTGTCGTCAGCAACCAGTCCCGAAATAACGTTTGGTGAGTTTCGTAACAGGCTCGGAACGTCTTCTGCCGCGCGGGCCAGCGGGCGTAGGCTGGCAGGAAAGCGGGATGAGGGTCCGGGAGAAACCGAGGGGGGTTCTCCCGGCGCGCCGCGCGGGCAAAGAAAACGGTCATCCCGGACAACTGCCGGGATGACCCATACGGATAAGTCTGTTACGTTATGCTGCCTGATCGAATGCGGGCTTCCGGAGAGGGGATGCTGTTAATTTCTTGCTTCCCTTCTCTCTCTTCTTCGAAGAACGCCTGGGCTTCTCTGACATGGGAGCGAAGAGAGCGCCAGCTTTCTCTAACCAATCCGTCTGTTCGCCTAACGGAAAGGCTCGATGTTCGGTCAGAAGCAACCGCAACAGGAACGCGGGTAGCTTTTCATCGACACACACGATCAACGCTTCGGTGAGAACTTCGTCGTCGGTTCTGCCGTGATTCTCACCGTCCGGCATGTAGTGTCCCGCAGCCTCTTCAAACAAGCCGTACGGCGCATCATTGAGAAGGATCTGAATGACAAGTCGCAACTGATCCGGAGTGAAGACCAGCGGCGCGTGTTCCACGATTCGTTCCAACGTAGCGACCCGCGCGTGATACGCTTCCTCGCGACGCTTGGCTTCTGCCTCGTACTCTTTCTGTTCCCGTTCAAAGGCATCTTCCCGTTCAACACGCCTCCGTTCCGCTTCTGCGTCGTACGCAAGCCATCGTCGTTCGTTCTCCTCTTCCCTGGCCTGCCGCTCTTCGTCCGTCTCATCATCCACCGCAGGAGCGGCGACTGGCGCAGGATGTTCCGCATGTTCTTTGGCGATACGCGCAGCGGTGGTGGGGTCATGCACAGGGCATTGGTTGTCCGTGCAGACCATGACCGTGTTTCCGATGCCACGCCCGTAGACGATGAGCGCAGTACGCGTCGTGTTGCAGGGGAGGTCGGCATCGGGGTTATCGGGAAGATCGAGCATGCGATAGGCGTTCTTGTTCAATGCACCCGGCTTCTGTTGCTGTGGAGGACGCAACGAGGTTTCGATCTGCACGAGACCGGGACGATCCACCAACACCGCAGCGATGTGGGCTGTGACCTTGGACTGATAGCAGGCACTATCAAGGCATTGGTCGCCGGATACGTCCGCGAAGAGGCTGGTGTTGTAGCCGCTGCGCTTTGGGCAAGTGAGACAGGCACCCGCTTCCACATTGAGGGCGATGTCTTCACGATCAAACGGGGCGTCGGCAAGATCGAGAAAGAGATTGTCGGCGATCCATGCATCGAGATGCCGCACGGGTAAGAGATGAGCTTCGTTGTCCTGCCAGTCCTTGCGCCAGCAGTTGTGAAAGGCATCGGCCTGATGTTCCTCGGGCAGACGCGCAATCGCGTTGGCGTGACTGGCGGTGATGCGTTCCTCCACAAAGGCCTGTGCGACTTCGGGGATGAGTTTGAGGAGGGAGAGACGAGCATAGACGTGGCTCTCACTCTTGCCCGTTTTAGCAGCAACTGCGGAGACGTCATAGCCGGGAACGTCCAACAACCGGTCGAAGCCGCGCGCTTCCTCATAGGGATGCACGTCGACGCGTTGCGCGTTTTCGACGACCTGCCATTCGATGGTTTGGGTGTCGGTGAGTTCCTTGATGTGAACCGGAATGGTGAACTGTTCTGCAAGCAACGACCCACGAAAGCGATGCGCACCGGCGACGAGTTCGAAGCGATTACCCTTGGGACGAACCACGATGGGTTGAATGACACCATGCTCACGGATGGAAGCGGCAAGTTCCGCGAGCTTGCTTTCGTCGAAGGTCTGGCGCGGGTTGGTGGTGGATTCGTCGATGAGATCGAGAGCGAGGTACTGAAAGGCGCTGCTGTTCTGCATGATGCCCTCCTTGGGCGGTGGGTGATGACAGAGGACGGAGCGGCACACGATGGGGCTGCGTTCCGCTCCAAGGGAGCGGACTAGCCGAGGATGCACTGGCCCGTGAAGGCTTCGAGGAAGTGCTGTTCGCGCAGGTTGATGTCCCACTGCTTCGCGAAACTCTCATGCTGCTGGTGAAGGTGTGCGACGTAGATATACCGGCCCTCGCGGGTATCGCGACTCCACTGCTCGATCCCCACGTAGTCGTTGCGCCAGTAGAAGGGGTCGAGATGCGGGCCACCCGCGAAGCCAAGTTCAAAACACATCTCCGGGTCACGCATGGGGTCACCGTTCTGTTCGCCGTAGTGCGCAACGGAGACACACGGCAGACCACATGGCCCGGACTCATCGGTGGCTTCGATGACGAGTTCCATGTAGGGCGGATTTGCGATCTTGAGGTAGAGGCTGGGTCGCCAGCCTCCACCTTTCTGGAGGAGTTCGAGGAGGGTCTTCATGCAGCCACCTCCTCGCTCGTTACGTCGGTAACGGCTTGCTTGTCTGCGACGTCAACCGTAGGCTCCAGTGCCGCGAGGATGAGGCTCGATGTCTGTTGAATGACTTCAAGCGATTCCGCAAGAAGGGACGCATTGCCCTGATAGAGCTGGATGTAATCGGCAGAGGCGTTGCCGTTGACCAGACCCACGGCCTTGCCCACCACAAAAGCCACGGCCTCGGCTTCTAGTTCGCGGATGGCCCGCGTGGTCGCGGTACGCCGGTCGGCCTGATGCAGAAGTTCATGCGCTGTTTCATGCACCAGCGTCGAGAACTCTTCCGCCTTGGATTGTCCGGGAAGCAGGGCGATACGACCGCCATAGCTTGTTCCCAGCGCAGGTGCAATTTGTTCCGAGTAAGAAACGGCAATTCCCTTGCCTTTGAGGAAGGCAATCAGACGGTCGATGTTCTCTCCGGGATCACCACTTACTTCGTTCAAACTCGGTAAGTCGACACCTTCCGTCTGCGAAACATCGAAGACATAGAGATTGCGGAAGCCAAGCGGAACCCGTTCATTCTGTTTGGTGATGTCCTTCTCGGCTTCGCTGTCCTTCTTGCGGCGCACGCCCACGATGGGACCAAGGATGCGAATCCCCTTCGCTCCAGACTTCACGGAGCGTCCAAGGTTCTTCCACGTCCAGAAGCCAGCGACGCGCGTCGCGGTCGGCATCTGTCGTGCAATCTCCAGGACGTTGCCGAAGGAGTAGGTATGAAACCGCCCCATCGCGGTGAGGTAGTGGGTTAAGACGTCAGAATGTCCTGCTTCCAACTGCTCAATCAAGAGCTTGATGTTGGCGGTGATGAGTTCCTGTTTGGTGAGGGGCTTCTTACTGTCGATGGTGGCGAGATTGTCGGTGTTGCGGCTCATGGTGTTTTGCTCCTTGCTTTGGCTTTTGCACTTCCGCGTAGAAACGCGGCATGCATATGCCGAACGCCCACGTGGCGAACGGCGGGGCGGCAAGGTGCAAGGGGAGGGGTCTCTCCCATCCTTGGAGCGAAATGAAGTGGAGCGGAAAGGACGAAGCGCAGCGAAGGTCTGCACAAGCGCTAGCGCGGAAGACTGGGGATACCCCTTGCGCCGCGCCAGGGCGGAGCCCTCAGCAAGGTTTGGTTTCGACTACCGTGCGCGTGAGCGCACAACAACTTAAAGGGAGGACGTTGCGGGAAGGAACAGCCCGCAGAGGTGGGAAGCGAAGATCCTGAAATGGTCGCAGCGAGGGAGGAGACCTCCTCCCTCGAATTTCCTGCGATTGAGGTACGGCCTGCTTTTGAACGAAGAGTTGCGCGTTCGAGGGCTTTGCTAGATCTCTATTTTTCTACGACGGGAATCGATAGAGGATCTCACTGATATGGAAGTGTTCCCCCGGCTATGGATACTGACCTCCAATCAGCTCACGCGAGTCGCTGTGACGTCTCTTGCACGAGCGATTGCAGCAACTCAGAAACGTTGGAGTGATGGGCGAGCGCGGCGCTCTGCCCTGCCCAAAGGGGGAGGAGATCTGCTCTACCGGCTTTCTGTGCTGGGAGAGCCAAGCTGCGCACAAGCGAGCGTTGTAAGGGATATGGCAGTATCTCTGCACCCGAGCGATTCACAGTGCGAAGGAGTTCATTGCTGACTCCTCGCGCGAGTCGACCGGTGAATCCTCGCGTCAAAGCGGTATGCCCAGCCTCGCCGTGAAGAATCAATTCGCGGTGGACAGGTGGAGCTCCCGATTCCTCGGTCGCCAGAAACACCGTCCCCATCTGCACGCCCTCCGCGCCCAAAGCGAACGCTGCCGAAATTCCCCTTGCATCCGCGATACCTCCAGCGGCTACAACAGGAACACTAACCGCATCGACAGTCTGCGGCAGAAGCGAGAACGTGCCGGTCAACGAATCTTCGGCTGATCTCAGAAACGAACCGCGATGCCCTCCTGCCTCAAAACCGGAAGCCACGACAATGTCTACGCCCGCTTCTTCAAGAGCAACCGCCTCCTGGGGTGTCGTGGCAGTGCCGAGCAAAACAATCCCTCGCCTTTTCGCTTCGTCCATGATCTCTTTTGGCGGGACGCCAGTGATGAATGAGATTGCGGGCACATTGGCGTCGAGAAGTACACGTGCCTGATCTTCGAACCGAACCGGCTTGAACGGTGTAAAGGTTGGCAGAGTCCCCCCAACGGCTTCAATATGGGGTGCGAGGTGCGCGAGAGCGCGATGGAACGCAGCCGCATCCGAAGTACGCGCTCCTTCATCTTCGGTGGAAACCCACAGGTTAATCGCGAACGGTCGCGTCGTCAGAGAGCGAATCTCTGCAACGACATCTCCGATTGCACTCGGTTCAAAGCCATGCGTTCCGAAGGATCCGAGCCCCCCGAAGTTCGAGACCGCAGCGGTGAGTCGTTGTGTTGAGAGGCCACCGAAGGGGCCTTGAATGATTGGGTACTTAATCCCCAGGATCTCAGAGACGCGAGTTTGGTTCCATTTTGTGACCACTATGTATTCCTCTGGATAGGGACGAGAACGAGTGTGCCGCCCCTTCTCTTTTAAACGATGAAGGTAATTTCAGACAGCGCGAGCTTCATCCGGGAAGCTCGCTACATGTGGATCGTTTTTTGTTTGCTTCGCATGTTCAGCTTCCTTTGTCTCGCTATCAATTGGAGGAGGGTCGTTTTAAATCGCAAGGAGAGGCTAGAAAACCAGATTTTGGACCGGCTCTGAGTGCGGGGTGATGTTGCGATTGGCAGTATCCAATGCATGAACGACGCGTGACCCTATCCGATTGAATAACGCTCCCATCATCAACAACGCGCTGGTTAGGAGAAAGACGAACCGCATTCCGAGATGAGCACCGATGGCACCTCCCATGAGCGGCCCGAGTACCTGTCCCGCATACTGCGAAGATTGGAGGTAGCCGATAACCCTCCCTAAAGCATGTTCGGGGACGGCGTGTTTGATGACCTTTGCAACAGATGGCAGCAATCCAGCAAGAGACATCCCCAGCAAGAATCGAAGACCTGCCAGTTGCCACCAGTCGGTCACAAAGGCTTGCGGAATCAATGTCAGGCTGGCTGCCACAAGGCAGTAGGCGATCATTTTCCAACCGCCAATGCGATCTGCAATGCGGCCCAAACGTGGCGCCAACAAGACACTGCCGAATGCAGAAGCGGCCATGATCATACCTGCGTCGAAGACGACCTGATTGCGACCTACGTGCAGCTCCTGCAGATAGACGGTGACGATTGGTTCTATCGACATATTCGACAGCAGCACCAGCATTGCCGTAGCGAGCATAGAAACAACCGTGATTCGCAGGGATTTGGTCCACTCCATACGCTGGCGTGTTTCGCGGCTCGGCATCGCGCTGCGATCTTCTCTTACCAACAAGATCGTTGCTACAGCAGCAACGGCGATCACTCCTCCCGCGGCAAAGAATGTCTGCCGAATGCCGATAAATCCAGGAAGTATACCTCCGACAAGAGGGCCGATCAGATTTCCGGCCAAAGATCCGGTGGAGAGTATGCCCAGCGCCCATCCTGCCCGCTGTCGAGGAGCCTGGGTCGCGATGAGCACCATTGCCGAAGACGAATAGCCACCAATCAATCCCGCAAGCAGTCGCAACAAAACCAATTGATAGACGTTGTGAGCGAGACCGATCGTAGACATGACGATTGCCATGCCGATTGCGGCCCGTACAAGCATTGGTTTGCGACCAAACCGATCGCTGAGATGGCCCCAAAGAGGAGCAGTCAATCCCGTTCCCAGAAACGTTGCCCCAAAGGCTAAGCCTGACCACTGAACAATCGACGCAGTTCCCTTTGCGCCAAGCTGCTCCACGTAGATGGGGAGGAAAGGAAGCAGGAGAGTCAGGCTCACCAAGGTTGTAAAGGAACCGAAGATACACACCACGAGGTTCTGCTTCCAATACTTCTCATTTCGAAGTGCGTAAGACGTATGAGCAGTACCGCTTGGATCTGTCGCGAGCCTCACTGCTTCGGCTTGTGGACGGTCATCGACCGAACGTTTTGTCACAGACGTCCTCATTCTTTCCACTGACCCTATAGATTCAAAAGCGTATCGATCCGATCCGTCGTATGTTCCAATCGGATTGATAGGGAGGACCTCTCAATGGAACTGAGACATCTGCGTTATTTCAGAGCCGTTGTGGAATGTAATGGCTACCGAAAGGCAGCGCAGCAGCTGCATATCGCTCAGCCTTCGATCAGTGAGGCGGTCTCAGATCTTGAAGAAGAGCTCGGCTTGAAACTCTTCTCTCGAGCGAATCGAATGGCACGACTCACACCGGAAGGCGAAATCTTCTATACGGATACAGTCCGCATCCTCCAGCAGGCAGAGGACGCAGTTGTAACCGCGAAGCGAGCGGCCCAAGGCAAGGTTGGCCGACTCTCAATCGGCTTTATAGGTTCCGCAACGCTTTCTTTTCTGCCTGACCTGATACGTAGGTATAAGTTGGAATATCCCGATGTGAGGCTGGAGTTGAAGGATCTCTATCCTGTGGAGCTTGATGACGCACTCGATCATGGCGCGATTGACATCGCGATTACGCGTTCGCTCTCTCTAGAACGCAGTAAAAAATTCCAATCACGCGTACTGCTTCGCGATCCACTCGTTGCGGTGCTTCCCCTATCGCGATCGCTGAAAAAGAAGACCATCCGACTTGCAGACCTCGCTAATGAACGGTTCCTACTTTTCAATAGGCGCGGAGCACCTGGTGTGTTTGACATGATCGTCGGTGCCTGCAGGTCGGAAGGATTCTCTCCTCACGTGGAGAATGAGCCAAATTCGATGCAGACGATCCTTTCCCTGGTGGAGGCAGAGGAAGGAGTCGCCATTGTTCCCGCTTCAACAAGCAACCTCAGATCCAACGGTGTTCAGTTCGTTCGCCTTGCACCAAACAACCTCTATCTTGATCTGATCGCTGCATGGCCAACCGACGAACCCTCAATCGTTCTTCGATCATTTCTCGAGTTCCTCAATCGCAACAGCGACCTGATTCGGAAGAAAGCTGAACTGGGACGAAGAGCCACGGACGCAAAACAATCGGTTGCTCAAATTTGAAGGGGGAAGTAGCTCACCACGTGGGTTCGCGTCCGTCATCGCTTTGCTCTTGGCCCGACGCGGAACATGGCCTAGACTGGGCTAGCCGAAGCATTTGAGATGGGATAACGGCCAACACTCTTCAAAAGAAGGGGCAAGGCTTAGTGAAGCTTCTTCGCACATTTTCGGTTTGTCTTTTTCTCCTGTGGGTCGTAACAGAAGCTAAAGCGCTCAACCCAGATCGCGATATCCATCAGTTAGCTCATAGGTCGTGGACTGAAAAAGAAGGATATCCCGGTCGAGCGGAGGCGCTGGCTCAAACCGCAGACGGCTTCCTATGGATAGGCACCGATGATGGACTCTTTCGATTCGATGGGGTTCGCTTCGAACGATACGTCCCGGTGTCGGGGGATCGGCTATCCGCAGGTCCGATACGAGCATTACATGCCTTCCCCGACGGAAGCCTATGGATCACGTATCGATTCGAGTACAAAATTTGCGTTCTACGGAATGGCGCTCTTCGGTGCTACGGCGAAGAGGAAGGCGTAACGTCGAATCCCACGACGATAGTTCAGGACCACAGCGGCGCCATTTGGGCGAACACGGAAGCTGGATTGTTGCGATTGGCTGGCACTCGCTGGGAGCACATCGGTAAGGCTTGGGAATTTCCGGAATACGTACCTAGCTTCTCTTCAGAAGCACTATTCGTAGATAGGGAAGGAACCCTCTGGGTGGGTGTCAACCACACCATCCTCTATCTCGAGAAGGGTACGAGGCGGTTCAAACCGACCGGAGTGTACGCAGGACTCTCAATTCAGATCGCTGAGGCGCCCGATGGCACCTTATGGGTATCAGACGTCCTGAGCTACGTTCGCGAAATCAGTAAATCCATAAGCACTATCTCTGCCTCCACGGCGAGATGCGAGGCCACGACACCAAGAGGGACGCCTCTCCAATGTCCGACCGACGACCAGTTCGTGGTGAAGATTAAAGCACCAGACAATCTTCTCTTCGACCGCAACGGAAGCCTTTGGGTAGCGACAGATTCTTCCGGGGTCGCACGCGTCTCACACTCCGCGTCGATGAAGGCCTGGTCGACCTTAAAGGCAAGCAAAGACTTTCAGACTTTCACTTCCAAGGATGGCCTAAGTGCTGATTCCTGCACGCCAATACTTGAGGACCACGAAGGAAATATCTGGGTTGCCACACAGCGCGGGCTAGACCAATTCCACGATACGGCGTTGGTCCCGGTTCCACTGCCGTCCTCGTTATATCGGGTCGCAACAGCGCCCGCGGACAACGGAAGTATCTGGGTAGTCGGAAGTTGGGCATACGTAGCAAAGATTGACGGAGAATTGAATGATCCATCGTGGATGCCCACCGACGCCTTCAAACTTTATCGAGATCAGACTGGAGCGACTTGGCTACTGGGCAGTTCCCTTGCTCGCTGGAATGGCAACAAATTCCAGGACGTAGTCAAGGCTCCGTTTAGCAGCAATAGCGGTGGACCGGGTATGTGGAATGTGGCACGAGACAGCGCTGGAACTCTCTGGGCGTTTGCTCACAAGTACGGTTTTTTCTCGCTGGAACATGACCATTGGAAACCTTGGATTACACCCACGAAGGTCACGGAGCAGAGGGTCGCAACGATGTTTTCCGATAGCGTCGGACGCGTATGGGTGTCAACCTACGAAGGCGACATCCTGACCATGAATAAGGGAACCATCGTGGACTATTCCGATAGTTCCGACAAGCCCAGGAGTTTTATCAAAGCATTCGCGGAACGTAGCCCCCAACGGATATGGGGAGGTGATGCAGATGGACTTCTGATGATCGAACAGGATCAGTTCCGCCGAATGAACCCCCTGGGCGTTTCCACTTTAGGAGACGTTACTGGAATCGTCGATGCAGGGAGCCATGGGGTTTGGCTCAATACGGCTCGCGGTGTCATCCACATTTCAGCAGAGGAAGTGGAGCACGCTCTGGCCGACCGCTCCTATCATTTTCGTTTTGAACGATTCGATTCAGACGATGGAATCCCCGGACGCTTCGAGAGTGTTTATCCCTATCCAAAAGCGATCCAAGGAACAGATGGACGAATCTGGTTTACCGCGACGAAAGGCGTTGCATGGATCGATCCAAGAACTACCCCTCCCAAGAACACGCTCCCACCCCCGGTTTCTATCCTCTCAGTCTCCGCCGATAACTCCTCTCACCTGCAATTTGCCGATCTTCGATTTCCAGCTCATACAGCCAACTTACGCATCGACTACACAGCTCTTAGCTTGTCTATTCCCGAACGAGTGCGTTTTCGTTACCAGTTAGAGGGAGTGGATAGAGGCTTGCAGAACGTCGATACTCGACGTCAGGCGTTCTATACGAACCTGGGTCCTGGAGACTACAAATTCCGCGTTCTAGCCTGCAATAACGACGGTGTATGGAACGAGGTGGGAGCAGTGTTGACCTTCGCAATTGCTCCCGCTTTCTACCAGACTGCCTGGTTCCTGAGCTGCTGTGCGCTTGCGTTCCTTCTCTTGATCTATGCGGCGTACTTATTTCGAATTGGCCAGCTGAAGAGCCAATTCGCGGCAACGCTGGAAGCTCGTGTTGATGAGCGGACCCGCATCGCTCGCGATCTACACGATACATTGCTACAAAGCTTCAACGCCTTGCTGTTGCGTATTCAGACTGTCTCGAACGTTCTTCCCGACAAGCCTGACGAAGCAAAACGCCGAGTGGAAGCGGCTCTCGAACAGGCATCGGAGGCGGTTGCCGAAGGCAGGGATACCCTTAATGAGTTGCGGACAAGAAGTGTCAAAACAGCGGATCTAGATCAAGCCATTGCGAATTTCGCGAAAGAGCTTTCGAACAGTTCTTCGGAAGAGGCGTTCCCCGAGATTCGAGTTCAGGTCGAAGGAACACCAGTTCCCATGAACCCGATTGTGCGGGACGAGGTATACCGGATCGTAACGGAAGCCCTGAGAAACGCGATCCAGCATGCTGACGCCAAACGGATCGATGTGCAGATACGATACGACGCACACCGCTTACGCGCACGGATTGGCGACAATGGCAAAGGGATTGATCCCTCCGTTATGACTCATCACAAAGATGGCCATTGGGGTTTAATAGGGATGAAAGAACGAGCAAAGCTTGTGGGCGGTACGCTAGAGGTCTGGAGTCAGTTAAACGTAGGTACTGAGATTGAATTGACGGTCCAACTATGATCCCGTTCGGGAGAGAGCTGATCCATCCGTTTGTAAGGCTGTTCGCATTGAGGGCTGGGTAGGGGCTAAGAAGATGGTCACGAATCCAATTCGGGTTTTGACGGTTGATGATCATCCGGTCTTTCGCCAGGGGTTGACCAGCCTTTTGGCGGACCACCCAGACCTGCAACTCGTTGCAGAGGCCTCCAGCGGTATTGAGGGTATCCGACAATTCAGAGAACATAAGCCGGACGTAACTCTTATGGATTTACAGATGCCAGAGATGAGTGGACTTGACGCAATCCTATCCATTCGTGGTGAATTCCCTGAGGCTCGAATTATTGTTCTCACGACATACAGCGGTGACGCACAGGTACTCCGCGCACTCAAAGCTGGAGCCCGCGCTTATCTGTTGAAGAATACCCTTCACAAAGACCTGATCGAAACAATCCGCGCGGTGCACAGAGGCAAGAAGACCCTGTCACCCGAGGCGTCCTATGAGCTGGCTGAACATGCTACCGACGATCCTCTCACCCCAGCAGAGATCAGCGTGCTTCGGCTCATTGCGAATGGCAATGCGAACAAACAAATTGCAGACCAGCTATCCGTTACCGAAGAAACGGTCAAAGGTCGCGTCAAGAATATCTTGTCCAAACTCGACGCCAATGATCGAACACACGCCGCGATCATCGGCATCAAGCGTGGAATTATCGATCTTTGAACTCGAAAGAGTTTATTTAACACTCCAATGGGGATGCCCGATGTCGGGCCTAGCCCGATAGGATCGCATGGGGATATCCGTGCGACACTTCTTCTCCAACTTCGCTTCTGGTTGGCCCGCCCTGGGATTGCTGCTTATTCGCTTCGCCGCGGGTATGGCACTTATTTTCGACGGCAGGGAGTTGCAAGCAGCGGACCGGAGCCTGTTTGTATTCGTCCTTGCGGCCTTGACGATCGGCAACGGTGCGATTCTCATCGCCGGTCTACTCACGAGAGTAGCGGGATTTCTCGCTGTGGCCGTATCGGCTTGCGAACTTGTATTTCTCCACGGTACGGTTTGCCCCGCCATGCTTCTTGCAGCCATGGGAGCCGGGATAGCGATCGTTGGCCCCGGAGCATTCTCAATCGATGCGTGGCTTTTTGGTATGCGGAGAATTGACATCGAACGACTGGAACGTCCCCGCAATTGAGATATCAGAAGGGGTTGCAGAGAAGGGGCGTGCGAATTCTGATCTGCTGGCTCTTCGACGTACGTGCTGAAGGTGCGACCATTTGCGTTCGATTAGAAGCTGTAACGGATAGAGACCTGTGCGCGTCTGGCATTCGTGCCATCAGGAAACCCTGCTGAAGCAGTTCCCCGTCCTGGCTTCGGGACCGGAACAAGAATTCCGTTTCCGTTGCCATCGACGTTGGCGACAACAGCCACCTGGTTAACGGATGTAATGGTGCGGTAGTTGAAAGCGTTGAATAGCTCAAAGTTCATCGCGAGGCGTTGTTCGTGTGCAATTTTGAATTGCTTCGTCAATCGAGCATCCGTCCTGAAAGTTGTCCCCAACTCCAGGCTGCTGCGTGGATAGAATGGCACCCTTTGGTACGACTCGAATCCAATGCCCACACCACTGATTGTGCTCGCATAAACGACCTTCGCGAGCGCCGCTGGAAGGGCGGAGATGTTCACATATGGGTCCACGCCTTGAGGCGTCGCATACGTTTCAATCAACGAGAGCTCCCATCCATTCGCAGTAATGTTCGCCAGGTGCGATTGGAACGGCCTCATTGGTGGCGTAACGGATCCACTAAGTACCAACCGATGACGTTGATCTAACGACGAATTTCCCTTCTCGAAACGCTGATTACCATTGAAGACCGTGACTGGAGGATCGGTGTAGTAAATATTGTCGGCACCGGATCCCAATCCAAGGTCAATCGCATGGGACCACGTATACGCAAGAGCCCCCTGAACCCAACTCGTCTGCTGACGTATCAACGTTATCGCCAACCCGTCATAAAAGAGCATGCCTCCGTTGTAGATATGATTCAATACTCCGTATCTCGTGTCGTACGTCGCCGTGTAAAGCGGCGTAGTATACGTTCCCGTTTGCGCAGAACCACTTGAATCGAGAATCCTCCAAGCGTATGAACTCGTCGGCGCAACCAAATTCTCGTCTTTACGTGTCAGGAATCCCACACCGTTGTTCCAGAGATATGAGATAGTCGCTCTCGTTTTCGTATCTAACTTCTGTTCGACGGTAAAGTCAGCTTGCTCTGTGTAGGGCGTCTTCAGTCCTGGGTCAGCCCAGGTCACGTTGCTGCCGGCCCCGGGAATGTTCGTCGAACTCAGATAGCTCGGGAAACGCGGGGCTCCTGTGGTGTTTGGTTCAAAGAAAATCGTTTTCTGGATGACGCCATTGCGTTGCTGCAGACGGATGATGCTCGCAGAAGGCAAACGTGCATACGAGATGCCAAATCCTCCCCTGAACACCGTGCTTCCCTGCCTCGTTGAATACGCAAATCCAATGCGCGGAGCAAAATTGGCCAAGGGCTCATTCAGCTTTCCGGTTGCCGGGTAGTCTGGATTTTCCGGCGGTTGCGTAAATCGGTTGAACTCATACCTCATGCCAAGGTTCAAAGTCAGGTCACGAGTCACTTGCCATTGATCCTGGATGTAAAAGTTATAGTCACGCACGATCGCTCGAGTCAGCAGTGGCCCAAAACTTTGTAAGAACCCGGAGTAGTGCCTCCCAGAATTCACGTCACTTGTATCGGGCGTAAGATCCTCCGCCCAGTCGCTTAGATCGCCGTAGAAATATTCACCGCGAGCATAGAAGAGCGCGTTCTCGACATCACGCATGTAGTTGGTTTCAACACCCAACTTAAGCTGATGCCTACCCACCAGCAGAGAAAAAGTATCTGTGAAGAGAAAACGATCTTCTGAGGGTTGGGAGTTTGGAATATTGACCGACATGCCGAGATTGCTCATGTCTCCCACGGAAAGACCGGATCGTATGCCATTTGAAGGAGCGATGGCTGGATTTATCGACTGTTTGCGAGTGTCTTTAAACCAACCAAAACGGAACTCGTTGACGGCGCGTGGCGAAACCACACGCGTGTAAGAAAACCTCGCCCATCGTGTTAGATCGATCTGGTCTCCATTGGGATAAAACCCACTTCCATCCGTCAATGCCGAAGCGGTAACGGTTCCATTAGGAGACGAAAACTGCATCAAGTTGAAATTGACAGTGAGACTCTCTTTCTCAGTTGGGTGCCAATCTAATTTGGCGAATCCAACATTCTCGTTCAACGTACGCTTCAACACGGCGAAACTGCGCCTCACGTAAGTCTGTGCCGCAGCGCATTGTTTCTCGGTTGCATTGCATACACCATCTTTGAAGGTGCCATCAGAGTTAACGAGATTCGAGCCAGCATACGATGACACTAACGGCCGACTTTCGCGAATCTCTTCAGTATTTCCAAAGAAGAAAAGCTTGCCCTTGATGATCGGCCCACCAATACTTCCGCCCACCTGATGTCGCCAGTTGGGTGGATTAAAAGGCTTGCCATTGTTGAGGGAGTAAGGATCAGTCGCATTGAGTGTTCGATTCTTGTAGAACCAGAATGCGCCGCCGTGATAGCTGTTCGTTCCGCTCTTGGTCAGCGTGTTGACGATGCCACCAGCTGCATGACCGAACTCGGCGCTATAGTTCGATGTTTCCACCTGGAACTCTTGCACGGCGTCTTGGCTGATCGGTGAAAAGGCGTTTGTGCTTCCAGCATTGTCTTGTCCCCACTGCTGCGTTACGTCCATGCCATCTTGGAGAAACAAGTTGTTCCCAGGTACTCCGCGATAGGTCACTTCACCGTTTGCGCCATCCGTAGTGACGCCTGGTGTCAGCAAAACAAATTGATCCACACGCCGCCCATTGATTGGAAGGTCATTGATCTCTTTCTGGCTCACAAGCTGGGAAACCCCAAGTCGGCTCACATCCAGAACGGACGCCGATGCGTTCACCTGTATGTCCTGCACCGCTTGCTCGATCGTCAGGGTCACGTTGAGAGTGGCATCTTGCCCAACGTGCACGGCAATCCCGGCGGCCACGAATGCAGAGAATCCAGGTTTCGTGACGGTAAGCTTGTAGCCTTCCGACGGAGGTAGGGATGCCGCCTGAAATAACCCTTCGGAAGAACTTGTCAGATCATGTTTCAGACCGATCGCATCATTGGAAATGACGACATGAGCATTTGTGACTACGGCCCCGGACGGATCAGTGACTGTACCGTGGAGGGCACCGAGACCCGCCAAAGCTTGAGCCATGGAAACGTGAGGGGTGAGGAGAAAGATCAAAATTCCGTAGGACACGAACGAGAGAGAATGTATAGATCTTAAGGAGTTTAAGATCATCGAGTTCACGACCTCCTGAATTCGTAAACAGGATCGTCTCGGCGCACTGCGGATCGGGCCGTTTACGGCCTGAAGTCTCTATAGATGTAGTGATTGTTGTTTCGCCGCTGGACCGCGATTCCACGTAACGGAGGGCGGCGAGTAATCCCAACGACTCCGTTTGATGACTTAAGCATACTCCCGACCCCATTATCCAATTCAAGATCAAAATTGTGAAAGAAATTCATGGACACGACTCGGGGGTGACGAGCCAGAGGTGCAACTCCGTTGACGTGGTAAGAGACAAGTTCGTCAAGGAATCGACTCTGAATACATCAGGCCACAGCCGAGGCCCCGAAGATGTGCCTACGAATGAGGCGGAGAGAAGCAGCCATATTTACCAGCGCCGGAAGCGAGTCTGCTTTCATCTTCCTCATCACATTCCCGCGATGGACCTTTACAGTAATTTCACTGATTCCGAGATGATCGCCCACCTGCTTGTTCGGTAGTCCAGCAACCACGAGGGATAACACTTCCCGTTCGCGGTTGCTAAGGGATGCATAGCGAGATTTGAGTTCTCGTAATCCTGCCTCGCGCATGCGCAGAGAATTGCTGCGATCTAATGCCTTTTCGATTGCACGGACAAGTTCATCGTTGACATAGGGTTTTGTAAAGAACTCCACCGCCCCAGCTTTTATTGCCTGCACGGCTACATGAACATCTTGTTGCTCCGTCAGAAACATGATTGGAATCGCAGGGGCTTGCATAGCGAGTTGCTTCTGTAATTTCAACCCTTCGACGTCGGGCAACGAAGCATCTAGGATGATGCATGCCGGAACTGGTGGGCAAACGCGCTCCAGAAATTGCGCGCCTGTCCCGAAGGCCTCGACATGCCATCCCTTTGCCTGCGCCAAGGCTTCCAGTGAAGAACGATAGTATTCATCTCCATCAATGATGTACACCGTCGCGGCGCCTTGCACAGATGATTGGAATAACGGGAGTTGTACGTCAGGCTGTGTATTGCATATCGTCGTTGTCATCGCCGTTGCTCGCTTCGTGGAATTGAGAACAAACTCGCCTCCATTCTCGGCGCCGACGTTGATTCATAGAACCCTCATTTGAGTTTTCACGCGACTGGATCGTGTTAAAAGCTATCTCCTTTCGAGCGCGTTCGGACGGGTGAGGACAGGCATTCGAGAATGTGGTCTATGAAAAACCAATCCCGAAAGAGTCGATGGGCGCAGATCCTGAACAAGATGGTGCCCTCTGGGTACCCTTGCCGATCTTCGCTTGCTCTCCGGCAAAGCTGCCTGCCTCGAACATCAAGCCTCACGCTCTATGATTCATACCCATCTTCTGGACCCGCGGGATGGTGGCCAGGAAACTTGCAATTGAAAGGGCACGGCACAGTAGGATCAGGATGCAACTTGGCACACAGAACAGAATCCGGGCCATTGATTCGCCGATACGCTTCAGCAGAAACAAGCATGCCGGATAGAGGCGCGACGAAATAGAGCCACACCGATGTCCAGATCCCAGCAAAGAAAGCGGAACCTATCGTCCGGGCAGGATTAAT
Source organism: Terriglobus sp. TAA 43 (assembly GCF_000800015.1). Taxonomy (NCBI): domain Bacteria; kingdom Pseudomonadati; phylum Acidobacteriota; class Terriglobia; order Terriglobales; family Acidobacteriaceae; genus Terriglobus; species Terriglobus sp. TAA 43. Next base: position 66,806 of record NZ_JUGR01000003.1, read on the forward strand.
GCTCACGCCCGAGATTGAAGCGAAGGAAAAAGTAAACACCGCGATCAGGACGCCGACGAAATATGGAACATAGCCCGCGAGTGGTACCCGGTTCGAGAAGATCAGGATCAAGGCCATGAGCAGCGCGCCCATGAAAAACTCCGCCGCGAACGCCGCGGTGGCGCCAAATCTTCCTGGGATGGTGACGATGTAATCGATCGTCGGCGAGGAAAGGCTCCTGTGAAGGAATAGCCCCGCGATGCCTACTCCGGATACTGCCCCAACGAATTGAGCCAGGACGTAGAACATGGCATCCCAAGTGGCAATTTTTCCGAGACGAAGATACGTGAGGGTGATTGCTGGGTTGAAATGCGCACCTGACCTCCTGCCGAAGGGTGAACGGATGATGATGACCGACGTTGCTCCGATGGCTAGAGCCATAATGGCTCGTCGGACGACTGGATTGGGACACATGTGAAGGACGGGGGCGGAAGCATCGAGAAATAGGACAGCCCAGGCGCAAGCGCAGATCATAAAGATCGCGAGTTCGATCGCTTCGTAAGCGTAGAGGCGCCAATCCGATCTCAACGCAGAGAATGGAGTTCGATGCATCAAAGGCACTGACATAAACACGTCCGCTTCACATCGTTCGGAAAGATACAAGATGGCTCGCCGACGAACCCGGCAGCGGTTTTCCCTCTTGAAACGGTCATCGTACGATCTCCTGCGATCGATGCTTTGCAGAAGATCGTGCGAGCCAAATCAACCTTCGAATAGTTCGCGTGATTCTCCCTAGTGGGGAATCACGCCGAGATAGTATGCCAATCGATTTTCGGCGTCCCCGGGCTTATGAAAGCCCCGTTCCATTAGTTCCTTGATCCCATTCTGGGCGGCGGGACGTCCCAGAGATGCAATGCAAGCGTCCCATCCAGCACCAATCTCTACATCTGGAGGAAGTTTGGCGTTTACGAGTCGTTTCGTCTGACCAATCGCCCACTTGTCGAACTTCGCGATGCGAGTGGCTAACCCATCCACATAAGCGTCTAACTCACTGTCGGGAATCGAGCGGTTGATGTACCCATACGATTCGGCTTGGTCCGCTCGCAGATCTTCGGAACTCAACAACACTTCTAGAGCGCGGTTCCGGCCGATGAGTTCAGGCAATCGAGCCATAGGACCGCCCCCGGCAACCATGCCTACTCCCACCTCCCATTGCGAGATGATCGTCTTTTCGCGGCTGGCGAAACTCATGTCGCAGGCGAGCGTTATCTCGCTCCCATTTCCGGTCGCACGACCGCGAATCAAAGCAATCGAACAGACTGGTAGACGCGTGAGCCTCACCAGGAAGTCCGGCCAGAGGGGAAGGCCCGTTGGTCCCGGAGGAAGCGAGGTCAAGTCTTCGAGCTTCGCTGTGAAATCAGAGTGATTAAGGAAGTAGTCTTCAACCGCACTTTCGAAGACGACAACTCTCACTTGCTCGTCAGCTTCCAAGGCGTTTATGACCTTTTGAAATTCCTTAACCATTTCCGGTCCCATCACGTTCAGCGGAGGGTTATTGATCGTCACCCTCCAATACTGTGGAGAGTGACAAGTGATTCGAAGTTGCGCTGATGTTGGATTTGTAGCGGTGGACGTCATCGGTGCACTCATGGTTGCCATAACAATCTCCTCGATAGTCGTGTCTGTATGGAAAGAAGCATCTGATCGTTAGTCCTCGATAGCCTTTCTGCTGGCGATTCGAATTCTGACAATCAAAGAGGTTCTCGGAACCGGGGTTGCCGATATCAGCCTTTGATCACTGCGGCCCCGGCTTCGCTGACGATTTCGTCTTGAGAATCCGTTCCGCCCGAGCATCCAATAGCCCCGATGATCTTCCCTTCCGTGATCAAGGGAATGCCGCCTCGAGAAGCGATCACTCCATCAAAGGCGAGCAGATAGTTGAGATGCATGAGTTGAATGCCATCCTCAAATACCTTCGTTGGCCGCCGAAAGGTAGCTCCTGCACGGGCTTTGTGTTGAGCGATCTGAGCAGCAGCAAGCATTGCCCCGTCCATACGTTGAAAGGCCACAAGGTTGCCACCAGAATCGACGACCGCTAGGTTCATCTTCCAATTTCTCTTTGTAGCTTCGGCTACACCCGCGCGGATGACAGCCTGGGCTTGGTCTAATGAGATCGGTGGGCCGTAGGGCACATCGAACGGTATTTCCGCTGGTACAGCGTCGAGCGGGTTGACTACTTGATCTTCAGAAGATGCAGTGATACTTGTGTTCTTCGTTGACATGACAGTTCCCCCAAGGGTGACGTTTTCTTGCGGTGAGATGGTAAACGTGCGTTGTCCAGGTTTCGGTCAATACGCAGTCACGGGACAAAGCACATAAGCGGTATAGGACTTGGCGAGTGATCTCTTTGTGGAATCTCACTACCGCTCATTCTGAACAGAACAGCGAACAGAAACTACTGCACGATGGTGTGTTCTACACCTTGGTATCGGAACACTCCTCGCGAAGTCACAGCTGACTACCTTCCAACCTCGCATTGCCGCTTGATCCAAGCGTGTAAGGCATCTCCGACCGTAGCTCTGCGAGAGCACGATGGACAAAGCTGATTGCAACAGCCCCTTCGCCGACAGCAGACGCAACTCGCTTAACACTTCCCGCTCGTATATCTCCTACTGCGAAGATCCCCAAAACGTCCGTTTCAAATGGTTGGGGTAAGCGTTGAGCAGGCCACGCGCTCATCCTGTCGAAGGATGTCGAAGCTGGAAGATCGCGCCCCGTAAGCACAAACCCGTTTTCATCAAGATTGACTGCCCCGGTCAACCAGCTTGAGTTAGGAGTTGCACCCGCCATGAAGAACACGTGCTTGGTTGCAATGGTTGTCTTCTTCCCGGTGCGATTGTTCTTCCACGATGCGCAGACGACAGCATCGTAGCCGTTCACTTCAACGAGCTCGGTGTCGTGAAGAAGCTCAATGGTTGCATTCGCGTTGATCCGTTGAATCAGGTATTGAGACATGCTTGCGGATAAGTTGGACGAACGCACCAGCATGTACACCTTCCTGGCTGACCTCGCCAAGAACACCGCCGCTTGTCCAGCCGAGTTCCCGCCACCCACGACTACGACGTCTTCATTGCTGCAGTCCTGGGCTTCCGCTTGAGTTGCAGCATAGTGCAATCCACATCCCTCGAACTTAGATGGCTCAAACACATCAGGCTTCTTATAGCGAGCTCCTGTAGCGATCAGAACTGTCTTGGCAAGAAAGTGATGCCCATCACCTGCGGTAAGTTCATACGGCCAACGCGACGAATTAAGCTGCGCGATTGCGCATGCTACCGAAATCTTTGCACCGAATTTCCGGGCTTGTGCAGTCGCACTCGACGCTAGTTCTTGCCCTGAAATGCCCGTAACGAAGCCCGGATAGTTTTCGATTCTTGAACTCGTACCGGCTTGCCCTCCAGGGGCGTGACTCTCAATCAAGAGGACATCAAGCCCCCCCCAGGCTGCGTAAACTGCAGCAGCGAGCCCAGCAGGACCCGCTCCGACGATAATCAAGTCGCGAACCATATCGCGATTCACGCTGCCGTTCCATCCCAGTTCCTCTGCCAATTCAAGTGCAGAAGGATTCTTGAGAACAGTCTTGTTGTTGCAAATGACGATAGGAATGTCATTGGCATCAACCCCGAAGCGATCAAGCAAAGACTGCGAACCAGCATCTGCCTCGAGTTCGACGTAGTTGTAGGGATAACCATTGCGATCAATGAACTCTCGGACGGACGAGGTTCTCGGAGAATGCATGGATCCAATCACGGATACATTTCCGAGATGCCGATCAACCAACATCAAGCGTCTGAGCATGAAAGCCCGCAAGAGTATGTCGCCAATCTCGGAATCCTGGGAGACGAGTAGACGTAGCCTCTCTGGTTTAACTTCCAATACTTCGCCAGCCTCAATGACACGAGCAAGCACCACAGCCGGTTGGCCACCAATCATTCCGGCCTCTCCAGTGAACATTCCGGGAAGCAAATCAACGACGGCCCTCTCCCCTGCCGCTGTTGGCTGTACTATTTCGAGGGCCGACGACAAGAGGACAAAGAACGAGACTGTCGAGTCTCCCGGGCGATATAGAACTGCCCCCACGTGAACTCGTCTCATTTCGCCGAATGCACGAACGCGTTCGATCTGCTCTGAGGACAACCGCGGATACATTCCAGCCTGCTCTGCGATGGGATTCCGTACGATTTCGAAAGACATGATTCCACCTCCTGCTTGCCCCCAGTCCTTGCGCCGCTATTGAAGTGAGCGCACGGTCCTCCATGGAACGGCACAGACTACATGCGTTACCACCAATGCTCGACCTGCACGCCGAAGGTGAGTCCTCGTGTTGAGTTGATGAACGGGGTCCCACCCACCATTCCTTTAAAGTCTTTCGACCAACTTGCGTAAGTAAGGAACGCGCGTAATACCGGTCTTCCGAAGAACTTGCGGTCAGCGCCGATCTGAGGCGCTATGGTGCACTTGCGCAGCCAGCCCTCGTAAGCTCCAGATAGATGTGTGTAGTCGAATCCGCAATCTCCAGTGATTGAAAGATGCCGCGTCAAGAAGACTTCTGGCCTCACTCCAAACGACGTCCACTGCAACCATTGATTCTGTGTTGTCGAGTCCTTCTTCCGTTGAAAGAGGAAGACAGGCATAACAGCGAACTTTTCATTGGGCTGCAAGACGACCTGTTCGGTGATGAGGAATTGCTTGGCATCGCGAGCGTTGGGCCCTGGCGTGGGGATCGTCATACCGATACCCGGTCCACTGAAGTTGCTGGCGGCTCCGGTTCCATACTGAACGATTAGAGTGTGGTAGCCGCCGTGCCACTCAAGACGCTGATGTCGTATTCCATAGGCGTAACCATTCGTACTCGGAACAGTTTCCTTCACTACTGATGTTGAACCTGTGGTTCCGGACGTAGACGTAAACGCACCACCTTTTGAAGTAGCGTAGTCAAACCAAGCACTCCAGAGCCCAAGAGGGCCTTTGACTCCATACAGTCGAGTGTCAATGTGGCTGGTGTTGAGATTCCCATTCTGTGTAACGACGTCAGGTCGCGAGACACCAATATAGGCAACAGCTAACTTCCCGACTTTGAGGTCTATATCCTCGACGCCACCACCATAGCCACTGAGGTCCAGCGGGAAGAAGTCGTTGCTGTATATCGTTTGACGACGGTAATACCGTTCGCCTGCCCAAACCTTTGCATCGTGCTGGCTAGGAAAGATTCCGCCCCCTTGGACGAATGCCTCGCGAACGCGGTACTGATCGTTGATGGAACTGTTGGCGAAGTTCGAGAAGTTGGTTGCGTTCAACGTGTTCGCCTGAATCATGAATTCGCTGCGGAACCAGGCTTTGTCTTCGCTGTGAACTGAGTTCGTCCAATTGTTCACGAAAATCAGTTCGGCGTAGGTTTCAGCTTCATTGCCAAGGCGATATTTCGCTTGTGCACCGGGGGCTGCAAATGCAACCTGCTGTCCACCGTGGCTGTTCACGCCCGAACCGGAACGAAGGTATCCGTGAAATTCGAACAACTTGTCGTGTTGTTGAAGATCCTCTATCTTCGCTTCGGCCTCTCTCAATAAGTCGTACGTAGGCTCGGATGGAACTCTCCCCTGAAAACGGCCGCCAACGTCATCACTCGCAAGGGCCTTCGATATACGTTCCGACAATTGGTTGGAATCTTGTGCCGTAGAACTATTCCTTACGTTCTTGGTCGAAGCGTCCACGGCCGTAGTTCTGGATTGCTTCTCCGCAATCTGTCGTTCCAGAGCAGCAATTCGGGCTTCGAACGTTTGGACTGAAACCTCGTACTCCCGCTTCAGCTGGGATAGCTGTTCTGCTGTGTCCTGTCCTTGACACGAACGACCACAAGTGAGCGCGAGCACAACGCAGAATGCGCAACTCAATATCGGACGCAATGTTTGCTGTGTCGAGCCGCACTCAGAAGACGCTCGTGGCGAAGATTTCAGAACTGGAAGATTGGTTTCCATATCAGGCTCGAAGACTGTCGAACAGGCGAACCGACGGTTCTATTAGGTGAATCACTCGATGGTTGGCGTCAGTTTGCAGGCTCAGCCCATTGAGTGGCTTGGTGTTTCTGATGATGTTCCTAGTTCCCCCACGTAACGCCCAAGATGGCTTTCCAGATCACCGGGAAAATGTAAGCCTCGCTCGGCGAGTTCTTTCAATCGCATCTGCGCCTCAGGCCTTCCCAGTGCCTCTGTGAACGCTTGCCACTGAGGAGGAAACTCTTCGTTGGGTGGCAAACTGTTGATGTTGACCAACTGCTTCGTTTGAGAAATCGCCCATTTGTCGAACGAAGCGATTCGCCATGCCAAGGCGTCAACAAACCCATCGAGTTCATGATCAGGAAATGACCGATTGACATAGCCATACTGTTCAGCCAAGTCGCCGGGGACGTCATCCGCCCCAAGAAGAATCTCCAGCGCACGTCCCCGCCCCATTAAGCGAGGCATACGCGACATCGGCCCTCCGCCTGGAACCAAAGCCGCTCCAACTTCCCAGTGCGACAGAATCGCCTTTTCGCGACTAGCAAAACGCATGTCACTCGCTAACGCCAGTTCACTACCAACACCGGTTGCACGGCCGCGAATTGATGCAATCGAGACCACTGGGGAACGGCTCAGTCTGACAAACATGTCGGGTACCGCAGGAAGTCCCGTTGGTCCTGGAGGAAATACTGCTGACTCTTCTGGTCTTGGACGGAGATCGTAATGAGTTAAGAAGAAGCCCTCGATCGCGCTATCGAATACAACGACCTTTAGATCTGAATCGCGTTCGATAGAACTGACCACTTCCTCAAGCTGGGGGATATTCGCAGGGCCAAAGATGTTCAATGGAGGAAGGTCAAAGGTTACGCGCCAAAAAGAACTTGAATGATGAGTGACTCGGACAGCGCCCTCTCGATAGGTAGCGTTCATAACTGCCTCCGGTTTCTTCATTAGGCTGTGTCACTACTAGTCCAATCAATCGGACCTAAGTATCAGCGACACTTTCGTATAGGAAATGTTTGTTGGATACGCTTTGCGCCTTCTTCGTCCACGGAGAAAACGGTGCCCTTTGGAGTAACGGCGCTCGTTGTGTCGATGAGGCTAAGAGCAGGAGCGCTGCGATTCCGTGCCCCTGTCTTCACGGCAGGGCAACTTGCTGATTCATGGAGGAGAATGCGCTCTAGAGGTCGCGCTTCTCATCGCCCTCTCTCGCACAGAGTTGCTGGATAGTTGCTGGATATCCTCTCACCACGTTTTCTTGACGAAATTGCGCACCAGGTCCGCGATGTTGTCTGCATCCGTATCGAGTGCGAAGTGGCCGGTATTCAGAACGTGTACTTCTGCGTTCGGAACGTCGCTGCGATAACGTTCCGGTTCGCCTATATCAAAGGACGTGTCATACTTCCCCCACAGGACGAGCAGTTTGGGCTTTGTGTGCTGCATCCATGCTTGCCACGAGAGATAGGCTTCCACGTTTGTCCGATAGTCGTAGAACAGCTCGGTCTGAATGTCCGCTTGGCCGGGAGCAGTCAAGAAGGCATGTTCATCCGTCCACAGATCTGGGTCATAGAGTTCGATCCGTGGATCAGTTCCAAGATGACGTTTCTTGGTAGCTTCGAAAGACAACAGATTTTCTCGTAGCGTTTCCTCATGAGCTTTGCGATCCGCCCAGTACGCACGCCTTGGAAGCCAGTTGGGACCTAATCCCTCGTTGTGCGCCACAGCATTCTGCACAATGAGGGATCGCACTCGCTCTGGATGCTGAAGCACCATTCGAAAGCCGACCGGTCCACCATAATCCTGCATATAGAGGACGTATCTCTTCAAACCCACGGCCACCGTGAAGTCGTTCATGACGTTCGCAATGTGATCGAAGGTGTATTGGAATTGATTCGGAGCCGGCCAATCACTATGCCCAAATCCAGGATAGTCAGGAGCAATGAGGTGGAAATTGTTTGCTAGCCGCGCAAAGAGTGGCTCAAACATTCTCGATGAGGAAGGAAGACCATGCAGAAGCAGGATCGTCGGGGCATCTTTGGGCCCCGCCTCGCGATAAAAGATTGAGAGGCCATCGACAGTGACCGTTCGGTATTGAACTTTAGTATTCATCGGAGGTTGCCTTTCTAACGCGTCACAATACGCGGTGCGCATTTCTGTAAAAGCCAGGATGAGTAGAAGAACTCCAACAAAACGCCTAAACATCGCTTGTCCCTCCCTGAAGAGATCGCCCGCCAGATGGCCCGTTACCAGATGAAGCAAGCATCATTCCCAAACTGACGCGAGCCCGATGAAGTCTTGATTTTGCGGCGGCCCGCGAGATGTTCAGTTGCGACGCTACTTCCTGAATTGAGGATTCTTCTAGAACGCAAGCTGCCGTTACGCCCTTGAGAATTCCCGGAAGCCTATCAACCGCCCTGCGAAGGATTTCGCGCCTCTGTTCCCCGCAACAAATCTCTTCAGGACTGGGCGAGTCATCATGTGGATCCATGCTGATCCCGCCCCCCTCATACGGCGTAAGGGTCTCGAAGAAATCGATTCGAGCACGTCGGCGTCTGCGCAGGATTGACAGTGCAGAGTTCCTCGCAATTCGCACGAGCCATGAGTAGAACGAGGAACGTTCCTCGAAACTAACAATTCCACGAAATGCCAGGAAGAAAGCTTCCTGGACAGCATCCTCTGCGTCCGCTCGGTTCCTGACGATCGCGAATGTGACTCGGTAGATTTTCTTCGAGTACAGTCTCCAAAGACCGTCAAACCCCTCCGGTTCTCCCATGCATGCGGCTCTCACCAATTCCGACTCGCTCTTCTCAAGAAAACCCACCGGATCTGCGAACCCGTCCCGCAGACAAGCATCGTCTCTCCATTGCGGAAATACATCGATTTGGACATTCATGATCAACCCCTCATGTGAGGAATCCAAGCCCGTGGAGTTCCTCTCGTTAAGCCGTTCGGTGGTAACAATAGCGCTGCTGCATATGCAGCTGGCTCGCAGCGCTGTTGCCACGCTGCCCATTGCAATGTCCTATCAGCAATCGCCGACTGGTTCGTCTCCATGCATGCTGGAGCTGAACAGAATTCTGAACCGGTACGCAGGTTGAAACAATCGGACGTTGGTATAGCTCCAGACCAAAAATGCCCAACCAGTAATTGCGTCCACTCTTGAAGAGTCAGCGTAACTTCCTTGAGCGATACCATCGTTCAATTGTTTCTTCGCTGTCCGTCTGCTGTGATCACGGAACGGCCATCGCTGAGAGATATGCGACGCCAAGGAATCGATCGGCTCAAATCCTAGAACAGGTGGCGTCTCTTAGTGAGAAGACGCCAACCATCTCCTGATTACATCTACAGGTTCGCTAGCGGAATTCAACAGAAGCATTTAGGAGGACGCTACTATGCCAAACATCCTAGTCGCATCAACACCTCTGGTCGGCCATGTGTCTCAGATGCTCCGGGTAGCAGAACACCTGCAAGAACGGGGATATCGTGTGACGGTGTTGACCTCAGAAGCATTCCGAGAAGACCTGGAGGCGCGGTCGATATCGTTTCGTCCACTCGCAGGACGCGCCAACTATGACTGGAGAAATCTGAAATCGCTCTTCACAAAAGAGGAATCACTCTTAGAAGGATTCTCGGGTCACATCGTTCATCTGAAGCGTATCTTCGGAGATTGCATCCCCGGTCAATTGTCGGCGCTGGAGGGTGCTTTGGCCGAGAAACAGGCGGATGCCATTGTCGTGGATGTCCTGTTCATGGGTGTACTGCCCTTGTTGCTCAGAAAGGAACCTCGACCACCCGTGATCTCGTGTGGAGTGATAGCCCCCATGTGGCGTGATGCCGGATCCTCTCCATTCAGTGGTCCCGATGCGTCTGTGGCCGGTCAAGCAAGAAATATTGCCGACGGTCTGAGATTCGACGAAGCAGTTCTGCCGGGGACGCGCTATATCGACGAAGTTTTAGAGACGCTCGGAGTCGCAATCGACGGCGGGTTCAAAATGTTCGATTCCATGTACCGCCTCCCCGACAGGTTGCTACAGCTCTGCACAGACGATTTCGAATATCCGCTCCTAGAGCGTCGTCAAAACTTGCGTTTCGTCGGTCCAATTATCCCGAATGAACAGCATGCTGAAGGGATCGTTCAAGTAGATAAGCTCGATCGCACTCGACCGATCATCTTTGTAACGCAAGGTACGTTGGCCAATGCAAACCTTGATCAGCTTGTGAACCCTACTCTCAGAGCACTCGCGGATGAGTCTGTCCACGTCATTGCGACTGCGGGTGGAAAGGATTCGGACCGGATCCATAAGACCGACAACTCCATTGTCCTCGGGTATGCCCCATACAGCTCAATCCTTGCTGTCGCGGACGTGTTCATTACGAACGGAGGCTACAGCGGGGTTCAACAGGCTCTTAGCTTTGGTGTGCCCGTGATCGTGGCAGGCACCACAGAGGACAAACCCTACGTCGCATCGCGCGTTGCTTGGTCCGGAGTAGGCTTGGATCTAAAGACCTCCTCACCTTCGGAGCCAACCATCCTCAGTGCAGTCAAGGAAGTGCTTAGCACCCCACGATTCCATGACCGAGCACGCGTAATCGGAACGACGATCCGACATACCGAGGCGCTCTCAACGATTGCTGACGAGGTGGACGGAGCTCTCGGCGCTACCCATGCACAAGACAATACACGTGAAGAATCGATCGATTGAACGCAGTGTCCAAAGATAACCCTTGAGCCGGTTGTTCATACACTGAAGCATCGCTTCAGTGCCACCGGGAAACGCGCCCTTAGGCGCGTTGAAACTCCCGATGTACTTCTTCCATCAACTGCGGCGTAAAATGCGTTTCGTCAGCTTCGGTGTGTGGCGGCAGTCGCGCCGTTATCTCTTGAAGCATCCAAACGTTACCATCGGGATCCTGGAACGATGCGTAGGAAGCATAGCTCTTCCGCTCCGGGTTTGGTCCAGAAGCTAAGTAGCTCGAATCCGCATGATGAAAGATACCTGTCGGATCGTAAAAAATCTCACCTATAATGACACCTCGTTGAAGCAGATCCTTTCGGGTTGCCACAATGTCCGAAACGATCAAGTGCATTCCTCGAGCGGATCCAGGCGCAGCATCAGTCAAGCCGCTGCCAACAATGATCGACGAACGGGATCCGGCTGGCGTTAACTGAATAACGCGATACCCATTGGCACCTTTGTAATCGAGGTCGCAAGCCCACCCGAGGTTCTGGTAAAAGTTCTTGGAGCGGTCCGCGTCTTTGACCGGCACAACAGAGAGCTCAAAGCTCATCTCGAGTGCTTTAGAAGCCGCGGCGGATTCATGCGGAATTTCTGGCGAAGTATTAGCCATCGTAATCACCTCAGTACAGAAGTGAGAGTTGCTGAGGTCGCAATCGCGCCGAAGCAACTCTCAGTAGTCGATATAGATTTTGGCAGCCGCTAAGCCGCCACGGCTGACCTAACAAGTTTGAGCAATGCCTGAGCTGTCAGTGTTGAGGACGCGGGATTCTGACCGGTGATCAGTCGCCCATCCGTGATTGTGAAGGGTTCCCAGTTCTTCTTCTTTTCGAAGATGGCACCAAGTCTTAGCAACTCATCTTCAACGAGAAATGGGACGACCTTTGTTAGCTGAACCTCTTCCTCTTCCCCGTTCGTGAAACCAGTCACCTGTTTGCCCTTCACTAACGGTTCCCCCTTGTACTTCACATGGCGCAAGACGCCAGGAGAATGGCAAACCAGCGCAATCGGCTTTCCGGAATCGTAGAACGCTTCGAGAAGCGCAATGGAAACCGGATCCTCCGCCAGATCCCACATCGGCCCATGGCCTCCGGTGTAGAAAACGGTGTCGAAATCCTTCGCACTTACGTCGGCGAGCTTGACGGTATTCGCGAAAGCTTTGATTGCTTCTGCGTCCTTCTTGAAGCGCACCTGAGCTGGCGTCTGATTGTCTGGAAGATCGCTCTTGGGGTCGATTGGAGGCTGGCCGCCTTTGGGCGATGCTAGGGTAATATCGACACCAGCGTCTCGAAACACAAAGTACGGCGCTGCTCCTTCTTCTAACCAGAATCCGGTTTTCCGCCCTGTATTTCCGAGCTGATCATGGGAAGTGAGTACCTGCAGAATCTTCATAATCGCTGCTCCTCTTGAGCCATCGGTCCGATGATTTGGCTCTGGTCGAATCACACCACGGTTAGCGAACGAAACACATTGAACGATAGTATGAGCAACACCTTGGTATTGGTCACAAGATTCACGGGGTGAGTGACTCGGATCTTTAAGGGCTCTGGCCTAAGGCGACGTGAGCAATACCTTGGTTCAATTTCGTTTGTGTTCTCTGACGCCCATACTGATCAATACAAACGCGGTGGCTATTTGAACCGGGTCACGAAAACGGATCGCCGGAAATTGAAGTAGTCGAACACTTCGTGCGGGATCTGCCTCTAGCAGGCTCCGCAATTCGTCTAAATGTAGCCACCTCTCAACGTGCAACTTTGCACAACAGGACAGGAGGAGATGTTATGAAACCAAGTCTGCTCACATCGCTTACGATTGCTGCGGTAGCAATCGCGACACAGGCTCAATCCACGAACCCACCAAACAACAGCTATCGTTACCAGCTCCCCCTACAATTGGCACTCGACGCTTCTTTGGAGGCGATACGAGTGTGCACAGCAAATGGTTATCAAGTCACAGCCACAGTCGTAGATATGGATGGCGTCACGCAAGTGGAGTTGCGAGGAGACAACGCAACGGTACATACCCAAGAGTCGAGTTATGAAAAGGCATATGGTGTCGTTACGCTCGGCCCCATGTTCCACTTCGACACGAGTGGCAAATTTTACGAACTCACGAAGACGAACCCTTATGCACCGAGGCTGGCGACGGTATCACACGTGATGGCCCTTCCAGGCGCCGTGGCGTTCATGAAAGATGGAAAAATCGTAGCGGCGCTTGGGGTGGGAGGAGCTCCGGGAGGAGATAAGGATGAAGTCTGCGCTCAAGCGGGTGTGAAAAAGGTTGCGGACCAACTTTCGCGTTGAGTTGCGCGAGGTTGCCGATGTTGCGGCTCATGGTGTGTTGCTCTCCTTGCTTTGGCTTTTGCACTTCCGCGTAGAAACGCGGCATGCCTATGCCAAACGCCCACGTTGCGAACGGCGGGGCGGCAAGGTGCAAGGGGAGGGGTCTCTCCCATCCTTGGAGAGCAGCAGAGCGGAACGGAAAGAACGAAGCGCAGCGAAGGTCTGCACAAGCGCAGCGCGGAAGACTGGGGATACCCCTTGCGCCGCGCCAGGGTGGAGCCCTCAGCCAGGTTTGGTTTCCGCATCCGTGCGCAGCAGCTCACAACGGCTTTCAGGGAGGGCGTTGCGGGAAGGAACAGCCCGCTGAGGTGGGGAGCGCAGATCGTAGAACGATCGCAGCGAGGGAGGATGCCTCCTCCCTCAGAACCGCTTCGATGTTGTTCGTGTGAGGCCAGTCAGGCCAGATCGTGCGAAGGGTTTGCCTCGCGATCAACGCGGGATATCGGCACCATGAGATCGATTGATCTAGACTCCTCTGAGACGATTCTGATCCATGGCACGTCTTCCTCATCCGTGGGAACAACTTCTTAGGGGTGTGTATGGTGAAACGCAACCTGTTCGCGATGGTGGTTCTGTATCCCATATGTTGTTCAGGCCAAACGGCGGGGATGTTTATTGGACAGGTCGTTGACCCAAGCAATCGACCGACCAGGGGAGTCAAAGTCGAAGCACTGAGGATTGATGGTCCCGGACCGACCGGTCTCCTCGCGCAAACTGACAGTCAGGGGAAATTTACATTTGCCAATATTCCCGTTGGCAAGTACGAGATGCTTGCTTCTGACCGTACGCTTAGAATTCCAGACCGTCGGTTTCTGCTCTACCGCGATTCGTTCGTCAATTCGCCAGTGATTGTTTCTGGGCATCAGAGAACTCCATACGTTATCAAACTCCCGAACCCTTCCGGTCTCTTGAAGCTTTCAATCGTCACACCGCAGCATGAGAAGTTTCCTGGTGCTACTGTGGTTCTTCGACTGGTAATAAACCCCAAGATTGTTTTCCAGCAGGGATTTTCAGATCAGGGAGACGCTTCGGTCCTGATGCCGAACTCGAGGGTCACTCTAGAAGTGCAGACACCGGGCTTCAAGACTTGGAAATATCAGTCCAGTAGCGGAGACGACCAGTTATTTCTGGGGGAGGAGCAGGAATTAAGTATCAAAGTCGATCTTCAGCCTCTCTGATCCGTGCTTTCAGATCCTTTAGATGAGTTGGACTTCGCGGACGCCTGAATTCCCAGGCTCACAATTTCTTGGAATCGAAGCGCTTGAGATATTCCCCGTAACCTTCGCTCTCAAGCTCATCAAGGGGAACGAATCGGAGTGATGCCGAATTGATGCAGTAACGCAATCCTCCCATTTCTTGGGGACCATCATCGAAGACGTGTCCTAAATGGCTGTCACCGTGGTTCGAGCGAACCTCGGTGCGACTCATGCCGTGGGAGTTATCGTGCCGCTCCTCCACATTCTCGGCTTCAACAGGCTTCGAAAAACTTGGCCAACCGCAGCTGCTGTCGAATTTATCCAAAGACGAGAAAAGAGGTTCACCGGACACGACATCAACGTATATGCCTGGCTCGTGGTGATCCCAAAACTCGTTCTCGAACGGTGCCTCGGTTCCATTGTTCTGCGTGACTTGGAATTGTTCGGGGCTCAGCTGTGCGATCGCCTCATCGCTTTTCATATAAGCAGCCATGTCTCACCTCGGAGGTGTTATCGAATTCGATGACGCCTGAGGGGTTAATGGTACACAACCTCGAATGACGTGCCGATGTAAGCGATCTATGCAACTCTCGCCGGTGAACCATACGCTCGTTCTCTCCTTGGTAAGGCAATGATGTTTAGTTCTTCTTGATTGCGATACAAACGGAACGTCAAGATGTCCCGGGTGTCTGATTATCTCCTTCACAAACTAAAACATTCTCCATCGAATCAGTGTTGACTAGATTTACCGCAGACCAGCTGGAGAGATGGCCATTTTTCCAGCGTTTTTTCAGCAAAAACGACATTGTTGATCGAAACGCTTCGATCTGGTTCCGCATCGCTTATTTACTTCGCATCGACAATTTATCTTGACACGATAGTCTCTCTCTCCCTACTTTTGTTGCGCGTCCAAGTGTCATAAAGCTTGGCCAATTGTTGCGATGCCAACCACAGGGAGAGAAGCATGAGCAGGCTGAACCGGAACGGATTTTTGAACCGCAGGGAGGCGATCTTACTTTCGGCATCGGCGGGGTTAAGCCTCTCGGTGCCGAGTGCAAACGCTGCAGAAGCGATCAAGCCAGGTTCGCACCAACAAACTGGTTCCTGCTCTACTCCTCAGAGCGCCGTCACCAAGACGGCATACGGCAAAGTGCGAGGCTATCTTAGTGACGGGGTCTACACCTTCAAAGGTGTGCCCTACGGCCGGAACACCGGCGGAGAAAATCGTTGGTTGCCAGCGATGGCTCCGAAGCCGTGGTCCGACGAATTGCCCTGCCTGGTCTATGGAGCGAACTGCCCTCAAACCCTTCACGCATGGACGGCGGTCGAACAGTCTTTCTTGCTGGATTGGAATGACGGCTGGTTAAGCGAAGACATGCTCAAGCTCAACATCTGGACTCCAAATCTGAATGCGCGATTGCCTGTCATGTTTTATATCCACGGCGGCGGCTACAGCTTCGGATCTTCGTATGAACTGTCGGCGCATGACGGGACGCAGATGGCTCGCAATCACGAGGTAGTCCAGGTTTCGGTGAACCACCGTCTCAACATGCTGGGTTTCTTTGACGTATCTGAGGTAGGCGGCCCGGCGTATGAAGACTCCGTCAACGTCGGCATGACGGACCTCGTGGCCGCGCTCAAATGGGTTCGTGAGAATATCGAACACTTCGGTGGCGATCCTGACCGAGTCATGATCTACGGGCAGTCCGGTGGTGGCTCCAAGGTCACGACGCTCATGGGAATGCCTTCTGCTTCCGGCCTATTTCACAGGGCTTCTGTTCAATCTGGAGGCGGTGGCAATATTCCCACGCGGGAGCAACAGAAGGAAGTTGCCCGATTGGTGATGAAAGATCTTGGTCTGCCAGCCAATGACATGCAAGCACTGCAGAAGATGGAGTGGAGCAAGTTGATTGCAGCAGGCAACGCTGCTGTGGCAAAGGTCAATCCCTCAGGACCGCTCGTTGGCGGTTCTGGCGCGCCTGGGAAACCACGTGTTGGATGGTCCCCATGTGTAGATGGGAAGAACATCACTCTGCGCTCGTTCTTCGATACGGCCCCGGAAATCTCGAAGACGGTGCCCATGCTCATTGGTTCAGTGAGCGAAGAGGGAAACCGCATGAGCTATCGGCCCACCGAGGAAGAATGGCGCGCGGGCCTCGCCAAGACCTACGGCGATGCGAGGACGGACAAGATCATCGCCGGTCTCAAGAAGAACTACCCGCACAAGAAGATTCAGACACTGGCATATATGTGCAGCGGCAATCCAGGTTTGAATGGCCTCGCCGTCCGCAATAATGTTGCGAAGATGGCAGGATTAAAGCATGACCTCCACTCTGCCCCTGCCTACGCCTACTACTTCACCTGGCAGACGCCCATCCTTGATGGTGTACCGGGCGCCTGGCATACCTCCGAGCTTCAATTCTGTTTTGACAACGCAAAGCGCTGTGAACAAGGCACAGGCAATACGCCTGAGGCTCAGGCTTTGGCGAAAAAGATGAGTACTGCATGGGCGAATTTCGCACGCACAGGCAATCCTAGTCAGCCGGGTCTGGTTTGGACGCCAACCGATCCCACTCACTGCCAGACGATGGTGTTCGACAATACCTGCCGCATGGAGAACGATCCCGACGGAGATGTGAGGCGCGTCCTTCTGAGCTAAGCACCGAATGAAACGGTGACCCGAGAACGCCACTTAGCCACTCCGTACGACAAGCTCTCCTCTAGAATTTGGAACTCATTCAATGGACAGAAGACACTTTCTCCGCAGCACGGTCGCACTCACAGCGACCATGCCTTTCTCCTCGATCGGCGCGCAACTCCTACAAACCCACGAAGCATCCACCGATCCCATTACTGTCCTGTTAGTGGACACTGACAGAACCACCAGAGCAATCAATCGCGGTATCTATGGACAATTTCTCGAACACATCAATCACTCGGTGGAAGATGGCTTGTTTGCAGAGCAAATCCGCGGAGCCGGTTTTGAAGGAAAGGATTTCGAAGCGTTCTGGACGCCGACCTCAGATGGCGGTCAGGTGGAGCTTGTCGACTCAAGCTTTCAGAACAGCACGAAAGCAGTTCGCATGCATCTTCAAAACGGACGCGTCTCCATTTCTCAGAAACGGATCTTCTTGGAGAGAGGCATAGACTACGATGGATTCCTTTGGGTGAAACAGGAAGAAGGGAGTCCGCATCTGTCGTTGCATGTCTTTAGCTCAGAGAACAAGCCAATCGCGACAGTACTGTTGAACTTGAAACAGGGGGAATGGCATCGTGTGCCGTTTCACTTCACAAGCACGGTCCATGACACACAGGCCTCGATCGAACTTACCGCAACAGGCCGCGGTTCCCTGCTGCTCGACTTCGTCTCACTTGCACGCGCAGACGTGCGGCGAAACGGAATGTTTCGTCCGGATCTGCTCAAGGCATTACAAGATTTGAAGCCGGCCTTCATCCGGTGGCCCGGGGGATCGTTCGCATCGACCTACAGATGGAAAGAAGGCATTGGCCCATACGAAGCGAGGGGATATCACCCGAATGTTTTTTGGGGCGGATATTCCGACTATTACGGCTTTGGCACGGATGAGTTTCTCAAGCTATGCAAGACAGTCGGAGCAGAACCACTCATCACGCTGAAAGCGCAGAACACTTCGGAAGCAGAAGTTCAGTACGCGTTGGAGTGGGTGCATTATATGAATGATCCGCCGACAACCGAGTGGGGGAAGGTTCGTGCAGCCAATGGTCATGTTGAACCTCACAACGTAAGGCTTTTACAGATCGACAACGAGCCGATGAACAACGGCTTTACCGCAGAATCCTACGCAGCGATCGTCAATATATTTGGTCCGCGATTGCGAGAGGTCGCGCCAAACGCGAAGATCATCGCCTGCGGTCAAAAACGTTCGAATGATATGGACTGGAGCGAAACGGTCATCGATCTCGCAGGTGCAAACTTTGACTTGTTAGGTTGCCACAACTACGAATACGAGCCGGCGAACTTTGAGACTGCTATCGGTCGCATCCGCAACTATCTGGAAAAGCTGAGAGATTACATTCGCACCTCGAAGCACCCGCACCTTGAGATAGGCGTGTTGGAATGGAGCCTGCAACATACCTACGACTGGCGGGCAGGCCTGCATGCTGCCGGCAGCCTCATGATGTATGAGGAGCTTGGACCGGAACTCACGATGACGTGCCCCGCCCTGCTCATGCGTAATACCACTGACGACCCAACTTGGACAGCCGCGATCTATCACGATCATGTCACCTGGTTTCCGGGGGGAGGCTATCCCATCTCGAAGTTGTTTCAAGAGCATTTTGCTGAGCGCCTTGTCGCTACCGCAAAAGGAAGCTTTCAGTCCATCAATGACAACGCATCGTTGATTGACAAAATCTCTACAGCCATTCCAAAAGGCTGGAATCCCGGCTCCGTCGACGCCCTAGTGACTGCCAGCACGAATTGGAAGCGGATCATTGTGAAGGCTGTTAACTATGAAGGACGCGCGAACACGGTCCTGGTGCGATTGAAAGGGAAGAATGCCCCCACATCTGCGACGGTTACGCTTCATCGCATCAGCAAGGAGATGATGACCACAGCATCCATCGACCATCCTGATGCTTTCAATCCAGTAACTACCAAGCCGGAATACACGAGAGACCTTTCGCTTCCGCTGCCTCCCTACAGCGTGGCGCTTCTCGAAATCCATTCGCTCACTTAACTCCTTATGCAATATGCAGAGCGAGTGGTGGGGCTGGATATTTTCGTCGAGGGTTTATCAGAACCGCTGCCGAAATGTTGACAACCATTCCTCGTGGTCCACTTTCAAGCTCGTACGCCACGATGGGGCCAAGGATACGAATTCCCTTCTGTGCAGACCTCACCGAGCGGCCAAGGTTCTTCCATGTCCAGACGCCGGCGACGCGTGTCGCCGTGGGCATCTGCCGCGCAATCTCCAGGACGTTTCCGAAGGAATAGGCGTGAAACCGTCCCATGGCGGTGAGTTAGTGGGTCAAGGCACCGGAGTGTCCTGCTTTTAACTGCTCAATCAGAAGTTTGATGTTGGCGGCGATCAATTCCTGTTTGGTGAGGGGCTTCTTGCTGTCGATGGTGGCGAGGTTCTCGGTGTTGCGGCTCATGGTGTTCTGCTCAAGGTGCTCTGCTCCTTGCATTTGGCTTTTGCACTTCCGCGTAGAAACGCGGCATGCATATGCCGAACGCCCACGTGGCGAACGGCGGGGCGGCAAGGTGCAAGGGGAGGGGGCTCTCCCATCCTTGGAGCGGAAAGGACGAAGCGCAGCGAAGGTCTGCACAAGCCGAAGGCGCGGAAGACTGGGGATACCCTTGCGCCGCGCCAGGGCGGAGCCCTCAGCAAGGTTTGGTTACCGCATCCGTGCGTGCCAACGCACAACAACTCTTAGGGTGGGCGTTGCGGGAGGGAACGGCCCGCAGAGATTCTCTCTCGCTTGTCTAGACTTTTCTTTTCTCTTTAGGGGTGTCCAGAGGGGATATTTCTCTTTTCAGAGGGAGCGCAGCGAGATCATGAAAGCAGACGGATTGCTGATCCAGCCAAAGAACTTCACTGGCGGAATCCGATTCCGCTTGCCGATCACGGCTAAATGAGTGAGTTGGCGATTTCGCATCAATCCAACAGCGTCACTTCCGTGGACGGCGTTCCTCGTTCCCTATCAGCGCAGTCTAGGTGAAGGGACTTTTCGAGAGATACGTCTGACTACGTCGTTGGAGTTGAAATCTGTTACTTGCTTTAAAAGTGCAGCCGAAGTGCGATCTGTAATGATCGCGGACCTCCCGATTCATACAGTGATCCCGTGGAGCCAAAACTCTGATTCAACATCAAGGTCGCCTGACCAAACAGTGCATCCATAAGGGTTGGGTCGATATATCCGAATTGCGGATGATTGAAGACGTTGAATCCGTCTACCCTGAATTGAAGTTTGAGCTTTGTCCGCAACGAGAAGTCTCGACGTACCGACAAGCTCACCTGAGAAGCGCCGAAGCCTCGCAACTGATTGCGCGGAGCATTGCCTGCGGCGGTTCCGCTCGGTAGTGCAAAGGCGGGCGAGGTTACATTGGGCCCGCCATTGATGATTCTGCCGCCGGGATACTGTCCGCCGTAGAGGTAGAGCGAGCGTCTGGGTAGTAGGTCGACTCCACTGTAATAACGATTGCCAGTGGCTGAGTCAGAGAAGATGTTTCCTAGAGGTGTGATTGGAAAAGCGCTGCGAAGACTGAGTCTTCCGTCAATGGCCCATCCCGAGAACAAAGTGCTCCCTGGTCGTGCGTTCGGATGGAAGTGTGGATCCCATGTGATCGCTGCCTGGAGATTGTGACGGACGTCGAGGTCAGAGTTCCCTCGACTCAAGGGAAAGGCCGGGGCGGTCGAGCCGTAATCCAGAGTGTGCGACCATCCGTAGCTTGCAAGGACCTGCAGCCCCTTGCTGAGGCTTCGTTGGAACTTGATCTGCAAAGCCTGATAGCTGGACGTGACCTGACCCGGGAAGAAATAGATCTCACCCAACAACGGGTTCTGTCCCTGAACATTTCTAAGTTGCTTTTGGAGTAGCCTGCGACCGTCGGTTCCAACCCATGACACATCGATTGTTTGACTTCTTCCTAGCGACTTCTCAAGCGCGACGTTCCATTGGAGTGCATACGGTAGCTGGAGGTGATGAGGAAATGCGAAGACCGCTGCGGTCCCGTATGAAGGCGTTGAAAAATCTAGCTGCGCTGGAGTAATGGGAACCGGCACATTCGATAGATGTCTTGTCTCGGAAAAGCCCATCGCTGAGAACGATTCCACCGCAGCCTGATTCGGCGTTGCGAAGTAGACTCCCATTCCTCCCCGTAACAGCAATTCCTTTCCGGGCGTTACTATGGGTGACCAGACAGCGCCCGCATGCGGAGCGACGTTGAATTTCCCCGTGCGCCAAAGGGGCGTGCCTCTGCTGGCCAGGCTAAGCGTTGACGGAGCATTCACGTCCCCGAGCAATGTGTAGGCATCGTTGCCGTCGCTACCACGCGGAGGCGGTGCTATCTCCCATCGAAGGCCTGACGAGACGGTGAACGTTTTCGCGATCCGCCACTCGTCCTGAACGAACGCGGCGAACTGCTCGAAGACGGGCTTGGCTGTCCCGTTCCTTGTGATAGACATGGCAGACGACAGATTCCGCGTTAGGGCATTCGTGCTGAAGAAGTCCGCTTCAACACTGAGCGCAGGAGGCCGGATAGTGGAGACGACGCGTCGTTGATCGAAGCCAAAGCGTAGGAGGTGCCCGCCAACCTGGGCACTGATCGTGTCTCGCAGGTTCCATTGCTCGAGTCTGCCTGAAGCGTGGTCGGTCAGAATCTCCGATGGCCCCGCACCCGGTATCTGAATGAAGACGTCGGCACTTGAGCCGTCTGTCGATGATGGCAGCCCCATAAGAGTGTTGAGGCTATTGCCGTAGTGGAACGACGTGGAGTAGGAGAAGTTGTCGAGTGATGTCGCCAACGAAGCGTGGCTTGCAGCATAGCCTACCCGCAGATCATTGCTGGCTCGCGCTCCGAGTTGTGCATCGAACCCTGCAGTTAAGGTGCGCGTGTCGACATGCACGCGAGTCAGTGACGAGAGGCTACCGGCTTCACTGCTGCTCGGCGTTTCGCCATAGCGAAAGAACCCGTTAAAACGAAAGGACGACGCTTGATCAAAGCGGACGCTCGTCGCGTTGACGATGCCAGGATACGAGGTTGCACCGCCTGCGTACGGCGCCAATCCAGTCGAGTCTGTGGATGGATACTCAGTACCGTAATCGCCTTGCGGAAAGAGGTTAAGCACCGGCTGAAGATCTCCCGCGGCCTCTCCCTGCAATCTCAGGCGAGGTTCGAACTGTACTTGTGGTGCCGATGGTTGTTGAACGTTAAGGCCTTCATATGAAAGAAACAGGAATCCCTTGCTTGTTCCTCGATGCATACCGGGGACAGACACGGGCATGCCCAGAGTCCCCCCGAAATCATCCTGGTGATAGGTTGTACGTCTGTCCGCATGATTGAAGCGCGTGTACCAGTCGTTCGCGTCGAGCGCGTCTGTTCGCACGTAGTTGAAGAGGGTGCCGTGAGGGGTGCTGGTGCCGGACCGCGTGAGCAGAACAAGCTGGCCCGCTTGCGACCGTCCGTACTCACTCGAATACGTAGACGTCAACACCCGAAACTCTTGCAGAGCATCGACCGCGACGAGGCTTTGCGTCGTGCCTAACGCTGTGAGTCCAGCAACGCTGCCGTCACTCGCAAATTTCTGATGGCCAGCGAGTGTGCCCGTGCCAACATTTGCAGAGACACCGTCGACCGTATACCCGTTCGCATCCACCTGCTGGCCGTTCACACTGAAGGTTCCACGTCCTCCAAACGTCTGTCCCGTCACTTGCGGACTCTGCGTAAGAGTGCCGGGAGTCATGTCAATCAAGTCCTGAAAGCTTCGACCGTTTAAGGGCAGATTCCCCACGAACTCCTTGTCGACCACCGTGCCTACCGAGATGTCACCGCTATCAAGCGATGTGCCTGTTTGCTCGACATTCACGGTTTGGGAGACAGAGCCAACCCGCATGCGTATGAGCAGATTCTTCGTATCTCCTACGTGGAGCGTGATGCCGGTGACCTGCACCGCAGCAAAGCCTTCGCGGTCGATCTCCAACGTGTAGTCGCCCGGAATAATACCGGGCATCAGGAACGCTCCACTGCGGTTCGTCTTCGAGTCATTCTCCGTACCCGTCAGAAGATTGACTAGCTTCACGTCCGCATCGGCGATGCGAGCCGTCGTCACGTCAACAACTGTTCCCATCACACTCGCAGTACTGACCTGCGCAATGAGACGCATCGACAGCACGTTGATGCTTGCGAGCCAGAAAGGACAGATCAGGCAGGCTCTATAACTTCTCCCCCTAAACCACATCACGGATTACCAGGAGAAGGCAGAGAGCTGCCCCGATTGTTCTTTCCTGCATGAGGCGCTTGAGACATGGAAAGCTGCTGTGCAAAGTCCGCGGCTCTTGTCACTTCTTCCATGGGCACGGATGCTCTTGCGTGTGCCAACAAGTCCACGGCATTCTGACCGGAGGTTTGAGCGGCGTTGGACGTAAATGCAAGCCCGATTGTCCGATTTAGCTCTTGGGTCTTACGCAGCAGCTGGGAAACGGTATGTGCGAACATCATCGGATTGTCGATGGGGGCTGTGCCTGCGTCGATTAACAGCTCGGGCCCTTTGTTGTATGGAGCGATGGTAGCGAGTTGAGTCTCTAACGCACTCAATTGATCTTGTAGTTCGACAGCATGTGTTGCAGCCATCTCTGCCCACTGCTGCTGATAGATGGGCCCAGCGAGTCGAAGCTCGGTCATGGTGAAGTCTGTTTTCAACCGATCCAAGGCATACGCATGTTGCAAGGCACGCTGAGCATTCTCGAGCACGTCGCGCGAAAACTGGGATGCAGCCATCTTCTGATCGTCATTCGATCTGCCGGAGGTCGAGAAGTACCTCTTGATGAGGGCATCTGCAGGGGGCTCAGCGCCCGTTACACTATAGACGCTAACGGGAAGCGCCTTGCTCCTCGGGAGTGAAGACGCATTGGCATCGTACTGGCCTTGGGTGTTCAGATTCACAATCAGGAGTTGTTGCTCTGGCAGTGTCTTCAGCCTTGACACGATTTCTGCTCTTCGCGATTCGCTCGATAGAACTCCCGATACCAACAGTCGCCCATCTGGCGTTCTCAATATCTGCAACGGCTCTCCAATGTCGGCTTGCATCTTTGTCATCGCGTACAGCGTCTCGACCTGCAACTGAACCAACTTCGTCTCGGACGTTGTCGAACTTTGGCGCTCTGAAGCAGTTCGGCCTGGCACATCGGTTGATCCACCTTGACTCTTTTGCTCAGAGAACACATTATCCAGAACTTGCGACGACGGCTCAAACTCTTGCGTCAATAAGACGAATTTAGCGCTCCGGATCGGCGACGTACTGCCCAGATGCAACTCTTCTCGAACAACCTTGAAATGCTTATCGAGCACAAGGACACCCGAGTCGACATGCCCTTCCAGCTGCGGTCCAAAGGAGGCGCTGAGCGTATACCCGTCCGCATCGGTTGCAGCCTGTACGGTTTTACCCACCAGGCTGCGGAAGCTTTGCGGCGATACGTCACGCTTCCATAAATCATTCTCAAGAAGCTGGCGTGCCGCGTGGTCAACGATTGCACCTTCTGGAGCGGTCGATTCATCCGCGTGTCCGTCTCGACTGTTCCACGCCGACGCAAGAAGATGATGATGGGTGTCATAGAGACGTCGCATGGAGCGACCATTCTGTTGCCACACTTCAACAACACCCTTGAGTTGTTGACCGTTGGAGCTTGTTTCTTCCAGCACCAGGGTCTGATGCTTCGTAGCCTCCACCATCGCCATTGCTTCCGCCTGAACCGCTTGATCAAGCACTGCATTCCCGTCGACACGAGCAACGCCGACGTGATGGATGAGGTAGGCTCCCGTCGCGAGTACGAGAACAGTTGCAAGAATCCATGCGCCGACAGGCGATGGGAACAGGGTTGAGAGGAGTTCCTTGACCGACAGACGTCGCCCCAAGTTCTGTGTGGGCGTTATGGCCGGAGCATTGGCGCCTTCGCTCAACTCTAGATGGACGGGAAACGCATCAGGATCGAAGTAGATAGCTTCGCCGTGAATACCAAGTCCGTCGAATGTGATTTTAAGATTCAACCTTCGACGTTCACTGAGAGAGATGCTTTGCGACAGGGTTGACGGTCCGCTGGGTGGAGCGTCCCCAATGGAAATCAGCGCGAGTCGAACCTGCTGCTCGCTAAAGACCTCCACAAAGTCAGGCCGCTCGGAGTAGTCCAGTCGCGCAGCGAGTGTGCTTTCCGTCCCATGTACATCGTGGAACGCTAGGACGCGGCCATTCACGGCGATGAACAACGCTTGAGGCCGATGGTGGAAGATGCGCTCTTTGTGTCGGCGCATGATTTCGAAGGTATTGTCGTCTATGCGGGGCGCGGGTCCCTGCATGTTGAGTCCGCGGTCAAAGCCATCAAGCGTATCCCTGTCGATCAGAGTGGGGCGTTGGAAGTGACGATCGATGACATTCAAGCATCGTTCGCAACTGACCATGTGTGAAAGAAGATCGCAAGGAATCGGTGAAGACGGATCCTGCGAATAAAGATCTAATAACGCGGCTTCCGGTAGGCACTCTCCTTTTCTCGCTTCAGCAATCATTGCGCGAAGCTCGGCGAAGAACTCCATCACGGCCACTGAGACAACAGACTCAGGCGGTATCGGCTTACTGCTTTGATCGATGGAATGGACTTTGTCGATGGCAGAAAGATGCGCTCCTAGCTCGGTCCGAGCACTCTTCAGCTTGTTGTAGATGGCGGCGACGGGAAGGATCGCAAGTTCCCCGATCTCGCGGGGGAAATATCCAAGAAAGAAGTGGAGGATGAAATAGCTGAAACTCTTCGATGCGTCCTTTCGCCAGACAGCGTAGGAACAAATCGCGCGAAGTTCGTTCTGGATGGCCAGCGATCCATTCCGATCATTTCCTAGGAGCGCGAACTGTACTGAGTCGAAATCGGCGACACTCACGAACCGCAGCGTCTCGCGAGAGGCCTGATCCAGGCGAGACAGATACACGTGGCGGAGTGAGGTGTAGAGGTAGCCCTCAAGATTGGCAACAGTGTCGAAGTCTACGTTCGTCAACATGAGGTAGACGCACAAGTCGTGGACGACTTCCCGAGCCAAACCTGCATCGCCTCGAGTCAGCAGAACGCCCCAGCGAAGCAGTCGATCGTAATGGCGTTCGAGGAACTCGTCCGGCTTTCGGAGAGAACCGAACGCGCTCCATGTTGTTTTCTTTGGGACCATCAAGCGTAATGAGGGATTGCCGGTTTCGAATCTACCCTTCAACCCCATAATTATTTTCTCACTGGGCAAGCATCGCGACGAATTGCGTCATTCGTGCCGTTCCAAGGTAGTTTCGGTAACGCATGCGGCTCTATCGCTACAACATGCTGCAGCCTCTGCCTGATCCGCACAACGCTCCTGCCCGCCTATCTACTTACGTTCACTTCCACCAACACCGACACGCCAGCAAAGCCGACATTGCGCGTACACACCCGGCCCTGTTAAGTGGGAGTTGTCTTCTTGTTGCCTGCGTGACCATCTTTGCGGCCAACACGCTGCATTGGCCGCTATCGGGCGATGCAGCGCTTATGCGCTACATCAGCTTCCTGATGGACCACGGGCGCGTACCGTATCGCCAAATCGACGACATGAACCTGCCCGGCTCATATTTGGTGGATTATGCCGTCCTTCATCTGCTTGGTAGCAGCTCCCTGGTATGGCGCATCTTCGACCTCGGCCTGACGGCGGTCGCCGCAGTTGCAATGATGTCGATAGCACGACCCTATGGGTGGTTTTCGGGGTTATCAGCCGCGGCGTTGCTGACACTCATTCACGGTCAAGACGGCATCTTCGAACTCGGCCAGCGCGATCTTGTTGTGGCAGTCCTTGTATTGCTCGCGTACGCAACGTTCTTTCAGGCAACCAGAAAGGAGTCACCGCGGTGGATGCTCGCCTTTGGCATAAGTGCAAGCCTTGCTACGACGATCAAGCCCATCTTCATCTTCTTTGGCGTCGCCTTGCTTCTCGTGATGGTGGCCGAGAAGACAAAGAGACAGCAGACAGTCTCCTCATTCGCCTACTACGGTATCGTCGGTCTACTGCTACCGCTTGCGGCTACGGCTACCTTCCTCTCGGCGATGCATGCATCCACGGACTTCATCTCCGTCATGACGGGCCTGCTGCCATTCCACACGGGGTTAGCGCGGAAGCCCTTAGGCTTTCTACTCTTGCATTCTTTCTCACCTCTCCTGCCACTCGTCCTGTTGTGGATTCCCTGCCTCCGCACGCAATGGAGGCGATGGGGCACGTTTGAGGGAAAAGCCATGCTGATTGGCCTGACGTTTGGACTTGTCTCATACATTGCACAAGGAAAGGGATTCTCTTATCACCGCTATCCGTTTCTCGCCATGCTCCTGATGATCATGAGCATCGATTGCTATCGCAGCACACAGGAGAGCGGCTGGGCGCGGCCTATTGGTTGGGTGGGGATTGCGTTCGGCGCACTTATCCTGGCACCGCTCTGCACCATCAAAGCAAGTCGGTACGACTGGCATAACAACGAATTCTCCGAGATGCTGCAGAGTGATCTGCTGCGTTTGAGCGGTGGAAGTGTATCGGGCCATGTGCAATGCATCGACACAATCGGCGGATGCTTCTCCGTTCTCTACGACTTGAGAGCCTTGCAACGCGATCGATTTATCTACGACGAGTTCCTATTCAACGCGACAGAGAATCAGGCTGTTCTGAGAGCGCGGGAGTCGTTCTTCGAGGAACTTCGGCGAAAGCCACCACAGTTACTTGTGGTCACAGACGATCTGTTCCCTTCAGGTCCGAACAACTTCCAGAAGGTAAAGCAGTGGCCTAAGTTCGCAAGCTATCTGAAAGCAAACTACTTTCAATGTGCCCAAGGCCGACCACCACACACGATCAAGTGGTGGAGTCGTGAGCAACAGCCGAGTACGTATCAAATCCTTTGCTATCGACCCGGGATATGAAGCTCTTGTTCCACCGGATCGAGCGAAACATACCCGCTGGCTGATTAGAAAGATCGCGGTGTTCCCGCGCTTATTGATGGACTGAGAGCGGCAAGGAGTAGCTCGTAAGAGATAACGACAAACTCAGTTCATTGGGCTTCAGAAAACGCGTCCGACAGCTCGACTTATTGGAACCGACGTAATACCTACCAGCAAGCGCATGACCTACGATTTCGCCATCTTGTCCCTTTAGTACAACGGGCCCTCGTGAGACCTCTCGACCGTCTTCACCGTGTAACCCACCGGGACTCGAAACAGCGCCGCATTCGGTTCCTTGCGAACCACCTCTGCCAGGTCCACTGTTCGCAGCGCTGCGGGTGGATCCTGCCACTGCTCCATCATGACCAGCTTGAGGTCATCGGATATCCACGCAGTGTGTATCTTGGTGATCGGACGGTCGTTGCCACTACGCCCTGCGGGCACTATCGTTGTCACTTTCACCACCCGTAGCGGAATGTTGTCTAGCACCTGAAGCGGATCTTCAGACACGGTGCTGACCGGCTGCGGTCTCGTGCCGTCGCCCACCGATTGACGCATCAGCTTTGCCGCAGAACGCTGTGCCTCAACCGACTCCGGTGTCTTCGCCTCCCATTTCGTGACCTTGGCCACCTGGGGTTCGCCTGCACCCTGTCGCCACGTCGTCATCGTGCCAGCGACCGGATCCATCACATAAATCTCTACCTTTTGCTCGTGGTCCGGCGCGCAACCGCACGGCTGCTCGACGCGTACACGTCCTTCGGAGTCGCGATAGATCGCATGATGACCGAAGTGCTCGATGTTTGTTCCATCCTGGAGAGTTTTGCCCGTCTTGGCGACCTGCTGCGCAGAGAAAGGCTGCCCCTGTACCACGAAAGCCGTCAGCGAGTGGTTTAAGGCCGCCATTCGATAGGTGCGAATATGGTTCGGGATCGCCCTGCACTTGCTGCTGTGCCTCTATGCTCATGGCAATAGCCATGCACACTGCTGTCGCTCCTGCCCGCCAAATACGCATACGTCCATCATCCTCCGGTACAGAACGAGTCAGCAAATCAGTTAGCGGCCTCTCGCTCTGACATGGTTTCCAGATTGACTGGGGTATTGCGCACCGTGCTTTAATTGGTTGCCCACGCAAGAGGGCCCGGACCGGGCTAGAGACAGAAAGAGGGGAGATGCGCGTACTTAGCATTGGCGAGATCCTGTGGGATCATTGCGGCACTCAGAGAACCCTCGGCGGCGCTCCCCTCAATTTCTCCGCACACATGTCTCGCCTCGGAAACGAAGTCGCGATCTTAAGCGCAGTCGGCAGGGACGACTCGGGCGACGAAGCTGTTCAGAACATCAAGAATCTTGGAGTGGACCTACGTTTTCTGCAAACCAGTTCGGAAGCGGCCACGGGGAGTACCTCCGTTGTGCTAAGCCCGAACGGTGAGCCGACCTCGAGAATCAACCGTCCTGCTGCCTACGATTTCGTGAAGGTCGACACTTTCGCGATGCAGGAAATCGGTGAATACAGACCAGACTGGCTTTACATCGGAACTCTCTTCCACCTGCAACCGGAATTTGCTCTTCGAACAGTCCATTTGCGCAGGAGCATGCCACATCTCCGTGTTTTCTATGACATCAATCTGAGGCCCGACAATTGGAGCCTTCCGTTGGTAAAGTGCTTATCAAGCCACGCGAACATCGTGAAACTCAATGAATCGGAAGCTCATACACTCGCGGAAGCCAGCGGTTTCCGAAACTTTGATGCGAGTCCGGAAGGGTTCTGTCATCAGTGGTTGCGGATATTCGATCTGGAATGTGTCTGCTTGACGCTCGGTGCAGCTGGATGCCTCCTCGTCACAACCAAGGAGGTTCTGACCATACCCTGCGCTCACATTCAGGTGTTGGATCCGTTAGGTGCGGGCGATGCATTCAGCGCGGGCTTTGTTCATGCTTGGCATCACGGTTTGAGCATGGAACATTCAGGACGCGTTGCCAACTACATGGGTGGCCTCGTTGCAAGAAAAATCGGTGCGATACCTGAGTGGTCGGAGCAGGAACGCGAACTGCTGCAAGAACAGTTCGCATTGCAGCAGAATCGCGATGGAATTCCAGCTAGTTGAGACGGAACGCATAGAGAGTGTCGGTCGCAGCCGCGATCACATACTGTTTCCCATCCAGCAGGAACGTCTGGACCGGTCCGGAGACATCTCCTAAATGGACATGCCATAACGGATTTCCGTTGGCAGGATCATAGGCTACAAGATTGCCTTGAGGATCACCTGCAAAGAGCAAACCACCTGCTGTATTCAGAAGGGCGTGACCGACATTCGTTCCACCCCAACTCGGAGCCTCCGGATACTTGTGCCGCCACGCAATCTTTCCGGTCTTGTAATCCATCGCGGTGAGGTAACTTCCAATGAGGCCGACACCGAGTTCATCTTTTCCTCCCAATCCCATGGCACCTCGGGGATCTGTCTCTGTCAGGTAATACATGGAATATGCATCCTCAGTCGTGACGTAAAAGAGCCCTGTCTGCGGATTGAAGGATGGCGGCATCCAGTTCGTTGCCCCCGCGTTCACGGGCGAGACAAGCGAGCCCGCAATATCGAAGTCCTTCTTCGGATCACGAATTGGCCTACCCTTTGTGTCCAAACCGGTAGCCCAGTTAGCTATGGGTGAGAACTTGCTCGTGAGCAGATGTTCGCCTGACAAACGATCCAGAACATAGAAGTAGCCATTGCGTGTAGCCTGTAAAACCAGCTTGCGCGGCCTTCCTCCAAACGGAGCGTCCACAAGGACCGGTGTCTGTGTCGAATCCCAATCATGCGTGTCATGAGGCGACGTCTGGTAATGCCAGACCAGCTTCCCCGTATCCACGTTGATGGCGACAAGAGAGCATGTGTATAGGTTGTCGCCTTCGCCGCGGCTCTGTGAAGTATAGGCAGGTGTGGGATTGCCAGTGCCGAGAATGTAGAGATGCGTTTCAGGATCATAAGAACCTGGAATCCACATCGGACCGCCGCCATATTTCGCAGCACGCAAGTTCGCCCAAGTTTTCAAGGCTGGATCGTCCTCGGTCTGTGGCGTGGCGTACCACTTCCATTGGACGTCTCCCGTTTCGGGATCAAAGGACGTGAGTGCCTCTGGCGCATCAAGATCGTTTCCAGTACCGACCAAGAGATGGTCTCCGATAAGGATGGGGGCG
This sequence comes from Terriglobus sp. TAA 43, assembly GCF_000800015.1. Lineage (NCBI taxonomy): Bacteria > Pseudomonadati > Acidobacteriota > Terriglobia > Terriglobales > Acidobacteriaceae > Terriglobus > Terriglobus sp. TAA 43. The sequence continues at coordinate 97,979 of NZ_JUGR01000003.1, forward strand.
CCCGTAGAAAAGTACTGTTCGTTGAAGGGAGCAATCACCTTATGCCACTTTTCTGTTCCATTCTTGGCGCTGATTGCAACGAGGTAATCATCCGGCGTCTCGAGGAAGAGCGTGTCCTTGTAGAGTGCAAGTCCGCGATTCCCGGTATGTGTGCCTCCGCGTGTCTTCCAAACAAAGTGCCACAAGATGTTGCCATCGCGTGCATCCATCGCCCAAGCATTATCAGGAGTCGAGAGATAGATGGTGTCGTTCCAGACGATGGCAGAGCAGACAATACGGCTGGAACGCGAAGTCGCGCCGCTCTCGTTCAAGTCTCCCTTCCCTTCACCGGCAATGATGGTTGGTGCGGGCGCAGGGCCCGCGAAGAAACTTGCACGTCCACCGGAAGTGGGAAGCCCTGAGTTAATGCGCGATGTCCACGCCAGCGAAAGGTTCTTTACATTCGCTGCCGTGATCTGTTTTAGCTGGCTGTATCGCTGCCCCGTGTAATCACCGGAATAGGTTGGCCAGGTTGCGTTGAGGCGACCCAATAGATCGCTTGGCGCGAGTGATTGAGCGGGCAAGCGAGGAGAGACTCCCGCGAAAAGAACCAGGGAAAAGCGCAGCGCTCGTAGCATCTTCATCGGAGTGTGACCAGGTACGCGGTGAGGTCGTGAATCGACTTGTCTGTGTAAGAAGACAGCAGGTCAAGATGCCCCTTCAACGGATCATGCACGACAACCTTCGGATCATCGGTCGCACGGGTAAAACTGCGGATGGTTCCGTTATCTGTCTTCAGACGAACGATGAAGTCATCGATACGCAGCAAATCACCCTTCACAATCATTCCAGCCTTCGTCACGGTTACTGTCTTCTGTGGCGTTTTGACCGAGGGATCGCCGCCCCGCATACCCGGCATCATCCAAGTCTGTTGCAAGGTGCGTGGGTCTGTCGTTCTTGCTCCAATGCCCTTTAGGTCCCCTGTGACCGAATGGCACGATGAGCATTTGGACTGAAACTGTTTCTCGCCCTCGATGCGATCTCCCACCGGAATGATGAGTGCTGCCTCGCGACGCTGATTCCCGCTGACTGGAATGCTGTGCAGAAATCCGGCGATTTGCTTGATCTGCTGTGCCGTCAGATCAAAGGAAGGCATACCCTGCTGAGGACGGCCATGAAGGACAACTTCGCCGATCTTCTCTCCGTCCTCATCGTTCAAGACAACGCTCGATCGAAGTAGATTGGGGCCGCTCTCTCCGCCCCGTGCATCCGAACCATGACAGAACGCACAACGAACGCTGAAAAGATTCTTGCCTTGCTCCGCCAATCCGGAATCGACGGCTTTGCGAGCATAAGGATTCGGTCGAGACAATGGCGCAGCCTGTCCCTGTTGCGCCTGCACGGGCAAGGCAAGTAGAAGACTGCACGCCGCGAAGGACATGCTTGCTCCAACAGCTCTTGGCCAATGAAATTCCAGAATGTTCACAGCGCCTCCCTATGCTTCCGCAGTAAAGGTTGGCTGTTGATTCAGAACCACAGCAGTTTCGTGACTCATCTCGCGGATGGTATCGGTAATGCTTTCGCGCCCGATGCCACTCTGCTTAAAGCCGCCGAAAGGAACGTTGCCGGGACGGAAAGACCCTGGTCCGTTCACGACCACGCCTCCCACTTCGAGCCTGTTCGCCACCGTAAGCGCGTTGTGAATGTTTTCCGAAAAGACGCTTGCCTGTAAACCATAGGGCGACTCATTCACTACACGAATCGCCTCACCCACGCTCTGAAATGGGACGATGGGAGCAACTGGACCGAAGACCTCATCAAGGAGGCAAGGCATCGCACTATCGACTTCAACCAGAACTGTGGGCTCATAGAAGTTGTCACCCACGCGGTGTCCACCAATAAGGCATTTCGCACCGAGCTCAATCGACTTTTGAACTTCCAAATGCACCCGTTCGGCAGCTTGCGGTGTGATCAGCGGACCAAGATCTGTCTGCTCGGACGAGGGGTCCCCCATCTTGATGGCCTTCGCCTTTTCGACCACTGCGTCCACGAACGGCTTCATGATCTTCTGATCGACCAGAACACGTTTCACTGCGCAGCAGATCTGCCCTGCACCATTGGTCAATCTTCCTTGAATGACGGCAGCAGCCGCAGCATCAATGTTCGCGTCTTCCAGAACAACCATTGCATCAACGCCACCAAGTTCAAAGGCTGTTCGCTTCAAGGAATTTGCAGCCAGCTTGGCGATCCCCTTTGCTGCCGCGACACCGCCTGTAAACGAAATCATTGCCACCTCAGGATGGGTAATGAGCCGGTCTCCGAGATCGCGTGGATGCCCGGTGAGCATTTGAATGCCCTCGGGAGGAAGCCCCGACTCAAGCAAAATTCGTCCTAGCTGCAACACGGTAAGCGGACACTGTTCTGGCAACTTAACGATTACAGAATTGCCTGCTGCGAGGGCGCCCGGCACCTTGTGTGCAAACAACTCCGCAGGATAATTGAACGGAACAATACCGACGACTAACCCCATGGGTTGCCGGATGGTATAGGCGATCATATGTTCCAGTCCCTCAACCGCATCCATCGGGATCGTCTGTCCGCGCATGCGTTTCGCTTCTTCTGAGAAGTCAAGGAACAATCGCTGTGTCGCGGTCATCTCGCCGCGACATTGCCGAATGGTCTTGCCATTCTCTGAGCACAGCAATTGACTCAAGCTCTCATGCTCCGCCGCGATCCTATCCGCAGCGCGCCGAAGAATGTCACTCCGACGGTGCGCAGGAAGCCTGCGCATGATCTCGCGGCCGCGTACAGCCACTTCGAGCGCAATCTCCACATCGTCCTGATTTGCTTGTGGCACCGTGTCCACCAGTTTGCCCGTTGCTGGATTCAAGATCTGCATCGTGCCACCGTTCAACGAATCCACAAACTTTCCATTGATGAGCATTTGCATGGTGGGGGTCTCCATTCCTCTTACTGGCAGTTGCCAGAGTTACGCTTGATAGGGGTGCTTGATGGCGTCTTTGCAGTACTGCAGACAGCTTGCAAGTTCAATCGCAGGTCCCGCAGGGCCGACGTATTCAATGCAGGCTGGAAAGGTCCATCTTTCTTTCTTCAGAAGTTGGAAGACCGCAACCAGCGGTGTCTGCCCATCGCCGAAGGGAACGGACTCACCCTCGTGACTCAAGCGATCTTTAATGTGGATATTGGTAATGCGTTCATGATGCTGCTTAAGGTATTCGACCGGATCGTGGCCACTCGCGAAGAAGTGCCCAACGTCGAGGTTCACCCAGAACTTGTCCGATAGAGCCATGGCCTCAGCGAACTCCTTGGGGCCGATGGTGTGATTGTGCAAGGCAACAATCACATCGTGTTTTTCCGCATAGGGTTTCAGACGCGGGAAGATCTCAACAGGAGATGACGCCGTGATGATGCGTGTCCCCAGAGCCTTCGTCATCAGAAATCCTTTTTCGATCTCTTCATCGCTGAAGCTGTTATCAAAGCTCAGGTTGTACGAGAAGAAGTTGAGGCCGCCATTGCGGAACATCTTCGCGACCTGTTCATACTTGTCCAAGCCGACTTCAAGGCGCCAGCGACGGAGCGCTTCGCGCTTGGCAGGGTCTGGGGGAGGAAAACTGGGACGGCTTCCCGCGGGTCTGGGTGGACGAGGAACCCACGGGCCCGGACGGCCGGTGCCCGGGAGGGCAACGGGCCCACCAAGGAAGTTTTCGACATGCTCCGACATGGTGTCGATCGTGGAAAGCCCCACCGCACGCATCGTGGTAATGATGTCTGGCAAGCCCATTCCGCTGAAGGTAAAACTTGCAGACTGTACTCCCATCAGCACGCCATCAATCGTTGAGTCGATGGGCTTGACTGCCTGTTGTGCAAACGCGGGCGCAAACTTCGCATATGCCAACGCAGATAAGGCGGTTGTTGCAAATGTCCGGCGGGTGATCATCGATTCTGACCTCGTAAGAAGAACGCGCTAAGCGGAAAGGTGAAGAAGGTCAGTGAACATGGTGGTCTGGTGGTAAGAACCAAGCTCCGGACCATCCACGGCCCCTTTGAGATAAGCGCGATCGCCGAGAGCCTCGCGTGGCTTTCCCGGGATGACACCTTCAAACCATCCACCGTATTCGTGATCGAGAAAGTTCTTCTTCACGAAATCAAGAGCCTGATGATGGATCGACCACAGGTCGCTGCGGCCGTGGAGTGTGGCATATCGAGCCGTTGCTTTGATGGTTTCGCACTGCGTCCACCAGATCATGTAGTCGCGCGCAGGTCCGCTACCGTCTGCATTCGCAATCATCCATGTACCACCCGTAGGTTTATGGAAGCCCATCTTCAAGCCAAGATCGACACTCCGTGATCCGAGCTCGATAAACTTCTTGTCCGCGCCGAGTTCGACTGCTCGACTAAAGAGCGAACCCCATTCAAAAAGATGACCGACGTTATACGTTTTGGGGTCAGGCGCTTTCCAGTGATCGTCGTATCCCTCGGGAAGATAGCCTCGCGAGTAGTCATACATTTTCTCGAATGCCGCCATCTCGGTCTGAATTTCGGACCATACTTCCTTCGACTTGGTCGTTTCGTAGAGTGCCAGCAATGCCTCGAACATATGCACGTTCAGACCATGTCGACGCATCATCGCGCCAGGTGCTGGTCCCTGTCCTGCGGGACGCACCGCGCCAGACGGATTTCCAATTGTCATCGGTGCGGTGCCACTGAAATCACGTTTCATACTGTTGTAGAAAAACTGGCCATCGCGCATCTTCGTGCTGACCTCGTGCCACGATTGCAGAGCAGCATCGGCATATTCTTTTTTGCCAGTCACTCGAGCCGCGTGCGCAAGCGGAAAAATTGTGAAGCTTGTGTAACCGGTCTTCGTATCGTCGATAACTTTAAGATCCGGGGTTGTCCGGTTGAAGTAGCCACCGTATTGCGGGTCACGCATCTTGATCAGGAAATCCGCGCATTTCGTCACCGCATCGAGGTATCGCCGGTCTTTCGAGTGTTCATACCCAGCAACCATGCAGTAGAGCTGTCGTCCCTGCCCATTCAGACTTGCCTCGCGTTGCGTTCCAAATGGCTTCCATTCGCGATCGAGGTTTTCCTGGATGAATCCGTTGGGCATAACAGAAGCAGTGAGCCAGTGATCCAGCAAGTCCGGCAGCATGGCCTTTTTCACCCACGCACGATCGATGTTCTTGGCCGCGCTGCTTGCCGCTCCTGAGTTACCACGACTCTGTCCCTGCTCTCCCCACCCCTCCACGGACAAGAGAGCCAGGGTTCCCAGCCCGAGCCTTCCAAAGTGCCTTCTGTTCATCATGTCGCTCTCCCTACGAAATGCTTTCCATACGGTTTCCGCTACTACGATCAAGTAGCAGCAGCATAACTTAACCAGTCGTCCTATGACTATAGGTTTACAGGTGAATTTTCATAAACTACGGGTTCTTCCTATTCTGTTGTTTTCACCAATCGATTCCGAAACAGCACAAGAATGACAACCACTGCGGCTGACATAGCGGGTAACAACATCAGTCCTCGCTTGAGTCCGGAAGGATCAGTTCCTGCCAGCCAACCGATCAGGGGTGAACTGACGACCAGACCACTGAAGCCACACGTGATCGCGAAACCGATCGCCGTTGCCGAACGTTGTTGAAACAGCTTTCCCACAATTGCAATGGTCGTTGGAAATATCGGTGCCATAACCAGTCCCGTGAAGAAGACCAGAGGCGCGCCGCCTGCTGCAGCAGGAAATCTCAGAACGGCAAAGAGTGAAAGACACATGAGACTGCAGCAGACGAGGTTGACATAGTACGTCGAGGCCTTCGTTAGAAGCTTTGTGGCAAGAAGGCGTCCGATGAGAAGGCCCGAAGCGAACCCTAACGAGAGGATATTGAGGGCCTTTGCATTGGGAAGTCCCGTCGCAATCAGAAATTTTGGGAGCCAGTTCCAGATGCCGAACTCACACGCCGTGTAGAGAAAGGTAATGGAGGCCAGCACATACAGGACACCAGAATGGAAAATACTGACAGTCTCTGCTCTGCCCCGTCTGAGCTCTGGCCTGTTTTTGGGAAATGGGGTCAACAGAGTGAGAACAAGTGCTATTGCGACGATTCCGATTCCACAATAGGCGCTCTTCACGGCATCGGAGCCGAGAAGATTGCCAGCGACAAAAGGAGTCGCGAAGCCGCCCAGACCCACAAACACATTGAGAAAAGTGATTGTGGCAGCGCGCCGATCATCGGGGACATCACTCGCGATCGCATTTGATCCTACGATGACGAGACTTCCACCGCATCCGAGGATCACCATGGCGATGACACTAAGAAGTAGGCTGGTGGGATGAGACAGCATGGTGAGACCGACCAGGCTGGCTAGAAGGCCGACCACGACACCAGCCATCTTCCCTTTGCTGTCCATGAATGCGCCAGCCACGACCGACGTCCCAGCCAAACCCAAGCCTTGGGCCAAGGCCAAATAACCAATCTGCGTGTTGGTCAGGGAGAGCGTCGCTCCCAGACTTGGAACAATGGTCCCCAGCAGGGATGCCATCATTCCATAGATAAAGATCACAACACACGCGACAAGAATAAGCACTATGGCAACTCCGTAGGAATGATGACTTCTAGCGAATCAGATGAACTTCAAACTCGGTGCAATCTCCGCGGTGTTTCGCGACAAAGTACTCCAAGACAGTGCCGTCATCCAGGTATCCGACACTGGACAAAAGCAATGCTGGGCTTTGCGGTTTCACTTTCAACATGTTGGCTTCGCGAGCGTTCAGCGCTACTGCCCGGATGGTTCGCACGCCCTTGGCAATCACGAGCCCGAGCTTCTGCTCCATTACCCGGTACAGCGATTTGTCAGAAAAGTTCTCAGAGAGCAGCGATGCGCAGCGATCATGATTCAGATACGTCTTCACAAAGACTTCCGGCTGTTCGCCCAGATAACGAAGTCGCGTGAGCAGAATGACCTTTGCGCCCTCCGCAATCCCTAGCTTCGTAGCGATGTTGGCATCGGCGGCGATGACTTTAAATTCCAGTACTTTTGTACGAGGGCGCTGTCCCTCCCGCTCCGCTTCCTCATGAAAGCCTCTCAGGCTCTGCATCAAGGCACCACGGTATTCAGGATGGGCGATCGTCGTTTTCTTGCCATTGCGTTTCCTGAGTAGACCTCGATGCTCCAGATCTGCGAATGCCTGACGCACTACAGTACGGCTCAGGCTGAAGTGGTCACAGAATGCCTGCTCACTTGGAAGACTCTGTCCGGGAACCCACGCCTGGGTTTGGATCTTCTCTTCCACCAATTTGATCAACTGGAAATAGAGGGGTATGGGGCTTGCTTCGACAATTGTTCCCAAATCCTGTAGTCCGACGGTAATAGACGACGACTTACTCATGCTTAGTTTCATCACGAATATCCAGCCGCGATGCCTCTCTTGCATTCTGATTTCGCCTGAAAAGAACGCACGCCCAAACTTCCGTCGCGGATGAGCGGAGCATCTGCTCCGCAACGTCGAGACGTCCAGTTTCGGACGAGCCTTATGCGTTTCCGGCTGATAGTATCCTATGCCTATAGGAAGCCAAGTAGGGGTCGTGTTCATGAGTTATCGCCGAAACTCGGAAGTCGAGAACTGTTCAGCCATCAAGGCATTGCCCTTGTCATTGGGATGAATGTGATCCCCCGGATCAAGCTCTGAGCGAAGCGCGGCTTCATGTCCAGGTGTGCGTAGGACCTGATCGAAATCAACAATTGCATCGAAGTTTCCGGTAGCACGTATCCACGCATTGACTTTTTGCCGCGTCGCTTCACCCACCGGACCTGCGAGCCATACGCCTTCTTCCGGAGTGAGTGTTGCGCCCATCACTTTGATGTTGTTCATGTGTGCGCGTGCCACAATCTGTCGATAGCCAGCGATCAGATCTTCCGCGGTAAGAGCGTCATCGTCCTCCACTTGGCCATGGATATTGATGTCGTTGATGCCTTCAAGAAGGATGATCCAGCGAACGCCGGGGCGACTCAGTACATCCCTGTCGAATCGTGCAAGTGCGCTTACACCTGCCCCATCCTGTAAGACTTGATTACCGGAAATTCCTTCATTCAACACACTCGCCTTGGGAGAGCCTTTCGACGTGAGAAGTCTGTCCTGCAAGAGCGATGGCCAAGCTTTATTTGCATTCACCGTGGTCTTGAAACCGTCCGTGATCGAGTCGCCAAGTGCGACGATAGCGAAGCGATCTGATGAAGCAAGGACATCGATTCCTGACAGCCATAAGTACGAGGCGTCTGTCGTCGAAGACTCTGGGAACTCGACAGCGGATGTCGCGTTGCCTGAGGTGATGTAGGTAGTGTGCAGTGCCAGGGCGTGTGTGGTTGCCACTCCTTCTGAGCTCTTGACATACACAGATACCGCGACGGTAGAGAGGTCGGGAAGGTCGAGATCGACCACATCGCTGACGACGACGGCCCCCGGCGGGATTGTTACTTCCCGATGACCGGAAAACGTCAACTCGTGATCCGTGGCTGGCTGGATGGCAGATCCCGCGTTCTTCCGGGCGATGTGGACTGCACCCAACAAGACGGGCGCTTTGCCAAATGCATTCGACAGCTCCACCCGAAACTTGGTCCCCCCAAGCCCGATCTTTACGGTCATACGGACGGTCTGGTCTCTTACGTCCGTGGGAAGAGCAGGACGCGAACTAGAACGGTTCGCAGGGAACACAGGCCGCTTTACGGTGGCCGGAACATTGGGAATAGCGGGTTTGGTCGGCGCCATGTCCTGAGCGGTAGCCCAGGCTGTTACCCAGTGCTTCGAGGCTTGGGCATGACCACCAATCCAATCGCAGAGACACGTGAGACCGATACCCAGAACGAACACGCCGTACATCTTCTTCATAGTGACCCTGAGTCGGAGCAAAGTATTTCCGGATGCAAGAGGAGGAAATTTGGACGAGGGCTTAAGGCCCTCGTCCCCTGGAGGCGCTAGTACGTCAATCGCAGACCGAACTGGATCTGACGTGGGTTGTTGGCCTGTGCCGTGACCTGACCATAACTTCCTCCGTCATACGCAGCCGTGGAGGGAGCCTGGAATTGGACACGATTGAAGATGTTGAAGAATTCCGCCGTGAAGCTCAGGGCTACGGAGTCTCGAATTTGAGTTGCCTTCAAGAGTGAGAAGTCGTAGTTGTTCACGCCATGACGGCGGATGTCGTTGTCGACTCGAGGTGCATTCCCAAACTGAAAGCGTCCGGGAGCGGTGAAGCATGCCTTGTTAAACCACGAACCACTATTGACTCGGGCATGAGCGTCGCTCACCGGAATCTTGTTGCAGCCTGCTACCACGTTGGGCCGGGTGGTTCCTTGACCGATTCCATTCTGGTAGTAGCCGCCAGCACCAAAATAGGTGGAGAGATCATTCGGTGCCGCGAGGATACCAAGAGGCGTTCCCGTCCTAAACGTGGACAGGCCGTTCACTCTCCAACCGGAGACCAGAATGCCTACGACTCCGTGAACATTAGGAAGAAACATCTGCTTCTGTCCGAACGGAAGATCGATGCCGTATCCGATCACTGCTGAATGTCGGTAGTCAGAGGAACTTACCGACCACTCCCCTGCCAGGTTGTTGTTGTTCTGCACCGTTCCCTGATAGGTGCTTCCTCCCTCAAGGAACTGGGTCACTGAGTCCGTATTGGACATGAGCTTGCCCCAGGTGTAGGCAAGCGTCACCAACCCACCGTGCGAGAAACGCTTCTTCACGGATGTCTGGAGCGAGTTGTAGCTCGAGCCGCTGTTTCTGCTGCCTGCCGCTGTCACATAGTTGTATTGCGGGAAGGGCTTGAGCAATAGCCCTTTGAAGACCGTGGGTTGAGACAACAAACCAGTTGCGATCTTCCCGTAGAAGGGATTGGGAACAAGCGTCTCGAGATCAGCCCCGAGACCCAAGTATTGGTCGGGCAATTGGTTGATGTTGGACGCGGACCATGTGTTCGCACCTTGTGCCTGTAGATGAACGCCTCGTGCGCCACCATACGCGAGGCTATAACTCGCTGTAGAGCTCAACTGGTGTTCGAATGCAAAGTTCCACTGCTGAACATAGCTGTATGGCTGATTCGTCAGACGCGATTGAATGTTCTGGCCATACAGTGCACTGAGACGAGACGCGTCTCCGCGGCTCGGCGTTAGAACGCCATTCGGGAACGGATTCGCTACGGTCGTATTGACTTGGCTGTAGGTATTGTTGGGATTGAAAGTATTCGTGACCAGGGTGGCCGCTGTGTTCACGCTGGAACTGTTGGGACCATCCTGGGATAACGTAGAAGGAAGGTAGGAAATGCCGTATCCGGAACGTAGGACCATGTTCTCGGACAGGCGATAGGCAAATCCGACACGCGGGGCAAAGAGGAGCCAGTGCAGATCTTCTTCACGACGGGAGGGACGATCACTGCTACCAACCAACGCGAGTTTACCCGGTACGGTTTGATTCGTATTTAAGGCTGGATTGGAGATCGTTCCCAAAGGACTTGGTGCGTTGGGAAGAATAACCGTGTTCCAGTTGTTCGCCTCCGAATACGATCCAGGCTGATCCCAGCGCAGACCAAGGTCGAGAGTTAACTTCCTTGTGGCTTGAAAGCTGTCTGTAATAAAGAATCCATAGTTATGCAGAAAGGCACGCGAGCCACCAATGGCTTGAGCCGATGTGCTGGTTGGTGTTCCAAGCAATCCCGAGGCCACGGAGTATCCAGTTCCAGCGACCGTAGGGTTAGCCGTGGTCTGTGCAGTAAACGTGAATACGTTGCCGCCACTGTCCGGGTCTGCGATCCATTGAACACTGCGCCATGTCGCACCTACTTTCACGGTGTGACGTCCCAATATCTTTGTGAGGCTTCCTGATAGCGCATACACGTTTGTGTGCCAATAGAGCTGTGCTGGTCCCGTGCTTCCTGCAATGCCAGTTCCAGCGAAGCTGAAGGCTGTTGGAAGCTTCTGGCCAAGAGCGTTTTGCATGGCAGCCAGACCAGGCGAGATACCAGAGATATCCGTCCCGAGTCCGCGAGGGTACGTGTACTGAAACACCCGGAGATAGGAGGCACGACCATCCAAGATGGTGGTGGGGTTCAGCGTGAAAGTGTCGCCGATGATAGCGATGTGATCTGAAATTCCGCCCGGCTTTGGTGGCTCAAATGCAGGCACGCCCGGATACGGATTCGTCGTGAGACTTTCCACTTTAAACTTTGCATACTTCACGAAGGCGGCATTGCGGGTACCGAAGTTTTGATCGACGCGCGCATTGATCTGCTCGTTGGTATAGCGCGTCCGCGTCGTTGTGATGTAGTTGCTTGCAATGGCATTGGGATTGGTCGCATTCGCCGGATAGTCCTGTTTGAGTAGAGCGGCTACAGCAGGATCGATACGGTTTGGGCAGATCACGTTGAGGACACCGTTGCACTGGAACTGGACTCCACCGTTTGCAGAGTCATAGATCTTCGGATAGAGCGGAGAGCTGAAATCGCCACGTAATGCAGCGGCGGTTGGAACTGTAGTCGTAGAGAGATTGCCGTTCACTACCGGCTGACGCTCGTATCCCACAAAGAAGAAGGTCTTGTCTTTGCGTATAGGACCGCCCAGTGTACCGCCAAATTGATTCTGGATATAGGCAGGACGGCCCCGGCCAGCGCGGTTGCTGAAGAAGTCGTTCGCATTCAGAATCCGATTGCGATGGTATTCATACAACGAACCATGAAATGAGTTAGCCCCGGCTTTTGTGCTGATATTGATCACACCACCCGCAAAACCGCCGAACTCGGCGCTCACGTTACTGGTGGAGACGCGGAACTCACGCACGGTATCTTGCGAAGGGATGAATGAGGTCGCGTTATTTGCTGGGATGTTTGCTTGCACACCGTCCACAAAGGTGATGCTCTGATTACCGAAGCCACCGCCAATCTGATAGTTGCCATACGCAATCAGGTTGGTGGAGATGTTTCCGCTTGTACTTCCCTGTGCGATCACGCCCGGAACCAGCGTCAGCAGGTTGTTTACGTTACGGCCATTCAGAGGAATGTCCTGAATGGTGCGACCCTCAATCACGCCGCCGAGATTGGCAGTGTCTGTTTGGATCAACGGCGCCGCACTCGTAACTTCGACCGTCTCGGTCACGTTGCCAATCGGCAGCGATGCGTCGGCACGCGCCGTGCCCCCCACCTGCACCTGAAGGTTGGAGAGTGTGAGATGTTTGAATCCCGCAGTGTCGATGTCGACGCGATAGGTTCCGGGATTTAAGTTCACGAAGCTGTATGTGCCGGCCTCGCTCGAATCGATCACATGAACCTGATTCGTGTCCTGGTTGGTGAGCGTCACCTTCGCTCCAGGCACGGCCGCGCCGGAGGGATCGGTCACTGTGCCTACCAGAGAACCAAATGTCGTTTGTGCGTGTAGCGTTCCTGCGCAGAACCCGAGTGCGCCAGTTGCGACAAGCGCCAGAAGCGCTTTCGCGCTGAATGAACCTGCAGCTCTCCGTGTTTGAAACTGAACCTGCATAATGCCTCCGTCACGCTGTCGTCGACCTTAAGAGTGCCCCAACCTGATGCGCTGTAATGATAGGTGGACAGCTTGGCGGCCATCCTACGAATCCCTAAATGGCGCTGTCAAGCACCAAACGGTGGAGAATCTGCTTGTTCCAAGAAAAAGCAGTATAGGGAACTTTCGCCGACACTTTGCAACCTAGCCAGGAACACGCAGCAATGTCGCTTGTGACTTGGATACTAGGAGTCACATCTCTGCGAATAGGCGGTTTATGGGTGAATCGTCGTCGCTGCGATGCGCGTGGCCTCGCCCGAGATTGGCTGCGATCTTCAGTGGACTCACGCGATTCTCTGCGAAGATCACTAGGTGAATTGCACGAACCTGTCTAACAGTTGTCTTGTGGTAGAGTTCCTGTCACTGCATGGGATGTGGCTATGACCAATCACAAGTACCAGGAAATTATTAAGAAACTTCAAGATGATCTGAGTTCCGGTAAATACAAGCCGGGTCAGAGGCTGCCCAGTGAAACCGAACTGGTGCGCCGGTATGGTGTCTCTCGCATGACCGTGTTCCGCGCGATGCAGGAACTGCAACATCAGGGGCTAATCGTCCGACGAATTGGCTCTGGATCTTATGTCTCCACAGAACGGTCATCGAACGAGCATGTCTTTGGACTGCTTATTCCGGAACTGGGAGAAACGGAGATTTTCGAGGCCATCTGCAAAGGAATCATGGATGCTCCGCAAGCGTCTCGTCATTCGCTGTTATGGGGTAATACTGCATCCAGCCAAAACACGAAAGAGCAAGCCGCGGAACAGTTGTGTCGGCACTACATCGAGAGAAAGGTCTCCGGTGTTTTTTTCGCACCGCTTGAGTTCTCTCCCGATCGCTATCAGGCGAATCAGAGGGTCGTCTTGGCTCTTCGTAAGGCTGCTATTCCCGTCGTGTTGCTGGATCGTTGCTTGGAGCCATATCCGAACAGGAGCCTCTTCGACCTGGTCGGTATAGACAATCGGCGTGCCGCGTACGTCGCCACGGCGCATCTCATTCGCTCGGGTGCAAAGCGGATCGCGTTCTTCGCACGCCCTGAGTCGGCCTCCACGGTCGATGCGCGAATTGCTGGCTATCGCGAAGCCTTGATCCAGGACGACGCACGCAATCGAAAACCGATGGTTTGTATGGGGGATGCGACGGATGCGTCCTTTGTCAAGGAGTGCCTGAAAAAGCATCAACCGGATGCGTTTCTCTGCGGCAACGATCTGACGGCAGGGCATCTGATGCACACCCTGCTCGCAATGGACAAACGCATTCCGAATGAAATCAAGCTCGTGGGATTCGACGATGTGAAGTATTCGAAGCTTTTGCCCGTACCACTCACGACACAGCATCAACCATGCAGGCACATTGGCCAGGTCGCGCTGTCTGTCATGCTGGATCGGATGCAGACGCCCGATCTGCCACCACGTGATGTTTTACTCGACTGTCGATTGGTGGTGAGGCAATCGTGTGGTGGAAGTGAATAGATAGGGTTCTTCGCAGCCAGCGAAGAACCCAAATCGAGTCAGTACTGTATGCGTGGCATCAAGCTGATGATGCCATCCACAATCGAGGTTTCAGCGCAGCCTGGCTTCAGTCTTGAAGAGAGAACTTCGAATGTATTGTGACCAAACGATGCATCGTCAGGAATGTATCCGGAGTTCGCCATACCGTTGGTAAGAGTTGCCATCATCGTCTTCTTGTACGGAGACTCGCTCTTAAGGCGTTGCGAAATCTCGTTGTAGACCTCGCCATTTACCGCACCAATTGCGACGTCATCGATCATCAGAAGGCCGAGTTGAAGTTTCACGGGCGGCCCGTCCTGATATGTTCCTGCGGATCCTGCTCTTCCCTGGTCGGTTCGCTGCCGGCCCGGGCATGTTATCTGTTTCACTGCGCCAAAGAGGCGCCCTTCACTCTGCCCTTGCCCCGACGTTCTCACAACATGCAGCACCTCTTCCCCAAGAAGCTGCCCCATGGAAAGAATCATGCTCTTTTGTTCCTCCATGAGCTGTTTCACCTCTGGATTCGAGCGATCGAGTCCCTCACCACCAGGAGGCAACGAGTTCTTAATGTCCTGCCCTCGTTTGGCGTAGTCATCAATGCGAATCTGTCGAAGATCGTAAGTCTGTTGGAAGAAGATGGGATTCTGGTCGCCCGCAGCCCCCTCCGACCATAGGGCGATCATCTTATCTCCATAGTGCTTTTCAATGTAGCGAGAGGTTGCACCGGGGATGTCGGCGCTTACCATATCGAGCACACCGGTAATCACGGCGTGCATCGCGTAGTTGTAATAGACCGCAATAGGCTTCCCGTCCAATGCCTCAAATTTCACTACGGCAACCGTTTTGTCGGACAGTCCGAGGTAGTTAGCACCCTCCCACCAGCCATGCGTCACAGGGTCAATCTGGTCGCGCTGCACATTGAGGAAAGATACTCCCGTTCCGTAGCTGATCCGGGCGGGCTGGAGTGCGGCCTTTGCCGCCTTTGCAGCCTGAAAGATTTTGTCTTCATAGGTGCGGGCAGCGGGCGTCTCTTCCATTCCGTTCGCTCCCCTGCGGTAGGGAGAAGGAACGCTGTGGGAATGGGTTGCGGTGATCAAAACGTTTGTCGCAGGAATGCCTAGTTCCTTCTCGACTCGTTGTGAGACATGTTCCCACACCGGATTCGGGACACCTCCCGCATCCAACGTGATCAGCGCCACGCTTGATGCACCATTGCTCACGACCACGGCGCGCGCGTAAACGGGATCGAGCACACCCCGGTAGTTCTTAGGCAAGTCCGATTGCTGGAGCGTTATGTCCACCTTGGCCGCACCAGCCCGGAATGTCCCCTGTTTGATCGTCTCCGCGGAAGCAGAAAGTAAGACCACGGCGAGCATGCAACCCACCAACCTCTTGGAGCGCATCTGTTTTTCCTCCCGATTGCCTTCGTCTTTAAGGCTTCGCGAATGGTAGCAGGATATGCTCCTGTCATGATAGGTTTGATGCCTGAAGATTTCGACCGTTCAATCTCTCATCACTTCGCAGGAGTCGTCATGAGGTCCGTATTACTCGCTCTATTGGCAACTGCGCTCGTAACGCAACATGCTCCAGCGCAAGCCTCTACTTCTTCCACCCCAGGCAATTCCGCCAATACAACTCCTGTTCCGCAACAGCTCACCGCAGAGGAGCGTGAAGCGCGCATCCAGGCACGTCGAGAACAGATGTTGAAAGACTGGCCTAATCTTTCCCGATACCGCGATGCAGATGCGCTTGTGAAGCAACCCGTGGTCGCCGTGTTTATGGGGGATTCCATTACAGAATTGTGGTCCGCGAAACCGGAGACCTTCTTCCCGGGGAAGCCATACTTGAACCGCGGCATCGGTGGGCAGACGACTCCCCAGATGTTGCTTCGTTTCTTCCAGGACGTGGTGCAGCTAAAGCCCAACGTGGTAGTGATCAACGGTGGAACGAACGATATTGCTGGAAATACCGGACCATCGTCCATCGAGATGATTGAACACAACTTAGAAGCGATGGCGGAGATCGCAGAGGCGCATGGGATACGTGTCGTCCTAACGTCCGTCACCCCGGCATTTGATTATCCATGGCGAAAAGGCCTGGAGCCCGCGCACAAGGTGGTTGCATTGAATGCCTGGATCAAAGCCTTCTGCGCCGAGAGACGGTACATCTACGCCGACTACTTCACCCCGATGGCGGATGAAAAGCAAGGGATGAAAGAAGGTCTGAGTGTGGATGGCATTCATCCGACGGCCGAGGGATACAAGATCATGGCCCCTATTGCAGAAAGCGCGATAACGCAGGCACTGCAGGGTTCAACCACTCAATCAAGCAAGATACTTACGCCCCATGAATAAGACACGCATCGTCCGCATCTCCTTGTTCTTCGCGGCATCCGCACTCCTCGGCATGACGCAGATGGATGCACAGTTGACGGATTCACAAGGGGGGAGAACAGCTGTTGCGACCGCGCGAGGCAGTCGCGCTGCGTCCAACTATCCCAACAATGCCCTCGTCTCCCCAGAGGTACATGACGATCGGACTGTGACCTTTCGATTCCGCGCACCGCTGGCGAAAAGCGTGTCCTTGATTGGAGAGATCACGCGTGGCCAAGGACCCCAACCACTGAGCAAGGACGACACTGGCATATGGTCTCTTACGACGGTGCCACTGGATCCGGAAATATGGATCTACAATTTCCGCGTGGATGGTGTCGACGTCCTCGATCCGTCCAATCCATCTGTAAAACCGGTGCCTCCCGGTCAGCTCATCTCCAATTTCGTTGAAGTGCCGGGAGCATCCCCGGCGATCTACGATTCACAAGCTGTCCCCCACGGACAAGTGCGCATGATGCTGTACGAGTCCAAGGCGATGGGATTCACCCGCGCACTATGGGTGTACACGCCACCGGGATACGACACGAGCAAACAAAAATACCCCGCTCTCTATCTGCTGCACGGCAACGGTGAGGATATTGCGGGATGGGTGCGTAACGGTCGCGCCAACATCATCCTGGACAATCTGTTGGCGACAGGCAAAATTCACCCCATGCTCGTCGTCATGCCACAGGGACACGCTCTCCAGGCGCCCGGCGTCGAACCTCTTCAGCGCGTCACCGGAGAGAACAGCATGTTTTCCCCCCTCTTTCCAAGCGACCTTCTGGACCAAGTCATCCCCCTGGTCGAACATGAATTTCGAGTGCGCACATCTCCTGACGCGCGTGCCATTGCTGGTTTGTCCATGGGCGGCGGCCAGGCGCTCTCCATCGGACTGTCTCACCCGGAACTGTTCCGATATGTTCTTGGTTATAGCGCTGCCATTGGCCCAAACTTTCTGGATCTTCAAAATGTCGAGAGCCAGGTCGAAAATAATCCCACACTCACCAACCAACGCTTCAAGCTGATCTGGATCTCCATCGGCCGACAAGATTTCCTGTTTGGTCCCAATCACACGCTCCACGAAACACTCGCCGCACACGACGTCCACCACCAATACGTGGAGACGGAAGGTGCTCACGTGTGGAGCGTTTGGAGAAAGAATCTCGCACAATCACTTCCCTTGCTCTTTCGATAGTTTGAGAACGCATCCAAGAGGATGAGCGAAGCCAAGCAGTGACGAGGCCTGAGATATGAATCGAAGACAGTTCCTTCAAGCAACGTCAGCGGTATTAGCGCATCAAGGCTTGGCTCATGCAGCGATCCATGCAGTTGACGTAAACGAAACTTCCCTTGCTCGGGACCCGCGTCGCCCGCAGTTCCACTTGCTGCCAGCAAAGAACTGGATGAATGATCCAAATGGCCCCATCTACTTCAATGGCCGTTACCATATGTTCTTTCAGTACAACCCTCAAGCCGCCGTATGGGGCAACATGAGCTGGAACCATGCGGCCTCGCCCGACATGATCCACTGGGAGCATCTCCCTGTAGCGCTCGTACCCACTTCCGACGGCCCGGATTCTGCTGGTTGTTTCTCAGGATCGACCATCACTGTTCCCCACGGTGGCGGGCAGCGTGTTTACGCGTTGTACACAGGGGTCGTGCACGACAAGCAGAATGAAACGATTCGCAACGAAGGCCTGCGTGAATCGCAGTGCCTTGCGTGGTCGGACGACCCGATGTTGCGCACGTGGCAAAAACAAGCAGAACCCATTCTCCCAAGGCCTCCACAGGGCCTCCACATCACGGGCTTCCGCGATCCTTGCCTCTTGGAGCAAGACGGTAGCTATCTCATGATCGTCGGTTCAGGCATCAACTCCGTCGGCGGGTGCGCCTTGCTCTATCGCTCACCAGATCTGAAGCAATGGGACTATCTGCATCCCATTGCAACCGGAAGTTGGAATGGTGCCGTTTCCTCAAATCCAGTGGACGACGGCGAGATGTGGGAGTGCCCGGACCTATTTGCTCTGGATGGCAAGTTCGTGCTCATCTATTCAACCCTTCGTCGAGTCTTCTGGCAATCGGGGACACTTGATCCCGCCACACTCCGATTCACCCCGGAAAAGGGGGGCTTGCTCGACCTCGGTGATTTCTATGCACCGAAGACACAGTTGGACGCAAACGGTCGACGTATCCTATGGGGCTGGATCCCAGAGAAACGTTCCGAAGCGGCGATGCGCGAAGCGGGATGGTCCGGCATGATGAGTTTGCCGCGTGTATTGCGGCTCTCGCCGGATGGAACGCTCCGGATCCAACTACTACCAGAGCTCAAGACACTCCGCTCGGACGCAGGTCTTCCTATGACACGAAGTAGGGCGGAAGTCACATTAACTCTTCCCGTAGCAAACGGTGAGATCACTTGCAAGGGTAAGAGAGGCCAGCCTCTGCATGTCTCGATTCAACTCGCGGGAAACGAGATTTTGAGTATCGAATATCTCCCGGGCTTGCACGCGGTTCGGATGGCAGACAGAGAGGTTGCTCTCGATGAAACGCACTTCCCCTCCCTGCATCTTCTGGTTGACGGCTCTATCGTTGAAGCCATCGTGAGTGAAACGATGGCTTGTACCAAGCGCTTCTACTATGACGGTGACTTGGCACCGGATGTCACGATTCACATAACAGGGGGCGTGGATTCCGTTGAGTGCTGGAAAGTCAGGCCCATCTCGAACGATCGTCTTACCACATGACTGTCGCCTGACTCGACACGGGCACGGCTCAGTCATGTCTTAGAGCTTGGTTCTCAGTTCATCCAGGCAAATTCTAATTGGTCGAGAACTTCCATTCAGTCCACTGACACTAGGTCCGCCAAACCAGTTTGGAAAACACGTCCGTCGTGATCTGGCCGGCGCCTTCATCCTCTTCCCGTTGCAGGTAGGAAGCAATCACTCCCAAATATGCCGCGGTTCCAAAAAGCAATGGTGCAAACAACGGTGGCCCCATCACGATATTCACCACAGGCATGCGCCAACCGCCTGGTTTGCGAGCTACACCACGAATATGAAAGCCGAAGCCAACCACTCCATCGATCAAGGTCAAGAAAGAGAGATAGCGCATCCACGTTCTGGCAACCCTCCGCGAGAAGACAGAGGCACAACTTCCCAGTGTTAATGCACTGGACAACAGCACCGGTGTGTACATCACGGGGTTCGAATAACCACCGCGATAGTGCTCATATCCCACTTCCATCGCACTCACGGCGCTGGAACCAGCCACCATCAACGACAGCGTTCGCTGAAATGTGCCGTGCTGTAGATGCCGAAGGACGCTGGCGAACGGAGGACGCACCGGTGCCGGAATCCTTCGGAGCATGGCACGCGGCGAAGTGTCCGCAGGCAGCAATCGCATACCTATATGTCCACGCGGAACTTTTCCGCGTCTCTGTGCTTGAAATCGATCCCTAACCCTGGGCGTGACAGATCGGGGTGTAGGGCTCCATCCAGCGGTTCTCGAAATCCATCAAAAAACATGCGCTCAATACGAACGTGGTCATGAAAATACTCCACGTGTCGTAAGGGGCGAGCGGCACAAGCAAGGTGCGTATGCAACGTTGGCGCACAGTGTGCCGACATAGGAAGCGGGTGCGCGTCACAGAGTGCTGCTACATCCATAAAGCCAGTCACGCCTCCACAGCGCATTGCATCGGCCTGAAGAATATCGACCGCCTGAGCTTCTAGCATGCGTTGCAAATACATTGCGGTAAAACCATACTCGCCTGCTGCAATATCCATCCCGGCCGGTCCTGCAGTACGCAGCATGTGTAAGCCCGCAAGATCATCAGAGCTTACAGGTTCTTCAAACCAGGTCACTCTGTCGTCTTCTGAAAACTTCTTCGCGAATGCCAGCGCCTGTTTGCATGAGTATGCGCCGTTCGCGTCAACAAACAACTCAGCATCGTCGCCGATGGATTCGCGAGCAACCGCAACGCGACGCAGATCCTCTTCAGGATGGGTCCCAATCTTCATCTTCACGCGCGGTATTCCCTGTTCTACCCAACCGCTCAACTGTTGTTGCAACTGCGCATCCGTATACGTCGTGAATCCACCAGAACCATAGACTGGCGCGGAATCACGCATCTGTCCCAACACCCGAACCAGCGGTTGCCCCATCATCTTTGCCTTCAGATCCCACAGAGCAACGTCCACCGCTGACAACGCAGTCGCCGCAACTCCCTCGCGCCCATAGTTGCGCTGCTCGTGACGCATCTTCGTAAAGATGGCATTGGTATCGAATGGATCTGATCTAGCAACCGCCGTATCGATCAAATCTCTTGCAAGCAGAGCTGCAGCTTTGTGGCTGTAGGTATAGCCAAGACCAATAACATCACCGCACTTCAATTCCACAAGAACAAGCGTGGTGGAATCCCACGAGAAAGTCCCATCACCTTCCGGAGCGTCCGCCGGGATGACGTAGGCACTCACGGTACCGATTGTGATTTGAGCAGAACTATTCAAGGCATACCTATACAAATCGCGGAACGGTCGCCCATCCCGCGATGCTTAATTACACAATTTGCCTTACAGTGTCGTGTGCTGCAGTCAGCGCAATGCGAAGACGGTTTGGTTCACCCTTCGCCAATGCCTCCGTAAATTTCAATGCCTGCTTTGCAGTGATTTTGGGAGGCAGCATCGCCGTCAATGGGTCTACTACGCACTCAATGATCACCGGACCAGATATCGCCAGGGCCTCATCAAATTTCGCTCCCGCGGTTTTCTGATCGTCGATACGAACGCCTTCCGCACCGACGGAGCGTGCAAGCGAGACGAAGTCAATGGGAAGCAAGTCGCACTGGTATTCTGGGTTGCCCTCAAAGACCATCTGCTCCCATTTGATTTGCCCCAGAGTGTTGTTTTTGATGATGACGAACTTGATAGGCAGCTTGTAGGTCACTGCGGTAATGATCTCGCCCATCAACATGGTGAAGCCGCCGTCACCAATCACCGCAATCACCTGCCGATCTGGATATGCAACCTGAGCCGCAATCGCGTACGGCATACCACCAGCCATGGTGGCCAGATTGCCACTGCACGAATGCTTCTGCCCCTTCTTCGCCTGCATGTATCGAGCCCACACCGTGGTGTTTGTACCGCTGTCGCTAACGATGATGGCGTCTTCCCGCGTACGCTTGCTCAGTTCGTATCCCACCACTTGCGGTTTCATGGGAGAGGCAGAGTCCGTACCTTCCGTTTCGATGATCTTGTTCCAATCCTTCATACCGCTCTGGGCCTGCTCGAGGAATCGGCGATATTCGTTACGCTGCAGCAGCGGCAACAACTCGCGAAGTGTCTTCTTGCTATCGCCTACCAAGCCCACTTCCGCCGGATACCGCAAGCTGATGCGTTGGGCATTCGCATCAATCTGGACACACTTACAATCGCCCGGCTTGGGCAGATATTCCATGTAGGGATAGCTTGTACCAACCATGAGCAGCGTGTCGCAGTTTTCCATTACGTTTTGTGAGGGAGCCGTTCCCAGAAGGCCAATTCCGCCTGTCGTATACGGAGAATCATCTGGCACGGTTGCCTTCCCCAACAACGGCTTCACAATGGGTGCTCCCAGCAGTTCTGCAATCTGCAACAATTCCTCGGTCGCATGCAATGCACCAGCCCCGGCAAGAATTGCGACGCGTTTTCCGGCATTCAAAACAGCGGAGGCAGCTTGCAGGTCGCCTTCGATGGGCTTGTTCCCCGTGATCGCATAGACGGCATTACTGTGATGGGCCACGTTGCGCTCAGAACGCTGTGAACTTTTCACTTCCATCATTTGGGTATCGATGGGGATTGTCACGTGCGCTACCCCACGCTGGGTGATCGCCGTGCGGATTGCCAGGTCCATGGTTGACTCAACATGCGTGGGACTCATGATGCGCTCGTTATAAACAGCAACATCAATAAAAACTTTGTCTAACTGCACATCCTGTTGACCGAATGAGCCGGTAACATCCGTGAATTGCATACCCGTGATTGCCAACACCGGTGCGCCGTCTAACTTTGCGTCATACAAACCATTCAGGAGATGGATTCCGCCAGGTCCGCTCGTTGCCAGACACACACCGATCTTTCCGGTGAACTTCGCATAAGCGCAGGCCATAAACGCAGCGGATTCTTCATGCCGAACATGGATGAAGTTGATCTTGTCCTGCTTCTTCCGAAGCGCTTCCATCACGCCGTTGATGCCGTCGCCGGGCAGCCCAAAAATCGTATCCACACCCCAAGCGATTAGCCGTTCTACCAGTACGTCCGATGCATCCACGCTCAATCACCTCGTTGCCAAAATGGATGATGAGTTACATCGCCGCGTTTTCTACAGGACGACCGATGGCGTTAAATCGCTTCTGAACCTGATGATCGTAATCGCCAGCGTGTTCCGAAAGCTCCAAAGTTCGACGAGAGGTAGTCAAGATAGGTGTCGGAACCTGATGTGCCTTTTTGCGGACCGCTGCTCGGTATCTACTTCGCCTGCGACAGAGCCCGGCAGACGTCGTTGGTCCAACTAAGGCATTACGTTAGGATCCGTTAACTCGAATCCCGTACCATGAGACGTGACGAAACGAGACGTTTCAACGGACGGCTCGGCAATTGAGGGATCGGCCCCGAATGGCCTTCAACAATTCCTGAAGGAACTCGGACCCGGCATCATTACCGGAGCTGCTGACGACGATCCTTCCGGGATATCGACTTACTCCGTTGCCGGGGCGTCCTTTGGATACGCGACGCTCTGGACGGCGCTGCTCTCCTTCCCACTGATGGCTGCTGTGCAATTCATGTGCGCCAAGCTGGGCATGGTTACAGGCTGCGGTCTGGCCAGTGTGATTCGCAACCGTTACCCGCGGTGGGTTCTGTGGCTGTCTTGCTCGCTGGTTATCATCGCGAACATCTTCAACATTGGCGCGGACTTGGGCGGCATGGCCGACGCCATGCAAATGATGACCGGTATCCATTCGTATTACTGGACACCGCTCTTTGCAGCCGGAATCGTCGCCCTTCTTTTCTGGACGTCGTACCGCCTGATGGCCCGGATTTTCAAATGGCTAACGCTTGTTCTCTTCGCATACATCATTACTGCGTTCCTCGCCCATCCCGACTGGCGCACAGTTGCCCATTCGACCTTCGTCCCACACATTGAATGGAGCAAGGCCTACATCGCCGTGTTGGTTGCGATCCTGGGAACCACGATCTCTCCCTATCTCTTCTTTTGGCAGGCGGCGCAGGAGGTGGAGGAAGATCGTGCGCATGGAAAAATCACGGTCGCACAACGAAAGGGTTCTACCAACGCAGAGATTCGCTCGGCGAGGATCGATGTGGTGACAGGCATGCTGCTCTCCAACGTCGTGATGTACTTCTTGATCCTGACAACGGCTGCGACGCTGAACGCTCACGGTCATAAAGATATCGAGACCGCTAAGCAAGCGGCGGAAGCGCTTCGCCCCTTGGCTGGCGGAGGAGCATATTGGCTTTTTACCCTGGGCATGATCGGGACGGGAATGCTTGCGGTTCCAGTTCTTGCCGGCTCGTGCGCCTACGCCGTCGCAGAGGGTGCGAGATGGAGGGCGGCATCCCTGAACCTCAAACCCCAGCTCGCTCGGAAATTCTATGGGATTATTGGGGTCTCGATCGCGGTGGGTCTCGCGCTGGACTTCGCTCATTTGAACGCAGTGAAGATGCTCTTCTGGTCAGCTATCCTCAACGGCCTTTTGGCACCTCCCCTCGTTGTTATGGTTGTCCTGCTCACAAGCGACAGGAAGGTGATGGGCGACCGGACGAACACGGTCGGCATGAAATGTCTTGGTTGGACGTGCGCCCTCATCATGACCGCGGCTGCCATCGGCCTCATCGTATCTTCGATGTGATCGACGGCACTTAGTCGTTAATTGACCGATTGCGGTTTCCAGTAAGTGATGCGCTCCATCCGGTCCAATTCTGCATCTCACCATTGGTTAAAACGTAAGTAGCTCAACCGATGGTGACCTGACATGGCATTGAAGACAGTACTTCTGGATGAATTGCGCGATATGTACAGCGCGGAAAACCAACTCGTGAAGGCTCTACCAAAGCTCGCGAAGGGCGCGAAAGATAAGGCGCTTAAGGCAGCTTTCCAATCGCATCTGGAAGAGACCAAGGGCCAAGTCTTGCGGCTCAGGAGCGTCTTTGCATTGCTTGGTGAGAAACCGACTGGCCAACATTGCAACGGCATGGAAGGCGTGATTGAAGAGGGTGCAGACGCTCTGGAGAAGGACGAAGAAGGAGCTTCCTTCGACGTGGGAATCGTCGGTGCCGCGCTCCGTACGGAACATTACGAGATCGCGGGCTATGAGGCATGCATTGCGATGGCGCAGGGACTGGGTGAGCGCAAGATCGTGTCACTGCTGACGGCCAATCTGCGCGAGGAGCTCGCAGCCGCTAAGAAGATCACGAAGATCGGCGTACCGCTCATCAAAAAGTCTTCCACGGAGCCTGAGCCGGAGCCAAAACCCAAAACGGGCAAGGAGAAATACTCCGCGAAGAAAAGCAAGGAAGACGAAACCAAGGCCGCACGAGATCTATAAACTGTCGTGCTCACGCAACTAGACCGCGCCTCTATGTGCGCCAGAAAGTAGATCGTCAATGTCCGAACCGATAGCGAGTTCCTATTCTTCGACGACACACGGACAGCCCGAAGCGAATGCTTCCGGCGTATCGTGGTCCGCGGTTTTTGCTGGGGCCTTCGTCACCGCTGCCCTGGTTCTGATTCTGCTCGCTCTTGGAGCCGGCCTGGGCCTTTCGTCCGTCTCACCATGGTCGAACACCGGGGTCTCGGCGTCGGGCATCGGCCATTCAGCAATCATGTGGCTGATCGTGATGGAGATTCTGAGTTCGGCGATGGGCGGCTATCTGGCCGGAAGGCTGCGCACGAAATGGACGTCAGTCCACACGGATGAGGTCTACTTCCGGGACACCGCACACGGCTTTTTGGCCTGGTCCACCGCTCTCGTTTTCACCGCAGCGTTCTTGGCTACGGCAGCGACGACCATGGTCGGAGCGTCCGTATCTTCCAAGGGTGACCCAGAGAAGGTTTCGGGCTCCGCTTACAGCTCTTCCGCATACTTCGTCGACAGCCTGTTTCGGAATTCCGGAGCAAAGACCGATCCCGGTGGGAGTGTGGCACGTTCTGAGGTTGCTCTCATCTTTGCGAACGGACTGCAAAAGGGGAGTCTGCCTACCGAGGATCAAGCCTATCTGGAACAGATCGTTTCTACCCAGACTGGACTATCACCGCAAGATGCGAAGCAGCGAGTTTCCAATGCATTTACGAACGCACAACAATCCGCTGACGAACTTCGGAAAGCAACTGCCCACTCGCTTCTATGGACATTCCTGGCGCTTCTTATCGGAGCCTTCAGTGCCAGCTTCGCGGCAACGGTCGGCGGGCGTCAGCGCGACCGTGTAATCACCATCTAAGGCGGTCCAACGGCTCGGAATTTCGGAGGAAATGAAATGCGCTCGATTCTTTTATTGTTGCTCGGTGTTCCCATCCCGATCGTGCTCCTGATTGCACTGTTCTCTCGCTAGTTCCATCAGACAGTTCAGTGACGGCGCACCAAAGCTGCTCCTTCGGCACACGCTGAGGGAGCTGTCAGGAGGAACTCGCGTATCGCCTGCAATGTTCCAGATAAGCCGCTTCATGGTCTGCAATTAGCGAAACTACACTTGACCACAACCAGTTCGGGGCATCCAGGCTTTTCGAGTGTTGTTTCTTCAACTTGGCGAGCCAAGATTGGCGCGTCTCGCGGTTCATCTGCCGACCATGAGCTTTGCCCACGATTCCTGCGAGATAGCGAGCCGCCGCCAAAGCTTCTTGCTGGGTCAGGCGATCCAGATCGAATTTGAGGTCTTGCGGCATTAGCTCGCGCATAACAAGATTTTTCCCGAGAAGCGGGACTGCTAACATTCGTTGGCCTAGGTTCGGAGAGAGATTCGACGCTCCCGTCACCACTCTCTCCGCGTCGTTGCGGATGGTCATTTCGACCTTCGGTGCAGCAGCACAAGTAGCTTCCTTGAGGTCAATCAGGCAGTGGGTTCGGTCGGCTTTCTTGCCAATGCTGAGAAGAACAGCGAAGCGGAGTCGACCGAGCGAACTGCATCCCTTCATCCAATAGGCAGCGTCCACTACGGATACTTTTGATCCCGGCCTGCGGCCTTTGAATGCCAGAATTTTCGCTACAACCGTTTCATCACGAAACAGTTCATCCATCGCGACGCGCTCCTGCTCTTCCAACATCCAGAATCGCTTTCCGAGGGGGATCTGGGGCTTAACATCCTCGATCCTTTCTTCAGCAAGATGATGCCAGCGACGGCGGCGTGATTGTTCCAGTACGTTTCGGATGGGAGCAAGATCGTCACTGTTGGCTTTGATGGTTGTGTTCGGAGCGACGAGAGCCCGTTCGTAACCTTCGACCATCTGTTCCATCATTTTGACGACAGTGACGCCCGGCAGATCGGACCCGCGTGCTGCCGTTGCCAGCGAGAGCGCTAACCGCACTAAGTCATGAGCAGGGTTTCCGACAACCGTCTGGTCCAGATCGCGAATCTGGATTTCAATTTTGCCGTCCGAATCGGACAGCGGTCCAATATTCCCCACGTGGCAATCCCCGCAGATCCAGACCGGCGGGCCCTCCGGAATGCTCTTGGCCGAATCCTTTTTCAACCATTCGTAAAACTGGAGCGTGTTTCCGCGAACATAGGCGTGGGCAGACTGAGCCATCTTCGCCTGACGATTTGCGTTAAGAACCTTCGACCGATCTCGGGGCTTGATGGAAGACGCGACTTGAGCCATCAGTTAGTTCTACAACAATCATCAGTGAAATGCGGAGGGGTGCTGGCGAGCTTGCGACGATCGGCCCTTGGTATCAAATTATTCGTCTGCATGGGAGATTCCTCCGCTCTGCCCAAGGCAGATTTCGACATATTCCTACTTGGGATAATGCTTTGCCTCATCTTTTTCTGCGATGAGGAGTTGAGTCACGCAGAGAGTTTTCCCATTCAATTAAAGCTGGACGTCCTTTGCTTGCGACGATTCTCGATTTTGACCACCCCTACGATGCATGACTTCAACGCTACAAGCGATCAGCGCCTTTCTGTGGCGCGCTAGTGGTGGGATAGGAGTCTAGGAAAGGATTTTATAAACTCAATGTCTTATGAAGGCCTACAAGGTCCTTGTTATCGACGACAACCGTGCCCGGTGCCAGGGACTGGCGGAGTTACTCACGCTTCAGGGTTTTGAAGCTTATGCCGAATTCGGCGGAACAGAAGGTATCGCTCGCGCACGATCTCTCCGCCCTGACGCAGTGTTGCTGGATCTGCATATGCCGGACATGGACGGAGTCGAAGTCATGACCATGCTTCGCGACGATCCATCCATGCAGAGCGTCGCGATCATACTTCTGACGGCGGAAGGCTCACCCGTTTCCACTCACGGCTCCGACGCTTTCCTTACCTTCCCGTTTGAGACAACAACGCTCACGTCAGTGTTGTTGGGCTGCATCACGCGGCGAAAACAAACCAAATGATCTGAACCTATGCGAACAGCCCATTTGATCCAGGCAAGGCGCCAATGCAGTTGAGAGCTCGCCCAAGGGATTCCAGATCGCGCTCCGCGTGGCACTGCCGCAGGTAAAGTTCCAACTCCGCATAGCGCCTCGCAACCTCCACATCCTTTACAAATGGTGCGGCTCCCAGAGATCTGCCAAACCGTTGCAAGATATCAGTACAGGCCGCCTCGACGAGATGCCGTACTGTGAGAGCTCGAATCATTGCCGGTTCTGTGGGCATAGCATCGAAATGTTCTGCTACTCCAGTTAGCACATACTCCATCCCTATAACTTCCGCACTCATGGCACCCAGGTGGGCCATGGAATGTGGTTCGTCTCGTCTTTTGGAAAAGGCATAATCGACAAGCCCTGCGGCACCTCCGGCCCATGCTGCGGCCGGACCACACGCTCCCTGCCAGAAACCCACACGCTTGGTGTACCAATCTTCATCACCGACAATCGACACGATGGGAAAGTGATCAAAGGTTAGGGACGCAGTGTGCGTCATCCGAAATGCTTCGGTCTTCCAGCCATCTTCTCGGATCGTTAATTGTGAGGGCGCTGAGTTGAGATCGATTTCTACGATGACAGGACCTGCTGTCACAAGAGCGCGATCCACGAGGGTGGCACCACTGCAAAAGTCCTTCTGACCGTGAAGCATCCCGTCGCGCAAAGAAAGGGGTTTACCTGGAAGCTCACTAGCCCAAACGGCATAGGCAATTCCCTGCTTTGGCTCCTTACCAGCCTCCTCAAGAATCGCGACGGCGTCCCAATGGGCCTCAATTAACTTCGCAAGACTCAAATCTTCCCGCCCTGCAGCAAAAATCGCATCATGGCGAACCGCAGTCTTTCCAATCCCAGGCCGAGCTAGACGGACATCCGTTAGCGATCGAAAGCGATCGATAAGATGCTCACCCGTCATGCCGCTACCATTTCATTGTGTGCGGCAAGTGCGCCCGCAAATCCCATCGGCGCTCGTCCCACTCGACGGCCGCTTGTGATCACCTGCAGACTGGCATCGCTCAGGCGTCGTGCACCGCAATCAGCCAAGCGACGCCAAAGGTCGTGGTCCTCAGCCGTAATCAGAGGACTCCATCCTCCAGCCATCTGATAAACGTCCGCTCGAACACCCAGATTCGCACCGTGAATATGTGGGTGTGTCCCGTCGGGTTCGATTCGATAAGATTTCCGAAATCGTTCCTCAACAAAGAAAAGATGTTCGGAGAAGTCACGCACATCAACGATGCCTGCGACGGCTTCAAATCCCCGTTGCGTGATGCGAAGTTGGTCGACAAGCCATGTTGGCGAGACCTCACAGTCTGCGTCCGTATTCGCAATCCAGCAGCGGCTCAAGGGCCCAGTGTACCGGCCAAGAGCCTCCGTCACAGCGAGCGAACGTGCAGCGCCTACACACGCGAGATCGATCTCCAATACCAGGCCATTGCCGGTAAGGAGGTCTCTCGCCAGCTTTGCCGTGTCATCGGTGGAACTATCCGCAATGACGATAACGTCGGAAGTCACCTCCGACGGCAGCTGGGCTTGTGCTGTGGCAACAGAGCGAAGGCAACGCGGAAGGAGTTGCTCCTCGTTACAGGCCGGAATGATTACGGCAAAATGCCATGCGATAGCAGGTTCAATAGGCAGTCTCATGTTGTTCGTATCCATCGGTCCAAACGAAATCCTTCATAGCAGCTACTCAGCGTGCCCACGAGCAGAGGATGCGTTATCGCTTCATGCACCTCTTGCCCGCGCTGTAGATGATCTTCAGATTCCCCAAGCCAGTGACAAGCAAGCAGCACTGTTCCCGGCCTCATAGCGTGAACCATGTTCTCCACCAATTTCTGCCAAGCGTCGGCGGTGAAGTAGTAGCCGATCTCGCACAACACGATGAGATCGAACTTCGACCAGGGTTGACTTCCAGTGAGTGATGCACAACGCACCGTTACGCCCGGAAGATCACGGCAACGTTCTCGCGCCACATCCACAGCAGTGGCTGAAAAATCGCACGCATAGACCTTGTCGCAGACGGAAGCAAGCTGCTGGGTGAGTACACCAATGGAACAGCCTGGCTCATATGCATGTTTATAAGTACGTTCCTTGAGTGCCTGCATAACGACTCGGTAGCGGCCGAGTTCATAGTCCGAAGTCGCAAACCTCCAAGGGTCAAAATCGGGGGCTTGCCGATACTTGGTTTCAAAGAAATCTGCGCTTGATGTCGAGGGTGTACTCATGCAGAAAGGAAGACCTCGAAGTCCCAATAAATCGGGGCAATAAGACGGTCATTCAAGATAGGATCGCCGGATTCGCTCTCGAACTGCGAACGATGCTGGCTAATGGCTTGTGCCTTCGCTGCCCGAGCATCGAAGGTGGGGATGAATCTCCGTAACGGCAGTCCGTCCAATGTCTCTGGAGATCCACGGTGCCATGTCCAGAAAAAGTAGGATATCAACGCAAGTCCCTTTGCTTGCGCAACAGAACACGCTACATGGGCACATGCAACGTGATCAGGGTGAAAGTCTCCTTGCCACGGAGCAAGGATTGTCATCCCTGGCTCTGCAACCTCCATGACTCTGCGTTCCAACTCGGAGCGCTGTCCCATAAGGCCGCTGTCCGTTAGGCGCAAACGTATCACCGAATCCGGTTGCACACCTAACAGCCCCAAAGCCTTGCGTTGTTCGCGCTCGCGAATGAGGCCAAGATCGATTCGGCCTGCCGGAGGAAGGTCATATGCATTCTCTCCATCCGTCGCTGCAACGACGATCACTCTCGTCGCTTGCGCGGACAGAGTGGCAATCAGAGCACCCGCTCCGAGGGTCTCATCATCGGGATGCGGAGCGATCACGAGAATTGGCCCCGTCGGCAGATCAAGAGGCCTTAAAGTACCAAGATTCTCGCGCCAAATCCGGTCATCAGTAATCGGCACAATCACGCTGTCTGTGATGCGCTGAGATCGATCCAACGTCGCCTGAAGTGCTCTATCCAAAGTTGAAGTATCTACCCAAGGTATGGCAGGCGCAGCGAAACCATCCATCAACGCATGGGCTTGCAGATCGTTCCCGGGTGTCTGGAGGTTTCCGAGAATAAACCCACTCCGTCAGTTACGGAATTGATTCGGATCGAAATCAGATGACTTTGCTCCAGCGATGTTTCCCAACTCGACCCTACTTGCTTCGGCTGGTTTTGATGATGCGAAAGCCTGTTTGGGGCCCTTTGCAGCCAAGCAACTTGTATTTCTTGCCCTCGAGTCCGTGATAGTTCACAAAGAACGTCTCCGGTTCGCGAATCCACTTCTTCGGGAGATCGGATAAGGTTTGATCTTTGCGTATTGATGGGTCGATTCGGATACCGCAACTAGCCTGTCGTTACGAAGCCTCTTCTTGCCGTCAACCTGTTCGCCCTCGATCACGCCGATGAGGCGAGCTCTGACGGCGACTCCAGGAAACGCTGGCTCATCCATGAGAAGAAGCACGTCCACCGGATCGCCATCGCCTCCCTCGGTCCCGGGCAGAAAGCCGACATAGGGGAAGACCATGCCGGCTGGAAGAACGCTCTTGAGCGTGAAGATTTCCTGATCGGGATCAAACGCGAACTTATTTCGACTTCGTGCGGGAGTTTCGACGATGACTTGGATGCTTTGGCCTCCGTCTGGAAGCGGTTTCAATTTGGTGGGATTCGCTAAGGGATTTCATTGTCGTCTCCGAAGGAATCACGATCTGTCTTCTGTAGGATGCGCCCTTGATGCGCCCTTGATGCGCCCCGAAATCCCCAACCGACTCCGGATGTAAGGCGCCGTTCTGCTCCCGGAGATGTGGGCTATTTGCTCGGGAGTTCCTTCTCCGACAATCGTTCCACCTTCTTCACCCGCGCCGGGACCAATGTCGATGACCCAATCGCTCGCCGAAACAACGTGCATGTCGTGTTCAACGATCACCACCGAATTGCCCGCAGACACAAGTTCGTTCAATTGCCGTAGCAGCCGTGTTACGTCCGCAGGATGGAGGCCTGTGGTTGGTTCGTCGAGAACGTAGATCGTGTTCCCGCGGGTGGCACGCTGCAACTCCGTCGCCAATTTCACGCGCTGGGCTTCTCCGCCTGAGAGTTCGGTCGCAGGTTGTCCCAATCGGAGATAACCCAATCCGACCTCGTGTAAGACTTGCAATGAGTGACGGACGGATGGGGACGTGTCGAAGAATACGATTGCATCATCGACCCTCAGGTTTAAAACCTCTGCGATGTTCTTGCCGCCCCAGGTCACCTCGAGTGTTTTGGCATTGAAGCGCGCACCGTGGCAGGTCGGGCACGGTGAATATACGCTCGGTAGAAAAAGTAGTTCGACACAGACCTGCCCTTCTCCTTTGCAGGTCTCGCAGCGCCCCTTCGTCACATTGAAAGAGAAGCGGCCTGCATCATATTTCCGTGTACGTGCCAGCTTCGTTGATGCGAAGAGTTTTCGGACTTCGTCGAACAGACCGGTATACGTGGCGATGTTGGAACGCGGCGTTCGTCCAATTGGTCTTTGATCGACGCGGACCAATCGACGTATACCTTCCATGCCGGACAGAATTCTTCCCTGCGTTAGAACCACTGAGGAGTGTGCAGCGAGAGCGTCGTCTTCCTCTCCATCCTCAATTGGTTGGCCGAGATGCGCCGCAATGAGATCCACTAGAGCCTGGCTGACTAGGGTGGATTTCCCCGATCCAGACACACCAGTGACCGCCACCAGAACACCAAGCGGAATCGATACAGCAACCTGGTGGAGATTGTTACGGGTCACACCTTCCAGACGTAGCCATTGTTTTGGGTTTCTTCGTGGAGCTACGGAAGCTGCGGCGTTCGCAAAGAGATGCTTGGCGGTTTCGGAGCTGCCGACATCCTTTAGTCCTGCTAGCGGTCCACTGTAGAGCACCTCACCACCGTATGCTCCGGCTGCAGGCCCGACATCCACAATCCAATCGGCAGCCCGGATGACGTCCACTTCGTGTTCGACGACGAAGAGCGAATTGCCGCTCTTCTTCAACGCCGCGAGTGCGTGGAGTAGCGTCTCTGTGTCGGATGGATGCAGGCCAGCCGATGGTTCATCCAGCACGTACACAACACCAAAAAGATTTGAGTGCAACTGTGTCGCAAGTCTGAGCCGCTGAAGTTCTCCGGGGGACAGTGTCGGTGTACTTCGCTCCAAATCCAAATAGCCGAGACCGAGTTCGATCAATACCTCGAGTCGACTCACGACATCCTGCGTGATGCGTTGCGCCGCGGCTGCCTTTTCTACATGCTTGGCAAAATCATTCGAACTCCCCGTAGTGAAGGGCTGCAGGATCGTTGCCAATTGTTTTAGCGGAAGACGGCTCATCTGCGCAATGTCGATGCCTGCGAATGTCACATCCAGTGCGTCCGTTCGGAGCCTCTTACCGTGGCACAAAGAACATTCGCTGCTGAGCATGAACTGCGCGACTCGCTGTTTCATCATGGCACTCTGGGATTTTGAGAAGGTCTCCATCACGTAACGCTGGGCGCTGGTGAAGGTGCCCATATAACTCGGCTCTAGCTTGCGTCGTAATGCTTGCTGAGTTTCAGTGGGCGTGAACCCTGCATACACTGGGACTGTTGGTTGCTCGTCCGTGAACAGAATCCACTTCCGTTCTTTGGCGGGAAGCCTTTTCCACGGTGTGTCGACGTCGTAGCCTAAGGAGACGAGGATGTCACGTAGATTCTGCCCCTGCCACGCAGTAGGCCACGCAGCAATGGCACGCTCGCGAATCGTCAACGATGGGTCCGGCACCATGGATTGTTCGGTCACCTCGTAGATGCGGCCGGTCCCGTTGCACTTTGGGCAAGCCCCCTCAATCCGATTGGGGGAGAACGATTCGGCATAAAGCATCGGGCGGCCGGCCGGATAGTTCCCAGCTCTTGAATACAACATGCGAAACAGGTTCGAAAGTGTCGTCACACTTCCAACCGAAGACCGCGTGGTGCCACTTCCCCGCTGTTGTTGCAGAGCAACGGCTGGGGGAAGACCTTCGATGGAATCAACTTCGGGAATGCTCAGTTGATGGAAAAGCCTACGAGCATAGGGCGATACCGATTCCAAATAACGCCTTTGCGCTTCGGCATACAACGTTCCAAACGCAAGAGACGATTTGCCCGATCCTGAAACGCCGGTAAACACGACCAACGCATCTCGCGGAATATCCACGTCGACATTCTTCAAGTTATGTTCGCGCGCACCTCGCACGCGAATCATTCCGGTTGTCTGTGCGCCTTCTGCCCGACTCCGAGCGTCATTCATAAATTCATAGGATGCAACGTACCACCCGTGCGCCACCTCAACGATTCGGGAAGTGCTATTCCACCGCATGGAAGGCACAGCATTGAGTGAGAGCCCGTGGCAACATCGTTCGGGCGAGTTCGCATCCCTTGCTGCATGAAGCTCACTCCGGTTGTATTCTTCACCGCTCTCGCGTTGTCGGCTTCGGCACAGACGATGCCGAACCCACAGCGTGACAGTCACACCGTCAACGTAGTGCTGCCAGCGCCGCTGACCGCCACGCCGGAGAATATTGGGAGACTGAAGCTGCCCGCGGGTTTTCATATCGCCAAATTCATCGAAGGATTGGATAGTCCTCGGGTCGTCGTAGTTTCCGAAGCTGGAAACATTTACGTCAGCAGCCGCGATGCGGGAACAATCACGATGATCGATGGCAGCGGTAAGAAGAAGAAGGTTCTCGAACTGGAAAATGTTCACGGCATGGTGATCCATGCCGGCATCCTGTACTACGTCACGATCAAGCAGGTATACGCCGCACCGCTCAATCCCGACGGAACGCTCGGGGCATCGAAGCTTCTGATTGCGGACTTGCCGGACGCTGGACAACATGTGGATCGGACGCTCGCGGTGGGACCGGACAACAAGCTATACGTCTCGGTCGGGAGTACCTGCAATACCTGCGAGGAACGGAATCACATCAACAGTACGATGCAGCGTTACAACCTGGACGGTAGCGGTCGAGAGACCTTTGCCACCGGGCTTCGCAACACGATTGGATTCAACTTCAAGCCCGGCACCAAGGACTTGTATGGGTGGGACGATGGCGTGGATTGGATGGGGGATCAGGAGCAACGTGAAGAGTTGAACAAGATCGAACAGGGCAAGGAGTACGGCTGGCCGTACATCCTTGGCAACGGTCTCAAGAACCTTTATCTCACACCACCCCATGGCGCCACTCTCGATCAATGGGCCGCGAAAACAACCCTTCCAGTTTTGACTTGGAATGCCCACGCGTCCGGCATGCAACTGATCTTCCTCAAAGGAACGGGGCTGCCGTCCGATTTCGACGGGGATGCGCTGGCCAGCATGCACGGCTCATGGGGAGCCAACCCATCCAGTGGCTACCAAGTGGTTCGCATTCATTTTGAAGGTAGCGTCGCCAAGACAATCACGCCGTTTGTCGATGGCTTTCTGATGCAGACCCAAGGTGGTAGTGGATGGGCTCGGTTTGCTCGCCCCTTTGGCTTGGCGCAAATGGCAGACGGAAGCGTCCTGCTCGGCGATGAGCAGAATGGGATTCTCTACCGAATCACCTATTCGCGATAATCCCCAAGAGTCCTAGCGGCCCTGCCGCTCGCTACTCAAGCGGCGGCAGAATGCCAAGACGTGTAGCACCTGCGGGCGCCTCAATAGAAGCGAGGCGCCCTTCTCTTGCAGATCGATAGATCGCCTCGATGATTCTTTGATCTTGCAACCCTTCCTCACCACCTGTGCGTGGCTGCTGATTCTGCAGGACGCAAACAGCCATGTGATCCATCTCGAGGGCAAACTGATCTTTCTCCTCAATCGCTGGATGTAGTTCGGTGTCTTTTCCGTCCATCAGTTTCGTGAAGCGAAGCTTTGAACCGTGATATCCGAAGGCTGGATCCACCTCGGCAAAGCCATCGGTTCCCTCGAGCCGTAAGAATGCCGAGCGATGCACATCATACCCGCTTGTGAATGTTGCGGTCATACCGCTTGGAAACCGTGCGATCACTTCGCACCGCGCTTCGACCTCTTTGAAACGAGGATCGTCTTTGGGCTGCACCAGAGTTGCGATTACCTCGTTCGGCTCTTCTCCCGAGAGGAAACGACTTGCATTCAAGCAATAAATCCCAACATCGGGTAGCGCTCCCCCGCCAGCTAGTTGCTTGTTGAGCCGCCACTGCGTTGGATCGCCTTCGTTCTGCGAATTTGAAGCCACAATGCTGCGTAGCTTTCCTAGCTTGCCCTCTCGCACTGCCTTTTCCAAAGCCCGATTCATCGGCTCATATTGCTGCCTATACGCGATCATCAACTTCACGTTCCTTCGTTGACAGGCAGCGATCATCTCTTCACACTGTGCAGTGCTGTTTGCCATCGGCTTCTCGCAGAGGATGTGCTTGCCGATCTTTGCCGCGCGAAGTACGAACTCGTGATGCATTCCATTTGGCAACACGATATAAATCACATCCACACCGGACATTTCTTTCAGTTTTTCAAAGCTGGCGTAATCGGTGATGTGACTCTCGGCAATGCCATACTGAGTCGCGATTTTGAGCGCCTTCGAACGATCTCCGCTCACAAGAGCAACTGGCTTGCAGTAGTCACTTGTCGCGAACGCCGGCAGAATCTGATTGAGCGAAAGACGTCCCAGCCCAACAATCGCAAAGCCCACGCGGCGATTCACGGGCAGGAATGGCCCCGGAGCCTTCTCTGGAGCCTCGGTTGGGGCATGAATCTGCGATAACTGGACATCGTTCGCCTCATTCGGCTTCTGCGCTTGGCCACTCACGCTGGGTACCACCGCTGCCATGCCCGCAATCGCTGAAGAAGCAGATCGCAAAAAAGCACGGCGAGAAGAAGATACGTCGACGAAAAGATCCCGAGGAGTGTCCATCCCCCATGGGATGCCGGCTCATAGCCAGACAGATGGCGATCTGGTGCTCTTGAGACGATACGAACGCACGTCACTTCGAGCCTCTCATCGTCAAACCCGCCTTCCAAGACTGTGCTGTTCATGAATCTTTTGCTCGCCATCGTCCGTGGATTGAGGGTTCAACTCACAAGAAAATCTTCTGCAGTTATCTGCAACTGCGACAAATGCTCGACGCTGCCCCGGTGTATCGGGAGGCTCTTTAGGCGGATTATGATCCTCCCAGATTGCTTATCTAAGCTGCTTGCAGCGCATCTCGTTTTCGAGGATAATTACTCTCGAAAGCGAGATTTGCTATGGCAACCGCTGCGTCCCTTGTCTTGCCCCGAATCGCCGGATACGATTTCGAATCGGGTGCCGATCTTAGCAATGCAGCCGAACGAGCGGAGCTTTCGTCCGCTGCCATCAAAGCGTTCCTGAATCTCCGGAAAAAGTGGGGATTGAATGAAGAGGACTCTCGTTCCCTTCTCGGAGGTTTGGCGTCGTCGACCTTCCACGCATGGAAGACGAACCCGAAGCGTACGCTCGATCAAGACACGTTGACCCGAATCTCACTGCTGATCGGAATCTATAAGGCCCTGAATATCTACTTTGGAAAACCCTGGGCGGATCGTTGGATCACTCTTGCGAATCGTGGACCGGTCTTCATGGGGCGCACACCGCTCGCCTATATGATCCAACGGGGGCAACCCGGAATGATTGAGGTTCGGCGGATGCTGGATGCATGGCGAGGCGGCCAGTGACACCACCACTCCGGCAGATCGACCGAAGCGGAATGCATCGGTTGCTTCCCTCGCGTTACAGCGAAGCGGGTACGGTTCTTGATGATCTGGCTGACGATGACGACATGCTCCAGAAGTTGATCCGCCTGGATGGAGCGACGAATGACCGGATCCAGGGTGAACAGTTCGGACTTCCTGGCATTAGCACTTATGAGCTGGTCTACGGGATTCCCAACGCTCACATCGTCCGCGCAGCATTCCTCCATCCGAGTCCGAACGGAGCACGCTTCAACGGTCCGGACCGAGGTGCGTGGTACGCCGCAGACAGGTTGGAGACATCGGTCGCAGAAGTCAGCTATCACAAGGCCAAGCGCCTCGCGGAAATCATTGTTCCGGAGACAGCGACAGGTGTCCCCGAGTCGGATGCATCGACGTATGACGACTGGCTCGCGGATTTTCACGGTGAGTTTCATGCGTTGGAGCCGGCCGCTGACTACGCCACATGCCTCGCGCCAGAACCCGTTCCTGCATGCTACGGAGAGTCACAGAAGCTCGCGCAACAACTTCTGAAAGACAAGTCCAATGGCATCCTGTACCCCAGCGTACGCAAGAAGGGTGGTCGCTGCCTGGTCTGCTTTCGCCCTGCCTTGGTCTATCGCCCACGGCGTGCCAAACGATATCTCCTCTCCTTCCATTGGAGACGGGATCATTACCGACAAGAAGTGAACGAAGTCCCCTTGCAGCGATCCCGATAGCACGGGGAATCTTCATTTGCAAAGAACAAGGCGCGAAGTAGTTTCTGGATTTGTTGGACACAGTTGCCGGTGCGAGCACGGTAGCCTGAAATCTTCGGCTTCACCATCTCCGTTTCACGCTCTCAACATCCCGTATTGTTTCTTCCCCTATACCCGAAGTGTCTCCGAGATTCACTTGCAAAATATTTTGCAGAGTTCGTACGCTTTCCGAATGTCGAACCCCCTTCCGATCATCGACATTATCGTGACTGCATCCAACGAGACATCCATCGTAAGCGTAAGCGTCGCCCCGTCACCCCAATTGCACGACACGTCACAAGCGCGAACGTTCCAGCATGATTGGAGCTCGTTGACGGAGATTCTCGGACTATGTCGCGAAACGAAAGATTGGGCTGAAAAGAAGTTGGCCGCGAGAGGATGCGTGCATCTTGGGACCTTCGCGTACAACGCGCTTGGCAAGACGCCTTGGCTCAACTCAGAAAAGTCTCGGGGCATTCTTGAACGCGACAACTGATTTCTTCAGTATCACGTACCTCTCAAGTAGCTCCGATCGCTCCAGGGTCTCGTTTACCTCTATATGATCGGGAGCAATCTCTTTGAGACGAGCGCCGGAAATGGTTCTCTCATCAAAGAGTTCGCTGCGGAACAGTTGCAAATCCCTCAGGGATTAAAGAAGCACCGGTTGATCGCTCCTCTCGCGCCTGGCTGAAGTTATTTGCCTTGAACGGCGATGGCGATTGCGCAAGCCTTACGGAACTATTACCGTCATACCACTCAGCGGATGACAGACGAAGCGTCCTACTTACTGAGGATTTCCATGGCATCGCTGCTACCAGCCAAGTACGACCGCACATTTCAACAGCCAGTAGTATGGGCTACCAGCCTCGTCTTGTTAGCCTTCCACCTTGGGGCGATCGCCGCCTTGTTTTTCTTTACATGGAAGGCCTTCTTGTTCTCCTTACTTCTTTGGTGGCTGGCGGGCGGTCTGGGTATCGGCGTGGGGTATCATCGACTGCTCACGCACCGCGGGTACAAGACTCCGAAACTCGTCGAGTACTTCCTGACTATTTGCGCGACGCTTACTCTGGAAGGCGGACCAATCTTCTGGGTTGCCACGCATCGGAAACACCACCAGAACACCGACAAGGAGGGCGATCCACACTCTCCCCACGATGGAGGCTTCTGGTCGCACGTAGGCTGGCTACTCACAGGGCAGACCATGCACAATGATGCCGCTGATCTGTTGCCTTACGTACCGGATCTCCGCAAGGATCGTTTCCACGTCTGGATTAGCAGATGGCATTGGGTACCAATGACCATACTTGGAGTCCTGCTGCTTTCTCTCGGGGGCTGGCCCTTCCTGCTTTGGGGGATTTTCTTCAGGACCGTGCTCGGCTTGCACTCCACTTGGCTCGTGAATTCCGCAACGCACATGTGGGGATCGCGCAGGTTCGCCACCGGCGACTCCTCACGGAACAGCTTCTGGGTTGCGCTCCTGACGTTCGGTGAAGGCTGGCACAACAACCACCACGCACATCCCCAGTCATCGCGCCACGGCCTGGCCTGGTACGAAGTTGACCTGAATTGGTATGGCATCTGCCTGCTCAAAGCAATGGGTTTGGCTTGGGACGTGAAGGCACGATCGCTGTCTGAGGGATAGTTTTGTCACTCAAACACTGCTGGGCCTCCCATGGAGATCTGCAGGTGGCCCGTATGCAAAAATTTCGAGAGCCTAGATAGGATCCGGAGTAAAAGAAACTACGGAACAATGGCGAACAGTGCGAAACCGATGGTGTGATCACACGATTAGGACCGTTGCTCTTCGCCTTATGCAAGCTGGGTGACAGCGCGGAGATAAGGAATGAGATGATCCTTAATTCATGGAAACTTCAATCGACCTCTCAAATCCTCTGAGCTCTGCTCCCCGTATCGCAGTGGTAGACAGATTGAATGATGGATTGGTGATCCAATTCGAGAATGGCGCGTGCGGATATTATTCCGACGCGTTTCTCTTCTCTAAAC
The DNA here is from genome assembly GCF_000800015.1 of Terriglobus sp. TAA 43. Lineage (NCBI taxonomy): Bacteria > Pseudomonadati > Acidobacteriota > Terriglobia > Terriglobales > Acidobacteriaceae > Terriglobus > Terriglobus sp. TAA 43. The sequence goes on from NZ_JUGR01000003.1 coordinate 138,460, forward strand.
TCCCCGAGTGCACAATGCTCAAGGAGGGAGACGTCGAGTGGTAGACACCGCGACATGAATCCGTCAGCTTGTGAAACCTGTGTCGAACTCCGCGAAGTTATCAAGGTGGCTTTTTACGAGGCGATAGCATTCACAAGCCTGCTTCTCGAGTCCCTCCCTGTTCAAAATGCGGATTATTCCTCTGGAATACGTGATAAGTCCTAGAGATTTTAGCTTTCGCGCTGTGATGGTAACAGTGGGTCGGGCACTTCCCAACATCCCCGCCAAGAACTCTTGTGACAGCTTCAAGATGTCCTTCTGGGCACGATCAGAGCAGATAAGAATCCATCGCGCAAGCCGTTGCTCATGATTGTGATGGACGTTGCAGGCTGTGGACTGCGTGGCTTGAGTCAGTTGAGCCTGCACGTAGCGAAGTGCCAGATCGTGGAAATCTCCGTGGCGGCGGAACTCCTCCATTGCTGTAGCGAGTGCTGATGAATATCCGTGGCCGGCAAGTTGCATAAACACGCGATTCAAACTTTGCTTTGTACCCATGAGAGCAGAAACGCCAATCGCGGACTCGTAACCGAACATCCCGATCTCGACCTCAAACCCGTCCTTGAACACACTGGTCATGGATCCAATGCCCTCTTCGACAAAGACCACATTACGGATACTCTTGCCCGGGCTTTCTACATCCTGTTCAAGCTTCAGTTCTATTGAACGAAGCTGAAGTCTCCGAATCGTTTCTGGGTGTAGGTGCTGAAGTATTGTGTTCCGGAACTCCTGTCTCTGCATCGTTCCCTTCCTCTGTTCGGTTGGCCAGATGCTTAAGAAAGGAAGATATTGCAATCGCCGACTTCACTTGAGGTGCCTACGTCTCACGAAAGCCCATGTCGGGCATTACGCTGCGGACACTCGACGTCACACTTTGTAGTTCATCTGCCTACTCGGTCCAGACCACACGCCTGTGAACTTCGGTGCGGTAACTGAAGTGTGTCTCAGTGAGTACAGGTCTGTCCGTGCGAACTCGCACTTATGGATGCGTGTTCAAATCTCAAATCGAGTGAAGTGCGTGGCATATTCTGGATTTGTAAGCGGAGTCTGCCAACGTTCGCAATGTGCGCCTGTTTTCTTACGCGACAGTCCTTTCCGAAAACAAGGTCCGTGAATCGAGAGCCACGCAGCTATCTACCTTCCGCGGCAAGTCGCCGCACGATGGCGTAGCATTCGCATGCCTTTCGCTCCAGACCTCTGCGATTAAGAACTTTCATGTCACCGCGGCTGTAACTGATGACTCCCTCATGCCGCAGTCGTCGTGCGGCACGTGTGACTGTCGTTCGGCGCGTACCAAGCAGTTCCGCAAGGACATCCTGGGTAATCGGAAAGTTCTGCGCACCCAGGCGGTCCTGCATCATGAGCAGCCATCGAGCGATGCGCTGATCAACTTCATGGTGGCGATTACACGCAGACAGTTGCTCCAAGATGAAGCTACGCCTTTGCACGTACGCAAGCACCACAGATCGCAACGGCCGATATTCCGTGAATTGAAGTTGCAACTCACCGAGCCGGCAACGGATTGCCCGGCCCTCAATCTGCACCACGGCTCTTGCAGGAGAAGTCGATTGACCCAGAAGATGAGTCGCTTCAACAAGTCCCTCTCGCCCAACCGAAAAGATTTCGACGCCATCGCCGCTCTGAAAAGAATCGACGACGGAAATGGCTCCCGAAAGAACGAAGTGCGCGTGAGTCGGAACTCTTCCCGGTTCGAAAAGTACCGTTGAGACGGGAAGGGATACCTCTTCCATGCTGGCGATGAGTGCTTGACGATAAACGCGCGGCAACCTCTGCAGAAGCTCATTCGTCGTCTGGCGCACGCAACTCCTTCGTCACGTCGCAAGAGATTGCCTAGAGAACCGGCGGCGAACAAACTTCTGACGGGAGCAGATGCGATGGCTCCGCTTCCAACCGTATGTTCGGTGTCAACAGCTGTCTGTCACTTGGCTGACTTAGTCAAGAGCACTACTGGAATATCTTGTTCCTGCATTCCCTCACGGGCAGCACGCGATCGCGCTATGTGACGAACTCAGTATCGAACTGAGCGAAGCTTTCCAGATGATTTCGAACCACTCGATAGCATTCACAGGACTCGGCTTCCAGTCCACGCTTATCGATCAGGCGGATGTGTCCGCGGCTATAGTCTATGAGCCTCTTGGCTTTGAGGTGAGCAGCCGCTATCGAGACGGTCGAACGCGTGCTACCGAGCATCTCCGCAACAAACTCTTGTGGCAATTCAAGGGTGTCTTGAGCCGCTCGTTCCGAACAGATTAGCAGCCAACGCGCCAGGCGTTGCTCATAGCTGTGAGAGGAGTTGCATGCAGCATTTTGCATGGCGAGCGTGAGCTGAGCTTGGACGAAACGCAGCATTAGTCCTCGAAAATAAGCATTGCTCTCGAATTCCACGAATGCAGTCTGTAGATTGCAGGTATAACCGGTTCCAGCGAGCTGCATGAATACGCGATTCAGACTTTGCTTAACCCCCATCAGTGCAGAGACGCCAATCACTGACTCGTACCCAAACATGCTGACTTCTACCTGCGCCCCGTTCTCGAAACAGGTGGTCATCGATCCAATGCCTTGTTCCAAAAAACACAGGCACTGAATGCGTTCACCAATGACGGCGAGATCCCGTCCCCGAGGGAGATCGACGCGATGGAGATTGAGTCGAGCGATGGTACTCGGCGGGAGACGCTTCAGCAAGGTGTTGGCAAATGTGAGGTTGTGCATTTGACCGTCCGATCATGTGCGCGGGTTTAAGGGGTGAAAGGCGTTGAAAATTGCCGAACGCAACTCACATTGCCTAAGTAACCTATGTCACATTGGATGCAAGCCGCCGGAAAACAGAATTTGCAGAGGAAGTCAGCGTTGCCACCCCACGAAGACAACATCCTTACTCCTCGCCCGGAGGGTTTATTTTTATTCAAATGTGTGAAGTCGCACAGACCGTTTCAGGCCGGGTATAGAGACTTGGAACAGTGACACTCCCGGGAGACCCTAACGGAGAATTAGAGACGCAGAAATATGGCGCATCCCCGATTCAACTCGGGGGCAATGTAAAGCTAATTGCTTCCTCTCCGGCTGTATACCTGGTTGAACGATAGGTTCCTGCCTTGTTTTCAAGAGCGTGTGTTTCCGATGCCGCTCCTTTTCGTTCTCCGCGAGCGCGCTTTTGCAAAAGGCGTTCCGGTTAACGAAAGCTGCAACGCTCAAGGGGATTGGAAATGAATGCTAAGAGTGCGCTGCTTGATGAGCTTGGTTTGCTGTATGGTGAGGAATATCGCGCTCTCAGGGCGTCAGCAGAGCTTTTTATACCTCATTCCATGCCCTGCTTTCCATCCAGTCTGCTAGATCAGTACTTTGACGAGACAGAAGAGCATCTTCTTCGGCTTGAGGATTTGTTCGATTATCTCGAATGTTCGCACGACCATGCTATAACTCCCACGGCCAAAGCTAAGTATCCAGGAATAGTTATGCCAGGTACGCTTTTCGTCGTGGAAAGGACATCGCGTAGCGCTGATCCAATTGATGCTTTTCTGCTGCTTGATCATTCCATTTTGAGTTACTACCGTGCGTCTCTGTCCCAGGCCAGAGCTTTTGGGAGAAGGAAAGTTGTCGAGGTGCTCTTTCAGGGTTTCCACGAAAAAGTAGCAATGCAACAAAGGTTCTCAGACCGCTTGCTGACCGACCACGATTCGTTATACTCACGCGAAGTAGATCGGATGGAACATCCCACTCTCCTCGAGTCGGGCGGCTTCCGATGAGCGTGAATCTCACCACGGTCGGAAGAACGATGCGGGTATTTGTTGTCGACGATGAGTCCACGATCGCGAGAACCCTGGCAATCATCCTGTGCCAGAAGGGTTTCAACGCCTCGCCGTACACGAATCCACTGAACGCTCTAGAAGCTGCTCAGTATCTCGTTCCGGATCTCTTAATCTCTGATGTCGCAATGCCGGAATTGTCTGGTATCGAACTCGCGATCCAAATGAAAGCGCAACATCCCGGATGCAAAGTCCTTCTGTTCTCCGGCCAGGCTGCCACAGCAAATCTTCTAGAAGAAGCTCGCAACGCGGGACATGACTTCCTACTCTTGACGAAACCGGTGCATCCGACAGACCTACTGCTTCAGATCGGGCAGATGCTTGAGACAGGTGAGCCGTGCGTGTTGCCGGCAGAGCTCACCTCGTCTCATTAGAAAACGAACAACTTCATATGAAGTTGAAAGCAGGTGCCGTTTATACAGTCTGTAATTGCGAGCATCTAATGGCTTCGTAGTTAACTTCGATTAGTGGGCTTGAGACTGAATCGCCATGGTCGGCCTCGTTTGGCGATAACGCATTCCTTCCCTAGAGCAGTTCGGGCAAACCAAAGAGAACAGTAGTATGCAGTTCTGACGGGACCGATGTTCCAGGAAATCGGCTTATGCCCCGGATCCTGCCTGCCTCAATACCCCGCAACGCTTCAGAAACACTGTCCTCGATCGGAAAGCCACCTCTATGAATAAGACGAACACTTTGGGAGATGACCTGACACAGCATGAAGCGATTTGATATCTGCTCTAGAGAGCGGAATGTTTCGGCTGAACGCATGCGAAACTCCAGAAGACCGTTGTGAGGTGGTGCGTTGAACTGCGCGGATACAACCAAGGGACAACGGATGGATTTGAAGCGTTTAGATACCACGCAGCGAAAGCTGAGGGCCCTCCGAGCAAGCATCAGACTATTGTTGCAAGCTACCCGAGAAAATAGCCAGAATCACCTCGCAAAAAGACGCTTCCACCAGGGACGATCATGGTGGTTGAACATTTCCGATGCGAATGCTGCTGCTTCTCGTTTTGATCTATCAAGCTGCGCACGCTGCGTCTGTAGGATTTCGCCTGCCGTTGGATACCAGCTAGGAATGTTCTTAACAGTGTCAGTCTTTTTGGACATCTTATTCACCGTGATTTCAGGCTGCTTTCAAAGTGGCAAGAAGAGTTGCCAACCGTTGTTTGACCGTGTCGTCCCATACCTGAGCCCCAATCTGCATGCGGATTCCGCCAAGAACAGATGGGTCTACGATATGAATGAGCCGTACTGTGGATCCTCTTTGCGAGGCAATCTGCGTCCGAAGCAACTGCATCTCTGTCTCAGCAAGTTGACGTGACGTCGTAATTTGAACCCGTTCGACGTGCCTTATCTCATCGGACAACGCATCGATAGAGTCCACGATGATAGAGAGGCTTCGCATAAGGTGCCGATCACTTAGTATGAAGAGGAGATTGCGAGTGAACGACCCCGTCTCCAATCGATCACAGAGGGAGGCGATGACAGAACGTCTCTCTGGCGCAGTGACCCATCGCGAATTCAGCGCCTTCTGTAATTCTGCAGACGCACTCAGTACGGCAGCAAATCCACGCAAATTTCTTACATGCGTCTCCAATGAAGCATCGCCTTCTTGGTGGCGCACGGCTCCGAGGAATGCTCGTCCGTATCGCGATGCTCGAGATGAGCTCATTATTTCCATGACCGACGATCTCCATGAAGACTGCTTGCGACTCTACAAATTCGAACGCTCCCACTCGACAGCGAAGGTCTCGAGTCGCCTAACCGTTGACTAGATCCGGAGCGATCCTGAAGACCGCCTCGTCGACCAGCCCGAGGGACGCCCACTCCTGAATGTGTCGGGCGGCCAGCTTTACCTTTGCGACGTAAAATCCCGGATATTTTCTCACCCTTACATCCATCAGCTCTGCCGTATTGAATCGGGGCTTGAGATCCTCGAGGCCTGAACGGATCGCTTTATCGAGTGCCGAAGTTCGACTACGTCCAACTCCGATCCTCGTGGAATATAGCGCTAACCACATGAAGTGCCATCCCAGTTCGCGGATCCGTTGGTCCACCTTGTGTGCGGACTCAAACTCGGAGTTACTCCAACCGGCATAGCCGGGCTTGTCAGGAAAACTAAAATTTCTTGGGAAGCGAGTACCAGAACGAAAGAAAACGGAACCTGTAGTCATCCGGTTTGATCTTCCATTAACGGCAGTATTAATCGACCAACCGATTTTCTAACCAGGACCAGCGAAGGCTTTTCTACCGCAATCGCCTGGGAAGTTGCGTCGGTCTTTCGATCCGTGGGCGAAATCAACGGCGAGTGCTTGCGCGAGGCGGAAAGGTGGTTATGTACGTCAGACTTGTCTCTGCGACTCATGTCTACACCAGAGTTCCAGTTGCTTGCTTGGGAGGTGCTCGTCTGAAGCGAAGCGATGGTACTGCTGGAGGCGAGAAAGAATAGCTACTGCGCTGAGCTTACGCTCTTTATTTCGGCCTGCGCGCTTTTCAGCTGGTATGTCGTGCGTCTTACGATTCAGTTCCATCAGACAAAGTAATTGGTGCATTCGTTTCTAACCACGACAGCAGCTTACGAATACTCCCTGTGGCCACGGCCATATAGGAATCTGCGGCACCGTAATAAAGACGGATCGTATCGCCATCGTCTTCAACAACCTGTCCACAAGGAAAGACGACATCCTTCACATCACCATTTCGTTCATAAGGAGCTTCTGGTCCGAATATCCAAGCGTCGCCACGCTGAAGACATACTTCAGGGCGGTCGAGATCAAACAAGGCTAACCCCAATCTGTAGATGCTTCCAGATGCGGTAGTACGGACACCGTGATAAATCACGAGCCACCCTTTTGCTGTCTCTATGGGAGGTGAGCAAAGCCCTATCTTATTTGCGTCCCACCAGCCGCCTTTCCGTGCCTCGAGCATCACCATGTGATCTCCCCAATGTCGAAGATCAGGAGAGTAAGAGATCCACATATGAGCGCCCAGTGCCGTCATTGGACGATGTATCAGGGCCCATTTTCCATTGATCTTCCTTGGAAACAGTGCGGCGTCTTTGTCCTCAGGTGGCATGATGACACCGTAACGATCGAACGTAACAAAGTCTGATGTCAGAGCCAGGGAGACTCCCGGACCTCCGCGAGCGAACGATGTGTACGCAACTGCGAACTGCTTGAGTTCTGGGACATACGTGATGCGTGGATCTTCGACACCCCATATCTCTTCAGGAAATTCCTTCGGCAACGCGGGCATGGTTGGTGTCCGATCGATCCTCCATCTATCAATGCCGTTTGCGGACCTTGCGGCACAGAGATGAGAGAGTCCTCGCCTATCCTCAACACGACATAGCAGAAGCGTATCTCCATCCGGCAGCTTGACTGCGCCAGCATTGAAAACGCTATTGATGGGATAGGGCCAATCATTGGGGCCGAGGATCGGGTTCGCAGAATGCCGCTGAAACAGCGGTTCGTTCGCAAGTGTGCTGAGGCGTTCTGTCTCTCGGTCCGTGTGGGCCGAGGTAAAGCTGATCGGGGCTGTAGAACTCAAAGCGATGCACTCATTTCAGAAAGCTGTTGCGTTTCATTGGAAAGTTCCATGCCACGCAGTTCAAGAAGTGCCATGAGAAACGAAAGAGTCGATTCTGCTCCCTGATTCTCATTAACACGGTCTGGATGCAGGCCGTCCCTACAGCCACCTGTCGCGGCATCGTAGAGAGGAACCTGGAGATCGTTCTCGCCGAGAAACCAACGAAAGGCAACTCCTGCCTCGTCGAGCCAGGACTGCTCTCCGCTGATCTGGTGCGCGGTCATGCACGCTGAAACCGTCGCGCATGCTTCGACGGGTTGCTGATCAAATCTCTCCTTCTTCGAACCAGCAACAAATCCCATCGATCCCACGGGAACAAACACGCTATCGCTCTCACGATGTTGTTCTGCCAGCAGCCACCTCAAAGATTCAGTGCCAGCCTCTACCATCCGCTTGTTGTTACTCTTCCATCCAGCGAGGAGAAGCGCCTGCGGCAAGCGAGCGTTGGAATAGGACAAGTGTTTCTCAAACCAATACCAGTTATTGCCGCGTGTCTGATCGAAGATGCTCAACAGACGGTTTGCCAAGACGTTTCTCCAACCTTGGATTAACCGGTCACCGGGAAACCAATCGAGATAAGCCTGCATACCAAGCACTGAGAAGGCCCACGCGCGTGGACTACTGAAGGTAAGGCTAGAGGCGGCAGCAGCCTGGAACATCCTGCCGGCTGCGCCGCGAAGGCCGGCATGGCTCGAAGTGCCAAGCACGGTCCCGATCGCCCATAACGCACGACCATGACTATCTTCGGAGCCGGTCTCTTCTAGCCACGTTCGCCCATAGCTCAAGAAATTCCGAAACCGACCAGTGTCATGACGGAAGGCAAGCCATAGAAAAGCCATGTATCGACAGGACAATGTTTCATACTCGACACTGCTCGATAGAGGAGATGCATTCAACGCGTTGGCTACGATGAGTGCTCGTGCGTTGTCGTCCGTGGTGTAACCCTCTGAGCTGTTTGGCAGAGAGTAGATGGCATGCTGCAGAATGCCGGTGTCGTCTGTCATGGCGAAAAGGTGGCTCGTGTTGAGAAATGGCAGTCGATCCAAGGCGATGGTTTCTGCATCGCGGGGGGCCGGCCGCGGCCTTGACATCCGCTCCGAGCGGGCTCTTTGAAAGCTTGCCATGTACGCCTGCGCGGTCATCTTCCATGTTGTGCCACGCGAATGGAGATAAGCACGTTTGCGCATCTGATGCCGCAAAGCGTCGTTCGCGAGCAGAATGTTTACGCTTTCGGCGATGGAAGCCGGATCGTCGAATGGGACAATGATTCCTCGCTGATCGGTAAGCAACTCTTTGGCGTGCCAATAAGGTGTCGAGATAATTGCCTTCCCCGCACCGAACGCGATAGCCAGCGTACCCGAAACAACCTGCGCCTCTTGCCGATAGGGAGTGATATAGATGTCAGCCGCGCCTACGTGTTCCATCAATTCTTCATTGCTCACGAAGCGGTTATCGAATATCACGTGTTCACTGACCCCAAGTGAGCTCGCGAGTTCAGTAAGCCCTGTTCGGTAGGCCTCTCCCTCAGACCTTCTGACGTGAGGATGGGTGGCACCTGAAATGATATAAACCACATCCGCGTTTTCTTTCAGAATGGCGGGCAAGGCACGGAGTACGTTCTCAATCCCTTTGTTTGGAGACAGCAAACCAAATGTGAGAAGAACCGACTGGCCTTCGACGTTGAAACGATCTTTGAAGTAATTCGGGTCATTGAAGGGGAGATCGGGAACCCCATGCGGAATCAAGTCAATCTTGCTTGCAGGGACGTCATAGATTTCTTCTAGAAGATCTACCGCATGCTGACTCATCACCACGATGCGGTCGGAGATCCTCGCAATTTCTCGAAGGTTCGCCATTTGATCCAGGTTCGGCTCTCGCAGCACTGTATGTAGGGTTGTAACGATTGGCATCCGCAGCTTCCTAAGCAGCGTTAGGATGTGGCCACCCGCTGGGCCGCCGAAGATGCCGTATTCATGCTGTAGGCACACGAGATCGTTGCCGTTGAAGTTGAGAAAGTCAGCCCCGCGCTCATACGAGCTAACATCCTCTTGCTCTAATTCAAGGCGAACTCGCTCCGGGTACTGATAGTCCCCTCCCGGATCGTTGACCGGAATCGCGAACAACCTCTCTTCTCCAAACTCTTGTGCGATTGCGGTGCAAAGATCCGTGGTGAATGTCGCGATGCCACATTGCCTGGGTAAGTAGTTGCCGATAAACGCGATTCGTGTGGGGAGCGGCAACGGCTGTGAGTTGCCGAGCTCAGAGAGGGCAGGAGCGATCTCATTGGACATGATTGCTTTCGAAATTCGACAGCGTTAGGAGGAAGAGCAGAAGCCGGGTCGGGCTTGTAGAGTTTCCTACGTATGGGATCTGCCGCAAGGCGGATCCTTGATCCCGTTAGGATTTACGCTGCGACCGGGTCCCAAATCCCAAGCAGGCACAGCGTTCGTTGATCACATTCGACGGCTGCATGTAGCCCACCGCGGAGTTGGCGGTCTGCGATCCACGGAAGGCTGACTCCGAGATTGTCCAGATCGTCTTTTAGATCGGCATAACTTTGGAACGTATAGCTAAGGGACCGCCCCACCGCATCAATTCCACGCCCAGTCACCGTGTAAGTCGATATCTCGTTCGTGGAGCAACGACGGATATCAATCCAAAACTGAGATACTCCTGTTTTCACAGAGCTATCTCGTTTCCGGTAGAGGCTCAGAATCGTCTGTTTCCTGAATCGTTTGTAAGTCATCCACGAGGAGTTGTCCCTCCGTCGCTGCTGCCATTTCACTCGTCTGACCATCTCGGCCAGGAACATGCGGTGTTGGAAATGGCAGGATAATTCCTTTGCGCTTGGGGCTACGCGCAAGATGCTTTGAGACGTCGCTGCTACGAGGAACACTCATTAGGACTCCGAGACTGTGGCGTGCTTGAAAGACGCTCGTCTGGAGCAATGCCGTGAAGGCTGAAGGCGAGAAGGACTCTAAACGTAACTGTACGCCGTTATTCACGAGCGTGCCGAGAAGGGCAATCCGTATTCGTCCCTAGCAAGGGGACAACATTCGGAACCACGTGTGAATCAGTACCTTAGAGCATCGTAAGCACCGCGATTTTCTTTAGGCTATAGGTCCTAGTTCCTTGTCGTGACAAGCCGACCGAAGCGATGACTGCACCGTATGCCAAGATTTTTGACCTGTTTTATAGGGCTGAACTGGTTACCCAATCTGAATGTACTCCAACGATGCAAAGACATGCTTGCCGTGCCGCCCCGGATCGATCTTGATCTCAAGCATGCGTCTGGAATTTAAGAGCAGCTCTTGCTTTGCCTCAGATGAGGCATTAAGAAGCTCGCGATGGAGAGATATAAAGCGGAGAAGTTCGAAGGCTTTCACACGTCCCTGCATGAAAGCGTAGGAACATCGTTTCGGTGGAAGTGAATACGGAAATGGTTGCCTATCTTAAGCTGTGTGGAGCTACACCCCTGCATGTGTAACCTCCTATATTGCTGTTCCGCTGAAAGGCTCGCTTCGTCAGGCAGGAACTCCACGACTGGAAGCTCCGCGGGCTTCCAACTGTGCGAGCGCATGGTGAGCTCCAACTCGGCCCGGGGTTCCGATAGCGTCACATAAAGTCCCTTTTGCCCATGCCGAAAGCCCTCGAGGATGAATTGCATTGCCAGCGTTGTCTTACCCGTTCCTGGATCGCCCTCTAGGAGATACATCTGCCCAGTAGGCAGGCCGCCTGCAAGAATGTCGTCGAGTCCAGCGACCCCGGTAGTGAGTCGCGTCAGGTTGAAGTCCGTTGGCAGGGCACCAGAATAGTGCATGAGCCCTATCCGGCGGGTTCACGACTCGATAAGTCGTGTTCTTACAAATATGGAATCGGACGTAGCTGACCAGCGCAGACCGCATCAAATACGTTAGGCGTCAACCCATCCCTACGGTCCGCTGAGGAAGCAAGATGTTTGTGCAATTTCTACCCATCGTCGTTGTCGCGCTTCTCACCGGAGTTGCGGTATTTTTGCACTTTCGATCGATCAGACTGAGACGCAGGGCTCATTTCTTAGCGGAACGACGCGAGATGTATCGGTATCTTGGCTCGCTCGAAGACTAAAGCTTCACGGTATTGGATACTGCTGTCTCCTCTCGAATATGAACGTTTGGGTGCGCGATTGAAAATGCGCTGGTGACAGTTCAAGTAAAACAAAGCTTCCCTCTGGGATCGTGGCGAACCGATGATGCGATATTTGACAGCTGTCACTCCCGAGGCGATGGATCCGCGTTAGGCAGCGTCAGTGCGTCCGGTTATAGCTCCGTTAGTCTGATTCAATCTCTCTCAGACGCATCAAGAGAAGAGCTTCCAGGCTCTCCAGAGCCTTCGAAAAACGTTCAATGCCGTCGCTTAGCTGTTCGTGGGCCATGGAATCAGCGGCATGCATTCTCTCAAAGGTCTGTTGTTCCATTGGCAACTTCTCCACATTGAATTCCCTTGCACTCTGCGGATCCAATTTGCGAGGAAGTTCCTCCCTGCTCAAGGCCAACTTGCTAAGGAGCGTGGGAGAAATGGTCAATAGGTCGCACCCAGCTAGTTCCTTGACTTCGTCGAGGTTGCGGAAGCTCGCTCCCATGATCTGGGTGGAGTACCCAAACTTCTTGAAGTAGCGGTAAATTTCCGTCACAGACTTGACCCCGGGGTCTTCCGCACCTGTATAGGTCTTGCCTGTATTGGCTTTGTGCCAATCGAGAATGCGCCCCACGAAGGGAGAGATCAGGGTCACGCCAGCTTCAGCACACGCGACGGCTTGATGAATGCCGAAGAGCAAAGTCAGGTTGCAGTGAATTCCTTCTTTTTCCAAAATCCCGGCCGCTTGAATGCCCTCCCACGTGGCGGCAATCTTAATGAGCACCCGCTCACGAGATATGCCAGCTTCATCGTACTGACGGATGACATCCCGAGCTTCTTCGATGGTCTTCTCACGATCAAAACTTAAACGCGCATCCATCTCGGTCGAGACACGACCCGGAACGATCTCTAGGATCTTGCGACCGAAGGCAACAGCCAGCGTTTTGAATGCGGCCGCCGATACCTCTTCACTCGATGCCGATGTACCCGCCTTCCTGCGGGCGGTGCGGAGGACATCATCCACGATAGTTTGATACTCCGGCATCTTTGCAGCCGCCTCAAGCAGGGATGGATTCGTTGTGGCATCTGTCGGAGCGTATGCGCGGATCGAATTCATATCGCCCGTATCTGCGACAACCGTCGTCATCGTGCGGAGCTGTTCGAGCATCGTGGGCATGAACTTCCTTTCTGAACCAACTGAGATTCATCGGGTGGAGCTGCTCGTTTATATGCGTTGACTTCAACTGAAGATGAACGCGGAATGGACCCAAGATCCATTCCGCACACAACTTCCAAACACATTACTTTGTGGGAGTTTCTCTTAGGAATGCCTGCTTACCTGTTTGAGCGGCGTCAGTCTGCGGTACGGGTTTAGGGTCAACAGTCAAAACGTCCGTTGCGGTGGCCGCTTTGATTCCACTGTCTTGTTTTCCGCGGCCCTCCGGGCCAGCGATACCCTGGATATCTCCGATGGATAGTCCAGGGCCTCCATTCATTTCCGACTCCACTGGATGAAGACCGAAGGATGACTGCCACGGTCCGTGCATGTCCGTCTCACCCTCGTTTCCATCCCCTGTGGATGCATTGAAATACTCACTGCCGATTCCGGGAGTTACCGCGAGACGACCGATCGAAAATGGCGACTTTTCCAACGATTCGAGCGCCGCCGAGAACGCCTTCATATGAGTGATTTCTCGCGTCATGAGGAACTGTAGAGTGTCGATCGAACCTGGATCGTCGGTGTAATTGATCAGACGCTCGTAGACGATTTTGGCGCGAGCTTCGGCCGCGATGTTGCTTCGAAGATCCACGTCGAGTTCGCCGGTGATCTTCAAATAGTCCGCTGTCCACGCATTTCCCATCGAGTTGCGTAAATCGACTCCTCCGCCTCCCGCGATACAGATGAGGGGATCCGCTTCGGCTGCTTCCCGATTCTCCTTCATCGGCTTCAAATGCATACGGATGAGCGCGCCTACTACCTCAAGGTGGCTCAACTCCTCTGTTCCGATATCAAGGAGCAGATCGCGTCGCGCGAGATCATCCACGCAGTTCCAACCCTGAATCGTGTATTGCATCGCAGCTGCGAGTTCGCCATTGGCACCGCCAAACTGCTCGAGTAACATGTTGCCGAACCGTACGTCCGGCATGCCGACGTTGACGGTATACATCATCTTCTTAATGTGGTGATACATGAAAGTCTCCCTGACCAAATCGATCGAGCTGACACAATGGGATGCGCAAAGCTCAGGGGAAAACGCCTCCGCTTAGAACCGAATGTAAGTGCCAAAGAGAGTAGTTTCATGTAAGTCCTATTCCCGGCATACAAATTGAGTCCCATCGATATAGCGTCAATCAATCATCTCGATAAGTCTCCTTTCAGACATTGTGCTGAAGTAGGAAGTTGCGATCCCGACATAGTGTGCCGTTGAAAAACGAAATGCGCCGCTTTGACGCACGAAGTATTTCCGTCTGAGCCAACCTGCGACCGGTATAGGCGCTCTCAGCAGGAAGATCGTGACCGACAGGAGAATATATGGGACTAATTACACCGAATGAATATGAAGACCTGCGTTCGCTCTACATAGGACAGCTTCAGTACCTGCTCTCAACGGAGACGCAGATCGTCAAGGGTCTTGCAAGCATGATTGAGCATGCCCGGGACACGCAGCTCAAGCAGGCTTTTCAATCTCATCGACAGGAAACCGAGGTACAGGCTGATCGTCTTAGGCAGATGCTGATGGAACTAACGGACGACGATGATGACAAGAAAGATCCCATCACCACGGCCTTGATTTCGAGTGGCACAAATATCGTTAGCGAATCGAGCGAAGGTCCCGTTCGAGATGCAGGGCTGCTTGCGACGGCACAGAAGATCGAACACTACGAGATTGCTTCCTACGGCTCCGCGCGGGAATGGGCACGGATTCTTGGCCTCTCTGAGCATGCTCGCCTCTTGGAGCAGACGCTGAGTGAAGAGAAGCATGCGGATTCGTTGCTGACTTCCATTTCCCAACGAGAGAATACGGAAGCTGCTGCAGCTGCATAAATTTTCTTGCGGGTGCCACGATATCGCGGTGCCCGCTTACCTTTTGGCCTGATTCGTAAGTCAATGGCGCATGGGGAAGAATGGCTTCCGTGTGCGAGGCGTAATGAGAATCTCTTTGCCGGAGGCAGCCGTGAGGCATTTGCCACGGAAAGCCGACGGCGGAACATTCAATCGCTCTTTGCACCACCCTCAAGCGGAGGGCGGTGGAAGCGTTGGATAGGTGATCCCATAGGTTGCAGAATAATCCACAATGGCCTGTACGTCTTGCGGCAAGACATAGCGCGATAAGCCTTCGAGGAAAATATCGAACTGATCTCCACTGCAGATGAATTGGATGGTGCCATCTGTATCGCCGCAGTTGCGGAAGCAATGCACGCCTCCACGAGGTGCGAAGATGATGCCGTTCTTTGGAACCTCTGTCCACGATTCCCCGTTGAAGATCTCGAAACGTCCGGTCACCACGGAAAAGACCTCATCTTCATGTTGATGAACGTGTGGCGGCGTTCCGCTGCCGGGTTTACAAGTCTGGCGGCCGATGGAGAACATCCCGTTTGTCTTGTCGCTGGTGAGGACTAGTTCAACCGGTTCACCGAAGATGTCAAAGTGCGTTTTCATTACGATCCTTTCTGAGTTGTGATGTGTAAGAAGGTTATTGATCGTTGAACGGCTAACGGGTGGCTGCGGCCGCGACCTTGCTTGCAACCGTCGTGATCATCCCGGTCACAACCGAGTAACCGTCGCTGCCCGACCGTTGCTTTTCCGTTCCCGACAAGACAATCTTGGAGTGCGCATCGGTCAATCTGTACTCCATGATGATCTCGGAGTTTGCCTTTACCTGTTGAGGCAGACCATCAGCCAAAGAAGGACGGCCTTGAGACGCTAAGGTAGAGACCGCCATGTTAGCGACGTTGGCACCCGAGCTGACGCCAGGAACGAACTGCGCTGCAGTAGCGGCAGCTTGTAGCGTCCGCATGTTACTGAGCCTGCTGAAGCGACCTTGTGTTTGGACCGGCTGCTGTGTGATCGTGGTCGTCAAAACGTAGTCGCAGGCAAGAAGCTCTGCTTCTTTGAGGGCCTGCTCGGGAAGGATCGACTTGAGCGCAATCGCCTCCAGCGTTGGTCCCGCAAGTAACTGCAATTCGGCGGTTCGCCACGGTTCACCATCGTTCAATTGTCCCTTGTCATCAAGCTTGTTGATCGGCAGGATCACGCCGATGCGGACAACATCGGGCTTCTTCGCAGCGAAGATTGGCAACGTGCCATCCTCATTACTAAATGCAACTGCTGTCCTACCACCGACGGACTGCGGTAGTTGCTGCATCTGAGGTTGCTTCTCCACCAATGTGGACTTCTGGTGCGGGGACCATAGCTGGGCATGCATAAAGGATGGATACGGAATAAGCGCGAACACGATAAGCGCTTTTGCAGTTATTCCAAAGAATGTTCGATAGATCGTCATGATGTTGCTCTCCTCGAGGCAGCAAGATAGCCGCCTTGTTCTTGTCGTGAGGCGCTTCTGGGCGCACGGGGTCGTCGCCCTGCGGGGCGCCTGTTATTCAGCGATACTGAAGTGCTTGTTCCCTACCAGCCACAGGTTGCTCGGGTGTCACAAAGCGGATGCCGTGCTTCGCTGAGATCTCGGCAAGTCGATCCAAGTCTTGTGGCATCTGCAATGCGGCGATCTCTTCCAGATACTCATCGAACTTCATCGACGTAAACGCGACACCCTGAATCTTGCCCATACCTGAACCGCAATTGCGAAAAGTGTGCAGCGTCCCACGCATGGAGTACGTCGTTTCGCCCTGGGATAGCGTCTTCCAGGTGTCGTCCGTCAGCACCTCAAATTCACCTTGGAGAACAGTGAAGACTTCGTCCTCATACTCGTGAATATGAGGCGGGGGACCTCCACCCGGGCCGCAGGTCTGCGTCACGACGCAGAAGGTGTTGCCGGTCTGTTCGCTGCTTACTAGGATTTCAACGAGTTCGCCGAACACGCGGAGTTGCTTTAGTGGTGCCATAGAGAATCCTTTCTGTGGGCCTCAAGCCAAGGCTGAAGCGATTGAAGTTTTTGGGCGCAGAGCCGCGGTCACGGTCGATGACGGTGTGCGGCGGACTGCGAAGATCTTCTGTTGTTGTTAGCCGCCCAGAGGCGATGTCATTCGCCGTCCGACGGAGATCTCAACGCTTCGTATTGAGTCCCCCTTTGTTCGCCTTAGAGGAAGCCTTTATCATTTTGGCGACGCTCGTCTTGTTCTGCTTCTGGTCGCGACGAAGCGAGTCCAGCAGCGTCCGCATAGCCCATCCAACAGCCTTGCTAACTTCGCCATCCTTCAGGTGCGCACGGTCGCGCATCATCTCCCACGTACGAGCGCTGTAGAGGGATTGGAAGACCGCAATCACCTGCCTGCGCTCACCCTCTGAAAGTTGGGACGTCGCATCAGCGAGCGCTTTGACCACGCCCTGCCGTCGGCGTTCACTGTCCCGGCGGCGCATCTCCTGGCCGGCGTTGGAATACAGCAGCCCGCGGATGAGTCCCGGGTGCGCATCCATGTTGCCGTATACAGAGTCCAGCGAAGCAAGCATGTCGCTCTCGGTGTCCGGATAGTGCGCCAATTGCAGTCGGCGATCACTCTCCTGCCAGACCGCATCCAGCAATTCTGTGCGGGAAGGAAAATGCCGATACACCGTTCGCAGCGCAATCTCGGAACGCTTGGCAATGCGTTCGTGGGACAGCGCCTCCTGAGGTGTTTCCTGAATCAGTTCCAGCGCGGAATCAACGATTCGTCGGCGGGTATCCTCGGCTTGCTGTTTACGGAGAGGGCTCGTATATCCGCGTGCTTCATTCATGACACCTAGTATGTCATCATTGCACTACTCAGGCAATCAATTTTATTTGGTTGTCTCAAATATTTTCGTTTGTTTGCAATCCGTAAGGGGTTCTTCCGGCGGCGCCGCACATGGAATGAAAAGGCCATCCCGGACGTTTGCCGAGATGACCGATACGGAAAATTCTGTCACGCTATGCTACGTAATCTTTCATCCCTCATTCGCTCGGCTACTGTTCTTCCTTCACGCTCTCGCATCTCATTCTTCATGTGCGGTCGTTACAAACGGAAATCGGATAAGCAGGCCATCGCCACGGCGTTCCATGTTAACGGGCATCTAGACAGCGTTATTCTGCCCCCTGATGACGACGTACGACCCGCCACTATGCAGCCGATTATCCGCGTGAACAAAGATACTGGTGAGCGTGACCTTGTGATGGCCCGTTGGGGTTTCGTTCCTTCCTGGCATAAGCCCAATGAGAGGTTTCCACCCACCACGTTCAATGCACGGGCGGAAGGAATCGAGAAGGCAGGCATGTGGAAGAGAGCCTTCGCAACCCATCGCTGCCTGGTTCCAGCTGATAGCTTTTATGAGTGGCATAAGATCCGCAAGAAGGACAATCCCAAGTACGAGATCACTCTCAAGAACCATCGCCCCTTCGCCTTCGCGGGATTGTGGGGAGCGTGGAAGAATCCTGAAACTGGCGACTGGTTACAGAGCTACACCATCATCACAACGGACCCGAACGAACTGATGGAATCAATTCATAATCGGATGCCAGTTATCTTGCACCCGAACGACTACACACGATGGCTGAGTCGCGAAGAGACAGAGCAGCCACCCATTGATCTGCTACGTCCGTTTGAAGCGGAGACGATGACAGCACATCTCACCGACAACACACAGGATGAGATGTTCGTTGAACCGAATAGCAAATGATGGTCTGCAACACATCCCAGGTTGTGACGGTGGCAAGTGAGTGAAGGGCGAAATGGCGAAGTACTCGGCAAGAGATTGCCGGACGGCACCTATGAACTAAGTGCGTTTTCGGATGGCCACCAGGTGGCGCATCCTTTCATTCATCGGGACGGTTCTCCTCTCATCAGAGAACGGGCACTGTATGCCACTTGGAGCGAACTGCTTTCTGCTTACGAAAAACCAGACGGAACCCTGGTCTGCTCCGTGACTGAGATCGACAGGTTTATCGACGCCGTGGGTATGAGGCGCATCGATACCAACCCGGACAAGAAGTCGACGAAACAAGAGTCGCCGGAGTGAGTTACTTCTTCTGAGAAACGTGTTTACGATCAGTGACGCACCTGAAGGAGAGCCAAATCTCCTATGTATTCACCGATAGAGTGAGCGCTTCTGTTTCTATGCAAGAGGCTCCGCCAAGAGATAACCGCAGATAGGCAGATGGAGCATATGGTGTTCTATCCCGTTCGTATTAACGTGTTGCGTACGAAAGAAGCGCCTTGGTTTAAGCCCGCAATCAAGAAATCTTTACTTCTTTCATTGCTTATCGTTAGATAGCATTTGCACATGTAAGGGTGCAAGAATTGCTTGACGTCTCCCCGTCACCATAGGCGAATATATGGCGAATACGCCATGCTCTCCTCCAACACAATCCGGGTACAGGTTGAGGCTGCTTTAGCAGCCCGAATTCCATCGGCGCTAACACCACCGCCAAGGATCATTCGCCCTACGAACCCGATTGGCATCACTGCGTTGGACGACCTGTTGGGTGGCGGATTTCCTGTGGGGGCTCTTACGGAGTTGGTGGGGGAAGAGTGCTCCGGCCGAACTTCAGTCGCTCTTTCCTTCCTTGCCTCGATTGCGGCATCGGGAAGGGTATGCGCCTGGATTGATGCAGCAAACACATTCAATCCTACGTCCGCAGCCTCTGTCGGGATGGATCTGAAGCGCTTGCTTTGGGTACGTTGCGGTGTGCACGAACGCATCGAAGCGCAGGAGACGAAGCAGCTTTCTCTGCCGCCGGAGTGCTTCGCCCCCAAGGCAGTGACGAAAGGTTTACATGGCGGTGGACACGGAACGCATCCACGATCCGAATCGAAAGGGCTTTCCGCAGCTGTGGATCGGTTCTTGGGTGAGGAAGTCATTGCCGCTCGCTGTGCGGAGCCGATTGCCAGGCCACGTTCTATTCCTCAAACCTTCGAGTCAAGCCTGATCTCCGCCGCAACTGCGAAACGGACGCATCGTCGGGCCCGTACCTACGATGCCATCGAACAAGCACTGCGTTCCGCCGATCTCTTGATTCAGACGGGTGGCTTCAGTGCGATCGTGCTCGACCTTGGTGGGATCGCACTGGAACACGCTGCGCGGATCGAACTTTCGACCTGGCATCGTTACCGAGTCGCGGCAGAGAAAACGCAGTCCACCATCCTTCTTCTCTCGCAATATCCGTGCGCGAAAAGTAGCTCCGAGTTGCAACTGCGGCTGCATCCGATGGATGACACCGATGAAGAACGAACAGTGTTCACGGGACTGAATGCGCGAGTGGAAGTGTTACGCCAGCGATTTGCACCAACGCCTTCCAATGTCATTCCGATGTATAAGCCTCCACAACGTGCGACAGAAGCACGGTGGCAGCAACGTGCAAGTTGGGTAGGGCCGAGATGAAGACACCTCCCGAACTCTACGTGTGCGTCTATGCGCGAGAGTTTCCTGCGCAAGCCCTTCTGCGCCTTCGTCCAGAACTGAGCGAGAAACCGTGTGTGGTCTTCGAAGGAGAGGCTCCACAGCAAACCGTGTGCGCCCTGAATACACGCGCCCGACTTCTAGGCCTTCGACCCGGGATGACGAAGGTTGAAGTGGACACCTTCGAAGGTGTCACTGTACTGGATCGATCGTTGCGCATCGAAGATACGGTACGAACCATTCTGCTTGAGTGCGCAGGTTGTTTCTCTCCGCGCATTGAAGATCGAAGCGTCAACGGCAGCTTTGTTTGTGTCCTGGATGCTTTCGGAACGGAAAGCCTATTCGGGCCACCGGCCATGCTGGCGAAGCAGCTGAGACAACGGCTTCGCGCAATAGGCGTCTCCGCATCGATTACTGTGAGCTCGAACCTTCATGCTTCTATCTGCTTCGCACGAGGGCTACGAGGCGGAATTCCGATTCAGGTGGTGCGCCGAGGTGATGAAGCGAAAGCCTTGTCTGGTCTTCCGCTATCCGTGCTGGACATGAGTGAAAGCCAGGAAGAGACGTTTCGTGCATGGGGCATACGCACCGTCGGTGCATTGTCGGCCCTGCCGGAAAAGTCGTTAATCTCTCGTTTAGGACAAGACGGCAAGCGTCTGCTCGAACTCGCACGTGGAGAACGACCTCATCTTCTGCAACCAATCCTCGTCCCCTTCGTTTTGGAAGAAGAGGCGGAACTCGACTTTCCGCTCGACGATCTAGAATCGCTGCTCTTTGGCCTCTCGACGATGTTGGAACAATTGATTCTAAGGGCCAAGTCACGCGTGTATGCGTTGGCGTCGATCACGATCACACTGCATCTCGAAGGTGGTGGACGTCACGAACGAACTGTGAATCCCCGCGTACCAACCAGCGATAAACAGCTCTGGTTAAAGCTACTTCATCTAGATTTACAGGGCCATCCTCCGCAAACCTCGATTCTGAGGGTTCATCTGCACGCGGAGCCTGGTGCAACGAGTAAGGTCCAGCTTGGTCTCTTCTCACCACAGCTACCGGAGCCAGGAAGACTAGACGTCACTCTTGCTCGCATCGCAGCCATCGTTGGAGAAGGCAATGTAGGGCAAGCCGTTCTCAATGACACGAGGCGAGTCGATGACTTCCACATCGAACCCTTTGCAATTGTGTCTACGGAACCGCTTCCCTTCACTGCAACAGAGCGTCTGTGTTTGCGCACTCTTCGTCCGGCCGAACGAACTAGAGTCGAGGTGCATTTGGGACGCCCCTGCGAGTTCTACTTTCGATCCCGCCGTTATGGCGTGGAAAAAGCCTATGGCCCTTGGCTAAGTGGTGGTGATTGGTGGAACGAAGCAATTTGGGGTAACGAACAGTGGGATGTCATTGCACGATCCACGGACAGCAGCTTTCTGGCGTGCAGGCTCGCCAGAGATTTCGTCCGGAATGAATGGCGCGTGGCAGGTCTCTATGACTGATCACTACATCGAGCTCCACGCATCAAGCGCATTCTCGTTTCTCGAAGGCGGCTCTCAACCTGAGGCATTGGCCGAACGCGCGTTTGCGCTCGATATGCCTGCGATGGCGCTGATGGATCGGAACGGATTCTACGGCTCCGCACGGTTTCACAAGATCGCTTCCGAGAACAAGATCGTCGCTCATGTCGGATCAGAAGTTGCGATCACCGGCTTTGGTCATCGTCTTGTCCCGCCTGTGTGGCTTCCGCATCAACATCTATCCGAGCCAATACGTCTTCCGTTGCTTTGTGAAACACGAGAGGGCTATCAGAACCTTTGTCAACTCATCACGCGTTTCAAGATGCGGGAGAACACCAAACAGGAAGGCTCCGCCAAGCCTGCGGATATGGAAGAGTACGGACGTGGATTGATATGTCTTACCGGTGGCGATGAAGGGCCGCTGGCTGCTGCGCTCATGCGAGGTGGAGAATCCGCAGGCCGCGAAACCGTAGAGCACCTCGTTCGCATCTTCGGTCCGAACAACGTTTACGTCGAACTGCAGCGTCATCGGGAGCGTGCGGAAGAGTGGCGAAATCAGGCAGCACTACGGATCGCGGAATCACTGCGACTTCCGGTACTCGCGACCAATGGAGTACGCTATGCAACCAAGTATGATCGCGAAATTGCCGACCTCTTCACTGCCGTGCGCAATCACACGCGTCTTGACGATGCGGGACGTCTCTTAGCTTCCAATAATCAACGCCATCTTCGTCCAGCGAATCGCATGGCGGCTCTCTTTCGCGATGTACCTGGCGCGATTGAAAACACGGTCGAAGTTTCATCGCGGCTCCACTTCCAGCTCTCTGATTTGGGATATGAATTCCCGCGCTATCCAGTACCGGATGGCGAGACAATGGACAGCTTCCTCGAGAAACGCGTTGCAGAAGGCGTCGCACGGAGATACGGATCGAAGCGCAATACAGGCCTCCTCGAACGCGCAAAGAAGCAGGTCGCACATGAGCTGAGGTTGATTGCAAAGTTAGGCTTTGCAGGCTACTTCCTCATCGTGTGGGATATCGTCGAGTTCTGTAAGAAGCACGGCATTCTCATTCAGGGACGAGGCAGCGCTGCCAACTCTGCGGTCTGCTACGCGCTGGAGATTACAGCAATCGATCCCGTTGGGATGGAATTACTTTTCGAACGCTTTCTCTCAGAGAGCCGTGGTGAGTGGCCGGACATTGACCTCGATCTGCCTTCGGAAGAAAAGCGCGAACAAGCCATCCAGTATGTGTATCAACGGTATGGCCAACTGGGTGCAGCAATGACTGCGAATGTCATCACATATCGAGGTAAGTCGGCGGCACGTGAGGTCGGCAAAGCTCTCGGCTTCGATCCAGAATCGCTGCAACGTCTCTCCGGTTTAGTTGCTAACTACGAGTGGAAAGGGCCGAACGACACGATGGCGCGTTCCTTCCAGAACGCTGGCTTCGATGTGCATCATCCGCGCATCGCAAAGTATCTGGAACTTTGCATGCGTGTGCAGGATCTTCCACGTCATCTCGGACAGCACTCCGGCGGCATGGTGATCTGTCAGGGAGCGCTCGACAAGGTCGTCCCTCTCGAACGCGCGTCAATGGCGGGACGCACCGTCGTGCAGTGGGACAAGGAAGACTGTGCCAACCTCGGCATCATCAAAGTCGATCTCTTAGGACTGGGCATGATGGCCGTTCTTAAGGATTGTTTAACTCTTGTGCCACAGCATTACGGAGAGCCACTCGATCTAGCCCAGCTTCCCGAAGACGAAGAGGTGTATCGCACACTCCAACGGGCGGACACGATCGGGATGTTTCAGGTTGAAAGCCGAGCGCAAATGTTCTCGTTGCCGCGCAATCGCCCCGAGAAGTTTTATGACTTGGTGGTTCAGGTTGCCATCATTCGCCCGGGGCCAATCGTCGGCAAGATGATGCATCCCTATATGCGACGGCGGCAGAAGCAGGAAGAAGTGAGCTATCCACATCCTTCGCTGGAATCCACATTGAAGCGAACGCTTGGTGTTCCCCTCTTTCAGGAACAATTACTGCGCATGGCAATGGTCGTTGCGAATTTCACCGGCTCCGAAGCAGAAGAGTTACGCCGCGCCGTTGGTATGCGCCGCTCCTGGGAACGGATGAAAAATCTCGAAGGCAGGCTTCGAGAAGGAATGACAACGAACGGGCTCGATACCGAGACCCAGGAAACGATCATCCAGAACATCAGTTCGTTCGCACTCTATGGCTTTCCCGAGAGCCATGCAGCGAGTTTCGCTCTGATTGCGTATGCCTCTGCCTTCATCAAAGTGAAGTATTTGGCGGCTTTTACATGTGCCATGCTCAACAATCAGCCCATGGGTTTCTACAGCCCGTCGGTAATCGTGGAAGATGCACGACGTCATGGCTTGCGTGTGAAGCCCATTGATATTCAGATTTCAGATTGGCCGTGCTCTGTCGAACATGAGACCGACTATTCCCTATCGCTACGTCTTGGTCTCGGATACGTCCGCGGATTACGACGTCAATGCAGCGAGGCCATTATGCAAGCGAGAAAGCAAGCCCGATTCACGTCGGTGGATGATCTTGTCCTTCGAGTTCCGCAATTGAACCGGAAGGAACTATCTCTGCTAGCAAACGTCGGAGCGTTGAACAGTCTCGATGGAGTCGAGCACCGACGGGATGCGTTGTGGCAGATCGAACGAGCGGGCCGATTGGAAGGCCCGCTGCTCATGCAACAGAGCCGCTGGCTTCGGGAGGAAATCTCTGAGCCTCCCCTCCTGCCCATGACAGCGGAAGAACGGCTGGTCGCAGACTACGCCGTCAGCAGCGTGACAACAGGGCCGCATCCAATGTGGTTTCGTCGTCAGGAGCTTCAGCAAAAGGGCTATCTGCGTGCGGTGGACCTCGCTCATTACCCCGATGGTTCTTATGTCCGAACTGCGGGCCTCGCGATCGCCAAGCAACGTCCGGGCACTGCCTCGGGAGTGGTGTTCCTTTCCGTTGCAGATGAGACAGGAGTTTTTAACATCTTTGTTGGCCCTGAATTCTTTGAGCAAAACCGACAGGTGATCACAACGGCTAAGTTCATCGCGGTCGAAGGTCCTCTCCAGAAAGAAGGACCGATCATTCATGTCATGGCGAGTTCCTTCGAAGAGCTCTCACTCGATAACGCCTCAGGAACTCTTCAGGTGACTTCCCATGACTTCCACTAACGATGGTTCACGTGTCGGTGGATATCGGAATGAGGTCGATCAACAGAAGCTTGGCCCCGCCCTCGTAATTACGGCAGGCCTCATCTTGGGGATGCGCACAATCCGATGGGAAGCCACACACAGCGACGGGCTTGCAGGAGAGGAATGGGAAAAGGAGGTAGAGCACAGCGCACGAGTTGCGAAGCGCATGTTGAGCTTCCTAACGACACGGTACCCAGATCTTTTCCACTCAAAGAGAGTTCCGTGGTATGTCGCTACCGATGAAGATTCTCCCAAATAAAAACACATCTTGATGGCTCAGATGAATGAATGATCCCCATCCAATTTTCATGGACGCTAATAGACTTGTTTCATGCGAGTCCCCCTAAGACAAACAACATTCGTTATAGGCAATGCCACCTACCGTAGTGGTGACTACAGCAACAACCTGCTTGCGAATGATCTTGTCATCGATGTTCAAGGTGATCGCTGCGTTCTCTCACTCGATCTGTCGCCGAGCCAACCCAGCGGCCGCGAGATGTCACAAACCTATACGGACGCAGAGGATCTTAAGGAGAACTTCGTCTCGCTCGAATTTCTGCAATTTCATCGCGAAGGTTGGCTCGAAAACGGCTTGCGTGATGCCCTGCAACAGGGAGAACCATCGGAATACATCTTGGAGTTGCATTTCAAGGATGGCTCCCGAAAGACAACATCGGCGACCTTCGAGTTTGATGCGCACGATCTATGGATTCGTCCAGTTCGTTAACCACGTCGCTAACGCCCAATCCCAAATCCTGACCGCACGATCTCGTCAGCAATCGGGGCAGTAACACTATTCAGTGTTTTGGGTCGATTCAAAGTTTTCGCGCTGACAACTTGTTGCAGGTTGGTGTCACTGGACAAGGCAACCGACGCCAGGTGACGCTCTGGATCTGCGAACTCATGCATTTTCATTTCGGATACCGCGGACCTCTTACCGTGACCATCTTTGGTTTGCTCCTTCCTGTCCGACTTAGGGCTGGAGCCAAGCTCGATTGCTGCAGTCTTTGAAACATCTACAGCGAGCCGACGACCGAGGGTGATGGCATCGTTGGTGTAGATGTGCGCTTCTTCCGAAGCTCGCGAGATTGCGACGTAGGCAAGTCGCGAGTTGATGAGAAGTCGTGGACCATCTGTATCAAAATGTGCGAGGACGCGAATCGATGTTAGGCCTTGGGAACTGTGTGATGTGACCGCGTACCCATGATCGAACTGGCGGACCCTTGATAAGTTCAGTTCAACCAATCGTGGGATTTTCCCATCGATCTGAATCGTCATCTGTCCCTCCTCGATCCGTTGGATTGTTCCCAGATCGCGGTTCGCAATACCGAGCTCCTTCTGTGGCGCGGTGAATTGCAGGCGGTCACCCGCAGCAAAGTCTCTTACCTGTTCTCGGAAGACGTTCACTCCACGAAGCCGCTTCGGATCGTAGGAGATCATCTCACCGTTGGCTAGTTCCACTGTGAGCATATTCGCCCGTACATCCACGGCTCGTACCGTGGCTTGGCTTCCCCGCTCAATCCCATTGGCCCTGCTTCCGTTGTTGTATGCCAGAACATCACCAATGTTGTACCGAGCGGCCCACGTGCGGTCAGCGCCAGTCATATCAGAACGATGAAGGAGTACAGGAAGAGAGTGGCTTCGCTTCGAAACCACTCCTGTTTCGGCGAGCGCGGCTCGGATCGCCTCGTTGATCTCTTGGCGGCTTCGATTGTCTGGAGAAACGACGATGGTGCCCTCTGGACGCTCAGCATAGTCCCTCGCAATGGCTGCAATTCGATCACGCCGATCAGCCAGTTCGGTGATGCGTCCCTGCTGTTGTAGCAGTGCAATGCCTTCGCGGGTTTCATTTCTGGAGAGATGTTCGACAGCTTTGAGCAGACCTGCATCCTTCTGTCGCACGATGCGGTCCAGCTGCGAAGTTCGCATGCCTGCCTCCTGCATCTGCTGGAACGGACGTCCCGCTTCGACTCCCTGATGCTGCCGGGTGTCACCAATCAGAAGAACCCTGTCATTGGCCGCGATCTTACTGAGGAAGTCGCGCATCTGTCGGGTACTCGCAAGGCTCGACTCGTCCACCATGTACAAGTGCCCAATATCCGTGTCCGTGTTCCCGCTGGCCGCACGAGCGAGGAAACTCTGTAGTGTACTCGCCTGGATCCCGGCTTCGCGGAGCTGAGCAGCGGCGCGAGAGGTAGGGGCAAATCCTTCGACCAGATAACCACTTTGTTCTGCGCCTTCCCGCACACTGAGGAGAACCGTTGTCTTACCCGAGCCAGCCCGTCCCTGAAGCCCATGAATCCGATCGGGCGAGTTTAATACTTCTTCGATGACACGACGTTGAGAATCATTCAGGAAGTCTCGAGAGTTTGCCTGACGCTGCGCCAACTCTGCCGTCATCATCGGCTCTACGCTGTTCCTTCCGCTCTGTACGCGTGCCAGATTTTCACGTTCGGCAGCAATTGTTTCTGCGGTAGTGAAGCGACGTCCCGAATCGTACTTGTGCGCAGCAACCAACAGAAACGCACCGTCCGAGCGACGTGATTCAAACTCCGCGTAGACCTGCTGATAGGTCGTCTCGCCCATACCGCGACGGAGCGCGTCACGCAGCAGTAAGCGCTCATCGAGAACCGCCTCCCGTTCGAATAGACTTGCTCGCGCATAGGAAACAGCTTCGCGCGCGTGCGCCGCCTGGTCAGGACCATGGCCTTTGACACGCGCCCGTTTACGCGCTTCAGCGATGATCCTTTCCGGTTGGTTGCCAAACTGTTCGGCCATCTCGCGATGGGCGGCAAGTACCTCCGCGGGCGTCAACTTGTGCTTTCGTTCGCGGGTAGAACGAGCGGCAATTTCTGCTGCTTCCGGACCACTCACACCGCGACGCTCCATCTCCTCCTTGATCCTTTCGCGGCGGAGACTTGACGCCCTCAGATACTCCTCACTGTAGCCCTTGATTTCCGGAGCGCCACTGTTTCCTGGCTCGATCTCATAACCCAAGACGCGTAACCGATACATCAGTTCGGACTGGTAGATCGCAGTCACGAAGTTCTGGCTCTCGAAGAATGGCTGCTCTTGCAAAGCGCGCGTGGTTCCATCCTCCCGCTGGGTGACATTGAACATCACCGCGTGGGTGTGAAGCTGAGGAGCAGCGTAGCCATCTACTGGACGAGCCGTGTCATGTTCAAACTTTGCGGCTACAAAGCGACCGGTTCGCTCGGCGGGATTGTTTCCTCCGATTCGTGCGTGCGTGTATTTTTCAAGCTCACCGAGCGCAATCGTGACTGCCTCACGATGCGCTTCCCGAATGCGATCATCACCACCGACGAGTGCCGTTAGAGATACCGACTTGGCTGGAGCGAACATCGCATCCCAGCCAGCACGATGCGCTACCGCTTTCGTAACAGAGCCATCCGCGTTCCTGTATTCCGTCGCGATTCTGTGCCGCACCATCTGATCGTCGGTGCGGGGATGCCGACCTTCCGTTAGGCGAGAGAACTCCTGAGCAGAGACCTCACCGGACAGTCCCATAGTCTCAGCGAGTTTGCCCTGCCACACGCCTTTCACCACGTCACCTTGCTCGTAATAGCTCTGCGTTGGCGAGGTGTAGTCCAACTTGTGATAGGTCTGCGCCTGCGCGGCATTCAGCGCCTTGGATATCTCGAGCATGGGTTAGTGCTCCCGTATCCACTCGTGATCTTGGGTTTGCTTTCCTTCTACCTCTTCACCTTCATCATGAAGCTCGGGTGGAGTCAGTTCGAGCGGCGTAATCGCACGCTCCAGGGCCGGTGTCTGGGCGACCGCAGACGATGTCCGCTGGTGATCAAATGGACCTGAGCTCTCGGCGGACATGATTGACTCTGAGACCGCCACTTGGTTTGGCTCTGAATGCGACGGAGAAATTGGCTCTAGCGTATCCGGGTTGAACTTCATGCCACCCGCCGCGCTGGGGCGCGGGACAAAGCCTGACGTCCGAATCGGCAGGTCGAGATAGTCGAAAGCAAACCGAGCGACATGGTTTCCAAGTTTCAGGTAGGCATGGCGGTCGTCCAGACCGGTAATCTCAGACCCCATGACCAACGGTTCGACCTGACGCTCGACCGTGAAGTTATGCCCGGATCGCGTTCCATCAAATTTAGTCTCTTTCAGACGTTCGATCTCGACCTTGCCGAGCGCCTCGGATATCCACTCCGCAGCTTTAGGCTCGGCAGTCTTCATGAAGATTTTCGTGGCCGGTTGAGAGAGCATGACCTCAGCCAGATGGCCGTAGATCACCTCCAGTTGGGCCTTACCCTGGAAACCGAGGATGAGAGGGTTTCGTGACTTGCGATTCTCTGTAATGGCAGTGTGGAGTTGCGGCAGCTTCTGCAGGCTCGCCAGTTCATCAATCACAAACCACACGGGCCTCTGTCCTGGCTGAGGTGCAGTCAGGAGGCGCATGACAAGCAAGTCGATCCAGAGTGAATGCAGGGGGCGAAGTGTATCCCGTTCTGGCGGACGTGAGGTAATGAAAATCCATCCCTGGCGGTGTTTTGACCACGTCCGCGCGTTCCAAACAGGGCGTTTCTCATCGCGTTCCGGGAGAAGCCGGAAGCACTTAGCAACGAGTCCCAGAGAGGAAAGAACACCGGCTCGTTGCGGACCCGCGTTCCGATCGATATAGAACGCCATCTCTGTTCCATGAACTCGCTGGGTAAGTTCTTTATCGCTCGCCATCCATTGGGCAAGCTGATGTGGCGTTGGCCCGAGCTTTAACAGATGAGAGAAGATCTGCGCTGGCGTCTCGTGAAAGAACTCATCCACCTTATCCGTCTTCGGTTGATAGAGGGATGCCGCAATCGCATCGGCCTCGGCGTTCGATTCCATCTCCTGTGCGGGCCCCCAGTAGGGGCAACGAGCATCAAGTGGATTAAGGACGATGTCACCACGGTCGGCTTCGTAGAAACGTTGGATGTACTCACAAGCCGGGTCATAGATGATGGCAGAGTCTCCACGTCCACGAATCTGTCGTAGGCACTGCATGATGAGTTGCGTTTTGCCCACACCCGTATCGCCCATGAGCTGAAGATGCTGTGCTTCTTTCCGGAGAGGAATGCGCATCATCTTGTTGGCCTGCGTTGTTTTGAAACCGAGCCCGTCACCCTTCTCAACGCGGTTGAATTGTCGCGGATCAAGCATCCGAGGCCCACGGAGGACACGTCCGTACTTCATCTGGCGATAACGCTGGATGTCCTTAGGAATAGCAAGACCAAGGAATAGAACCATGCAGACTCCACCTTCGATCAAGCTGATTCGGAAGGTCCGCCAAAGGCCGTGCCGTTCGAAGATCGCATCACGTAGCCAGGATTGCATCGCAGCATCCGAAGCTTGATACGGCATCCCGCGAAAGGGAAATGAATATCCTTGCGACGCGGCCAAGTCTGAGAGACGATACGATACCGTCGGCCCTCCGGGAAGAGTCATTGTTCCCGAGGTAAAGTCAACGGGAAGGGCGAGACGCGGCTTCGCTGTTAGACCAGCAAGGAAGATCATCCGGTATTTTTCGTGCGCGTGAAAGGTCGCTCCGATCGACGACCTAACGTATTCAGAAGCATAGGAGCGCTGGAGTGGTTCGAGGCCATAATTGAGTCGTTGCCAGACGAACAGGACTGTGCAAAGGAGCGCAGTGGCAACCGCCGTATAACTCATGATCGGGGCATGCGGAGGCCAGATGATCGTCTCTTTTCGTCCCCATTGGGTTGCCATGGCCTAGTCCTTTCCTGTCGATTGCGTGTATTGCCGCATGACCTCTTGGGCCGCTTTGTACTTCTCTTTGCGCACCATCGTCATGGCCTCTGCGATCCACGCCTGCGTCACTTTTTCACCGAGAACAAGTGGCTTCAATAGGTTGACAAGAAGCATCCGAGTCGCCACCAGTTCCGTGAAGACCGCATCGCCGGTTGCTCTGCGAGCCTCGCGTAATAGGACATCCCGAGCCCACTCGCTCAGAGCTTTACCTTCACGACGTGCTGCTTGCTCCAACTCTTCGTGTTCTGGGCGTGTCACGCGCGCTTGAGCCACATGCTGTCGAGGAGGGCGCCCTTTCGAGCGAGAGAGACGATCTTCCATCTCTCGGATTGCAGGAGTATCGAGTGCGCTCATGCTCACCTCATTGCGAATGCAATCGCATACACAGTGAATGCAATTGCATACGTACGATTGCCAAGTCGTTGTGGCGATTGGCGTAGACAATTGCATACGCGCGTTGCGCGAAACACGACCATCCGAGGGATGGAGTGTCAACCTTTTTCCGGTGCGCAGCACCGCGATCGCTTTGCCACGAATGTTGAAGCGGGATCATGCTTTCGATCCCGCCACCGATGCAGTTGTTTGAGTAGGCGGAGATGTTGAGGAAGTCGGCCTACGAACAGCCGGTTCCGTGACATCGTTTACGGCTGGCTTACGGATGCGTAGTGTCGGTTTTATATTCTGCGCATCCGGTGACTTCAGGAACTCCTGGAAGTCACGGTCTTTGGTGAAGACGTAAGACAGCGCTTGTTCCACGACATCATCAGCAGAAGCACGGATGAAAGCTGCATACTGATCGACTTGTGTTGCAGTGGAGTCCGTCAACCGAATCGAAGCGCTGATCAGGCGGGTTTGAACGACTTCAAGCAATGGCATCTGAGTTCCCTCCTCTTCTGATCTTTTGTGGAGCAATTACAAGGTTCTAACGGCCGACAGAGTCCGGCTGGCTGCCGGACTCTGCGGGTTGGATGATGGAGCCTATGCGGCCTCTTCTTCGGGAGACTCTTCGTTGTCTTCCGCTGATCTCTTCGCTGCGCGATCCAGCTTGAGAATTGAGTCCACCCGAATCTCCCAGATGGTCTGCTCTGAGTTCGTCTTCGTGCTCTCGTACTTGCGGCTGCGCAATTCGCCTTCAAGGAGGACGTGGGCGCCTTTCTTCAGCGTGGCGGCGAACTCTCCGAGCTTGCCGAAGACAACGCAACGATGCCATTCGGTGTGCTCGATGTATTTGCCGTCCTTCTTGTAAGAGCTCTTGGTTGCCAGAGAAAGATTGGTAAGGCTGCGCTCGTTGTTGCTGCGAACTTCTGCATCGTTGCCAAGGAAGCCGATGAGGGTGACTTTGTTTGAGTACATGATGGTGATCTCCGTTTCGTGTTGATTCCCGTAACCTGCTCGGGTCACCCTTCGCGAAGCGAGCGAGAGGGCCCGGCTCCCAAGTGCCAAGGAGTGCTTTCTTGGCGGGGCCCGGAAGAAGTTTGAGCAGCGTTCTTTGCTGCGGCCTTCAAACATCTTTTGGGAGGAACCGAGACCCCGAAGGGGCGACGCAGGAGAAGCAGAACGACGCCGAGCCGCAGGGCGCCGGTTTGGCCCCGAAGCGTGAACCCGAACAGAAGACGGGATACGGGACGGAAGGAACTCCAATGCATCAAAGTCGCCTAACCGATTCCTGGCGTGCAGAACTCCAGCAATAGCAGTCGAGCTATTCACGGCAACCAACCTGCGTGAAGACGGCCTCGAGTCCCCGTGGTGCCGTGTCCGGTAGGCCGAGTCTGCCATGTTGAGCGCATTCCAAAACGGGTTGGGGCGTGCAGTTACCAGAGCCGCTGGGAAGAGCATCGGAGTGACCTCAGATTGTGGGTTACGAAACTCGCGCTAAATCGCGGGGCTATGCTTCGGAAGCACGATAGACCTCCTCGGTGAGGAAGCGCTGCTCCGCGTGACTGTAGCCGGAGACAGCTATGAGTTCCCGGACGCGTCGGCGGCCCTTGTGATCGCGCTCACAATGCAACACAAAGTCCACAGCTTTTCCGGTCTGGGACCGGACAAACGCCTGGTCCAAATTGGTCCTCGCACTCAGGGCCATGTCTGCCAACCGATCAAGAGCATCCGATGCCGAATCAGCATGCAGTGTGGACAGCGTTCCTCCGTGGCCGGTGTTCATGGCTTGCAGCAGGTCGTAGCCACACTCATCGCGAATCTCTCCTATGATGATTCGATCTGGACGATGGCGAAGTGCAGCGGCGACAAGCTGGCTCGGTGTGATGGCAACTTGCCCGGGAATCGCGGCCACGGCCTCCCAACGAACAGCGTTGGGATGGGCGATCTTCAACTCTGCTGGTTGTTCGATGACCACGAGACGTTCTTGCACTGGAATGTGGTCGAGAAGTGCTTTCATCAACGTGGACTTTCCGGATCCCGTTCCACCACTGATGATGCCGTTCTTGCGCTTGAGAATGAGGCTCACGACATCGTCGCGCATCCGCGAAGACATGGTCCCTGCTGCGACGAGTTCATCACTCGAGAACCAACGATTGAATTTACGAACCGTTAGAGTTGGCCCGTAGATCGAAGAAGGCGAGCCAACGACGGCGACACGCGAGCCGTCTGGCAAGCGCGTGTTGAGGATGGGATTCTGTGTCGTCAGATCCTGACCCAGGATCCGGGCGACGCGCTCGATCGCCGCTTGCAGGCGATCATTCGTGTAAGGCGTAGAAAGTGGAATGTGCTCGATGACGCCATCGCGATCCACGAAGATTCCGGAGGTTCCATTGATCATTAAATCCGAGATCGAGGTGTCCATGAGAAGAGCGCGCAACTCTTCTGGAAAGAACGGGAGTATGAGTTCAAAGCTCATCGGACAACTCCTGCCATCGCTGGAGCATTAAGAGGACGACTTGTAGCAACACCATCCTGTGTCGCAACCTCTACCGAGACACGGTTCTCATGAAACTCCGTGATCGTTAAGCCCAGAGGATTGATGAACTCATACTGCGGATAAATTCGGGCCTGATCGTTCACCTGTTTCGGATTCAGGTAATAGGTCACAGACAGCAACCAATGCTCGGTACGCGGCTGGTGAGAGTGTTCCTCAGAGAAGAGCTTGTCCAAGTTCACAAGCGCAGTTCCATGCGCGATACGCGTTTCTTGCACCATTTCTTCCGCCATGGAGGTAATCGTGACATTGCGTACCTGGACCTCGCTCGACTCCACCTGGCCGCCGACCACCTGAGAGACAAGATGATTCTGGTTGTCCGCGGCCATGAGCTGCGCTGCAAGTACTTGTGAAAGGAAGTAGTAGTTAAGCGGATATTTCTTGGCGATCGTCTCGTGATTGACTGTATAGCGATAGTTCACCCAATCGGTGAGATACGTCCGCACCTCCCCTTCGCGTGGGCTGTAGTTGAGATCGGCGTATTGGATCGCTTGGGCTCGTCCCATCTCATCGATACGGATGTATCGATTGGCGATGGGACGACGAGCGAGCGAGAGATTTAACCACAAGGAAACGCATAGGAGAACTGTCCCAGAACCGATGATCAGACGGTAGGCTCTACGCTCCGCATAGTGCGAGGAGTACACCTCGTTCCCGATTTGGTCGACAAGGAGTGACTGCTCAGGCGTTAGCGCGGGCTCAGCGGACAGTGTGCGTGTGGACATGGTGCTGTTCACTCCTTTCCGAGAGGGCATGCAAAACGACATAGGCATAAATCATTCCTAAAACCAATAAAGTGACGAAAACACTGGCCAATAGGAGTGTGAACCAGCGAGGCCAACGTAGCCTGTCGCCACTGACGACTGCTAGCCAAAACCATCTCCGCATCAAGCACCTCCACCGCTCTTCGCAAGCAACACTGCGCCGCCGCCCACAGCATTGGCAGCGGAGGAAGCCATACCTGCCGCTCCGCCAAAAACGGCCTGCGTCATGCTCGGAATGAATAGCATATTGATGATGAACGCAATGAAAACCATCAAGCAGGGGACCAGATTCGCGATCCACATCTCCATCGAATAGTTACCGTTGAAGGTCTGCTGGAGGAATGCATTCATGAACCCAGCCCAGACAAAGATGAAGGCAGCAGCCACAGCGCGAATCATCGCGAAACTGATAAGTACATCAAGGAAGTGGAAGAACTTGGACTTGAAGTTCTGCGTCATCAGCAGCGGTACAAATACAGGTCCAAACAAAGCGGTGACGCCATAGAGAATGAAGGCGCTGCAGTTAATGACGAAGAGAATCGCGGAAGCAAGTCCTAGCATGAGCTGAACCAGCACGTAGCAGAGGATCTGCACCGGAGCAGTCAGAGAAGGCATTGCGGTTCCGTCACCGGCTGTCTTCAAGAGCTGCAGGAGGTTATCGAGCGAGTTCTGATCGAAGGCCGCAACCATCGCTTGTGCAATGTAACTGAAGAAGTGATTGATGCCGAAGCTGGCACCGGGAAAAGGATTCACCCAATAGCTCAACAAGAGACTGCACACAATCAACCTAAGAAGGAAGTGGGTAAGATCGCCCGCTCGAACAGGGTGATGGTGCAAGCGGAAGGTCATGGTGCTGGTATTCCAGTTGATAACCATGCTCACGAGGGTGAAGAGAGCGATGCAACTCAGCTCTGTCCAGCCAAGCTGAGTCAATGCGCCGCCGTTCTGAGTCGTAAGGTTGGTCAGGTTGTTTGTGAACTGGTAGAGCCAGTCCATGCCCGATGACGTAGACGGTAGTACCTGCGCGAGAACAATGGTGACGCTCATCCAATCTCTCCCGACTCCACTAGGGCAGGTAAGCCTGCCACGTATTGCTCTCGCTCGTGGCGTTCATGTTGTGCGTCGAGTGCTGTGACTGGACGAAGACGGCAGTATTGAGGTCGGTCGCGGCAGCGTTCCGCTGTTGCATGTTGGCAACCGCCGTCTGCGAAGCGAGACAGGCCTGCATCGTCCCCTGCGCCTGCATCTCGGCCATCTTCTGCGCCTCGGCTGCATTGAGGAGGTTGAGTTGCTGCACCTCGCTGTTGGTCGCATCAGAGGAGTCCAATTCGTTCGCAGTGAGATCGCTTGCGGCTGTCGCGTTCAGTGTGCGGGAGGATCGATACTGACCAACAGCGGTGATGCAGTCCGGCGAAACCGCGTCTGACATTTCAATCATGGCGAGTTCTGCCATTTGAGGATTTCCAGGCGTCTGGTTGCTCAGATACGAAGAGAGATCAGAACTGACGAGTACAGTTGCCGCGCTCCAGCCCGCCGACGATGCGGACGGCGAGTTGTTGTTCAGCGCCGTGGTCAAGCCATTCGTCTCGCCAAACATGCTCTTGACGTTGACGTTTTCCATCGCGTGTAGCGTCGTTTCCCACTGTTGTTTGATCGAAAAATGCTCGATGTTGTTCTTGAGCATGGTGTACTGCGTCTTCAGCGTGGTGAGTTGTGAGACGAGGCTTCCATAGCTAGTGGGATCGAAAACAATATCTCCGAATCCAAAGAGCGCAAAGCTTGGGGTCGCCGTGAACAAGAACAGACTGGCTCCGAGAAACCATCTGCAGCGGATATTCGATTGGATCTGCATAGAATCTCCTTTGACTAGAGCGTGGGGTCAACGCGATGCTCTGCGTACGACGGGATGAGGATGTCGCGGCCGATATACACACGAGCGCGCGATCCTTCTTTAAAGGTGATGACGGGAAGTCGGTTTAGGAAATGGTTTAAGACCTGTTGCCCTTCCGCTGCGGTTTGCGCGGAGATACCGTTGCGAACTTGCGCTGATGGATCGAGGACAGTTCCACTATTGCCGATCTGTGCGAGGCCCCCCAGACCGCCGATGGCTGCAGCCGCGCCAAAGGCCAGCAGGTAGCCGTGGTCAATTTTTGTAGCAACGCCTGTTGTACCGATCGGATCGAGGCCAACATACTTGTCGAAATCAAGGGAGAAACCGTCAGGACATACGGCCCGATGAAAGGTAACGAACATCTTCCGTTGCTGCGTGTTCCCCACGCTTTGTACCGAACCAATCAGGCGTGTCCCTTGCGGCATCAGGAGTTGTAGGTGGTCGTGCGAGTAGTAGTCCGTAGTGAGCATGACCAGAATCGGGCCTGAGAATCCGCCATCGATGTGGTTCGTGACCACACCTTCGAGGACCGTGCCCTCGAAGACTCGGTAGAGACGCCCTTGGTACTGATCGAATGAATACGATCCCATCGGTTCGGACGTATCGGACTTGACCGGCTGGACCGCCATCGGATCGACCGAAGCGGGTCTAGGTAGAGTCTCTTCAGCATTCGTTGTCGTCACGGTAGGCTGTTGCTCCGACAGAACAACTACGGGATTGCTCCCACCATGAGAGAAGTCGATGGCTACGGTGTCGCTGTTCAATGCATCCCGCTCCTGCTTTTCGTGAGCGAGGCGCTTTTGTTTCGCCTCGGCCTGCGTTTCCGAGACATTCGAGGTACGCTGTGGTGCGTTGGAACTTCCTCCATAGATCGAATCTCGCTGTGCGGCAGTCATTGGAGGAGTAGTATTCGACTCCGGACTGGGAACGGCCTGCTCCTCCTGGAGTCGCTGGAAAGCCTGTGCGAGCGCCTGCTGCCGTTGTTGCTCTTCAGCATCGTGCCGCGCCTGCATCTTCTGTTGCGTTTCAAAGCTAGCGACCTGTTGCGCGTTGGACGTCGTCGGACTCATGGTCAGCGCGCTGGCCGGAACAGACTTTTTATTGCCTTTCAGTAGGCTGGAAAGATTGGCAATACCGATCAAGGCAACAATCACCACCAGGGCGAGGATCACAGGCATGCCCTTCCTGAGAGGCGGCTTGGACTCTGGTTGCTCTGGGACGGTAGCAGGAGCACCGTTGTTGTCGAGTTCCGGCATGGCTACCTTCCCTCCCCCGTGCGATGAAAGTCGACGCGCTGTTTGCCAATCGCCAGGTAGCCGTCGTCGATCTGTTTGGGGATCGTGTAGAGGCCACTCGCGAAGTCGAAGTTGATGAGCGAAGGCTTCTTGTCTTTCACCTCGTAAAGCGCCGGCGTCTCCTGAAACTGGCCGCGCAGATAGGTGAACCTCTCATCACGCCAAATCTGTTGCAGGCCGAGTTCCTTCCCTTTCTTCTCATCCCAGGTAAAGTCGAAGTGCAGCGAACGCGGATATTGGCTACGGTAGGTTTCTTCCTTGGCCTCTTCGGCCCTGACTGCAGTGACTTGAGCAGCCCGTGCGGCAGCAATCTCCAACCTGGCTCTATCGAGCTCTGCCGCGGGCACAAACACTGGCAACTGGGTTAGCTTGTCTCTGGCCGCTCGTTCGCCAGGCTCTATAAGGACTTTCGAATCGTAATGGCTGTCCCCTTCACCGGAGACCTCTCGCAACTGCAATGTGTACTCGTTGCCATGATCGGAGACGATATGAATATCCGTCGTTGCATTCGGCGTCTTTGGTTTCACACTGATGAAACGTGAAGCAACGTGTCCTCCATCAAAGGCCCAGTCCACCGTGTCCCCAGCAAAGACATTCGCTACCTTCTCTTCGGCCGGCAACACAATCAATGTCGATTGCAGCAAGCCTGCACGGATCGTGGGTGGAGTCTGCGACTCCAGAACAGTGACCGTGCGCGATGCGTTGGGCTGAAGCAGCTGCCCGGGTTCTGTCGCGCGCACGGAGACTGAGGCAAGAGCGAGGTTCAAGGCGACGGCGATAGGAATGAGCGGCTTCATGCTTCCAGTCCTTTCTCAAATGGCGACACTGTTTCACCCACAGCAAAGCGGGCGATGCCCTCGGTGAGTCCGTATTTTGCGATGAGGTTTGATCTTCGCACTCGGTCTTTCGGTTTGGTGGAGAACGCCGCATAACTCCGACTGTCAAGGTTCAAGCGAATCACTTTCGTGAGTCCGTCGCGGCGTATATAAAGCGCCTCACGATCCTGCAGGCTCTCAAATAGCGACAGCTGTTGCTCGTTCATTTTGAAGAGCTCGGCGTATCGCTTGCGATTGAACGTGGCATCCCGAAGAAATAGGAAAGACGTGCACGAGTTGACGATGCTGTCGGCATTCGCGCCCAGATCTTCTACCGATTGGCCGATCATCGTGACGCCACCCAGATTCTTACGAACGGTCTTAATCGAAGCCAGCGCTGCTTCGAGAAGTTGGCGGTTCTTCATCGAAGAGAAGATCTCTTCAATGAGGATGTGTTTCGGGACACCGAGATTATCAGGGTTGAAGAGAACATCGTTGATGCATCGCAGTAACCAGACCATCAGCGGCTCGATCAGGTCGGCATATTGCGCATTGTTCACACCCTGGAAGTCGAAGCATTGGATACGAGATAACCAGAGACTGTCCTCCACGTTGTCGAAGATCGCGCTGTAGACACCACGGCCCACCCACTTGGACAGGTAGCGGTCTAGTTTCTTGGGCAGATAGAGATTCGACAGACGGCGGTTCGATGGATCCAGGAGATACATGTCCCGCACGGCTTTGTGGATCACGTCATCGTCTTCTGGCTCTAACGCGGCGCCACCGTTGCTGAGGAGTAACTTGATGAAGCTGTAAAGGAACTGGATGTTGCTCTCGGTTGGCTCGAGTGTGAATGGGTTCACACGAGGACCATCTTTGGCGATTCGGTCGACACGACCGCCGTAGAGTTCGACCACACTCTCATAGCTGCCGCCGATGTCGAAGATGTAGGTGAAGCCACCGTACTTCTGTTCGTGCGCGATCGTGAGATTGCCCGTCACTGACTTGCCGCTGCCAGTGGGCCCGAGTATGAGTTGCACGCGAACGCCATCTACATACGCGTCCTGAAAGAACGGCGTCCCTGTCCGTGTTTCGAAGACGTTCAGATACTCGGCATCGAGATCCTCGGAATGCGCATGCCCCAGGCTCGGTGCGAAAATGGAGGACAATCGTGCGTGATGGTCTTCACCAAGCCACAGAGGGAAGACATTGAATTTCCCATTGCCCGGAAACATCGCGTAGAACGCGGAGAGATTCCCTAAGGTCTCTTCCATGATTTGCGCGCGGGCTTCGACGAAGACACGATGCACCGATGGAGAGATAGCGTGCAACTGGCTAAGGCTGCGCGTAGCGACAAGCAGCCTCACAGAATATTCTCCCTGGGCTTTCTTATCCAAAGAACGAATCACTTCACCCAGATCATCGACGGCGACGTTCGCGGCCTTCGCCCCGGCTCCTGTGTCAAGCGAGGCTGTGTCTCTGCCGGCCATCACGCGAGACAACACGCCCACTTTGAAGAAGCTGATGAACTTCTCCTGTTGGTCAATCTCATGGCGGGCAGTCGCCGAAGACTTCGGCCGCCAGGTCGAACAAAGGATGCTGTCACAGTCGAGTCCTAGCAGGCTCGAGAACAGGCAGGGTCGTGAGGCTTCGGGTGTGGTTTTCAGCGAATACATCTGCACGAAGCGCTTCCCAACGCGCAGGTGATCGTTCTCCCAGGAAACGGCACTCTGTACGATGTTCCGATCAACTCCGAGACCGGATGTGAGTTGTGATGGTTCAGCCCAATCTTCAAGGTTGAAGAGATAGCTGAAAAACTGGAACGCCTGTTGTTTGTCGAGCCCACACAGTCCAATCAGGCTGGTGAGATTGCCAACAAGGAGGCTCGCGGATTTTTCGAGCTCAACCAGCATGCGAGAAGTGACTTCGGCATGTTCCGGTGGCTTGTGCTTGAAAGATCCCGCCGTAGGTGGCTCCAATGTCAGGCACCAGTGCAGGTCGATACGACGGAAGCTTGCTGACGTCTCGAGGAAATGGAGACGGTCATCTACGAAGGCCTGTGTGACGGGATTGCCATAGGTTTTCTGTCGCGGGAGAGCGAACCCAGAACGCACACGCGTGTATTGGTAGAGGCAGGCGCCATCCGGTAGGCCACGTAACGCGCCCTCGATCATGCGGAGATGAGAATCCAGCTCTTGATCTGTCAGTCCTTCTTCGTCCAGTCCGGACAGGGAGAAGAGACATCCGTAGCCACCACTCTTCAATGCGAAGATGTGGTCGTTCACGAAGCGTGCAATCGGAACGATGCTGCACGCCGCGCCCGCTTTCGCGAACCATGGAACCGATCGGATCTGCTCAGTGTTTGCGCGGGTCATAGTAGCTCTTTTGGTTGAGGCTGAGTCCCCAAAGCTGAAACATCTTCGGGTGTTTGCGGATGATGAGCCATGCAGCGATTGCCAACGTGGGAAATGCCATCATGGCCAGCAGACGAAGCCCAACGAGGAAAACCGTAATGCAGACGAATACGATCGCCATCCATGCCGTGAGGTCCAGACCGAGTTTGGCTCGCGGACGGTTCAATGCCTGATTGATTGCTTGCGGCTCTCCTCGACGGGACATCGCAGATGTACCTCCTACATCTGCTGCCCGGTGAGCGAGCCAATCCAACCAGCTCCCCAGCCGAGCACACCGGCGCCAAAGAGCGCACCAAAGAGACCAGGAATTGCATCTTGAAATCGTCCAGACATCATGCGAATGCCGGCGAATATCAAGCCCCCCAAACAGATAACTGCCCCGGCATACATGGCAAACGTTTTGAACGTTCCCATCAAGGTCTGTGCGCCGGAGAAATCCATCGTTCCTTGTGCGTGTGCGATTCCGGCACATCCGGAAGCAACGAGAAGGGGTAAAAGAGTGCGGTAACACTCACGAAGGTTCCTCAACATACGTTGTCTAAAGCGGTGTGAGTGAAGGAAACGAACGATACGAAGTCTGTGATTCATAGGCACCTCCATCGACTCCATGCAGTCGAGATATGCCTGAAGATTAGGAAGAGCTGGACATGCCGTCCAATACGTCTTTGCTATCGGGGGATAGCTGCTTCGTATCGGTCATGCGCATTTGCCGCGCTTCCCTTCCATTGCATCGAGGAGATTCAGCTGTGTGGAAACAGTCTTTTCCGGTTGCGGAAGCCGCCGCATTGCGGTCGATGTTGCATGACCATTTGAGACCCGACTCGGAGAGCCTTGCACTCTCGATAGGCCCAGGTTTCTCTTCAATCTCTTGACGAGTAACGGCAACGACTTGGAATGCGTATCGCGGCGATAGATAATGGCCATGTCAACCGTCCACGAGACTCCCGCAACCGGACGCGTGGTGAGCACATCGTCGAGAGTTGTTCCTTCTCGCAGTAGGGCGATGCCATATCCCTCTCGTACAAGAGACTGCAACTCGGATGGATGCGTAGCACACGAGTACTCTCTGATCTGGATACCGGCATCCGTGAAGAGTTCCAGCAAACGTTCATGCGCCTCCGGATGTCGATCGGGATGGAACAGGACCGACAGCCGTTCCTGAAGATCGTGCGGTTTAATCGCCAGCTTTATTGCCAATGGATCGTCGCGTCGAAGACAACACACCAACCGGTCACTTCGCAATAGCTCAACTCGGAGGTCAGGATGCTCAATGGGCAGCGTAACCAGTGCGGCGTCCAGACTTCTCTCCAGCACTTCCTTGCCGAGTTGCACGGTATCGCCGTGACTGAGACGGATCTGACAAGCGGGAGCAATCTCTTTCTGCAGAGCACACAAGTCACGAAACAAGATCGGATCGGCAAGCGAGGTGTATCCCAGATGCAAGGAACCGAGTTCACCGCGTTCGAGCGCCATCAGAGTATCAATCACCTCTTGCCTCGTCTCAAGGAGAAAGCGAGCGAGGGTCATGAACGCCATACCGGTTTCTGTAATGCGGATGCGGCCGCTCTTCGTCTTTCGATAGAGGCGAATCGATGCATTCTCTTGAAACTGTCGCGCCTGCACACTGAGGTTTGGTTGTGCCGTGCGAAGATCTTCCGCCGCAGCCCGAAACCCCTGCTTCTCGAGGATTGCGAGAAGGTATCGGAAGTGCCTGAATTCGGCCCAATCGTACATTCGTTCAGTCGTCCCGTTTTAACGTGCGTTGCGCGGTAGGAGAGGCGGAGAACGGACAGATGGCGAACTTGTGGATCTTCTTTGATCGTTACAGAGCGTCGCCGGATTTTACGTATCGGGCGCGACAACGGCCAAATTTACGCGGGCATTTTTCCTCAGGAACGACCATCACCAGATTCGTGCACCAACAAAACCCGAACGGCAGCTGGGAATCTGCATAAATCACAGCCGTTCTAACATCTGGATAGAAGCCGTTCCACACCACAACACCGTAACCAACTCGGTAGTTATCTGCCTATGTACGACAGTCAGAGCCTGTCGAGGACGGAATCAGTCAGGACTGATCACTGGGACGCAAGCTCGGAGGCCTAGCCGCGACTGGAAATACAGTAGCAACACTTGTCGTATTTCCATATTCTTTTGGTAGCTAGCGAGTGGTCCTGGCCGTGGGGTGGGATACCACCGACCTCTCACACATAGCGGATACAAGAACCCGAAATTCGTCGAGCACTTCCTGACCATTTGCGCAACGCTCACGCGTGGAGGCGGACCAATCTTCTGTTAGCCATGAACCCGATCGCTTCGTTCTCGAGAAATGGCAAACGCAGTCCAGAAGTCACGTTTTGTATGTCCCGCTGTCGAACGTTTTCGCGTGAATATTCATCTAAATAGCGTGCGTGCGAGTGATCTTGAAGGATGTAACTCGGCAAGTGGCGTAGACCAACGAATGGAAGCGGGGCTAGACTCACGGTCACACAAGGCGGTTACTCACTGCCAGCGCGATATTGAATTGAAGATCTTTGCATTCGCCGCTGTATGGCGCACAAGAAAACCTTGGAACAGAGCAAGCTAAACGAACGGAGGGGACCATGTCGGACCACTCGGACGAACAAAAGCCGTTAACCGCTATCGAACGCCTAAGCCGTCGTGCGTTCCTCACGCGAGCAGGCGCTGCCGGAGTGGCGACAGCCACAGCCGGTGTTGCGGCACCTCTCGCCGCCGCAGCCGTCGTCGATTCTGTCTCACAGGCAGCGCAAGCGCTCCATGAGAACTCGATTCCCGGAACGGTTCCGATCACGCTTCGAGTGAATGGCCAGATGCACAAGGTGGAGATCGATCCGCGTGCGACGGTGCTCGACACACTACGGGAAACGCTCCATCTGACCGGCACGAAAAAAGGCTGCGACCATGGCCAATGCGGCGCCTGCACGATTCATGTCAACGGCCAGCGTGCCAATAGCTGTCTTCTGTTTGCAGCCATGCAGCAAAACAAAGAGATCACAACGATCGAAGGACTCGGTTCACCAGACAAACTGCATCCATTGCAAGCAGCTTTTGTTGAACACGATGGATATCAGTGTGGGTATTGCACCAGCGGACAAATTATGAGCGCAGCTGCGATGTTGCGTGAATCATGGGGACCTGCCGACAGTGATGTCAAAGAAGCGCTCTCTGGCAATATCTGTCGTTGCGGAGCGTATCCAAACATCGTGGCTGCCGTACAGGCTTGCCGTCGTAATGCTACTGCCTAATTAGGAGCTGAGCATGCACCCATTTGACTTGATCACAGCAGGGTCGGTTCCAGAAGCAGTCAAAGCGCAAGCCTCTTCGTCGACTGCGCAGCAAGGTGCTCCGGTCCGTTTCATTGCGGGAGGCACCAACCTTGTTGACTACATGAAGCTGAACGTCGAGACGCCTCGCCAGCTCGTTGATATCAACAACCTCCCACTCGACACGGTCGAGCCACTCACGGATGGCGGACTCAGAATCGGAGCGCTTGCCCGCAACAGCGTGGTTGCGAATCATGACGCCGTGAAACAGCGGTATCCCGTCCTGTCACAGGCAATTCTCAGCGGTGCGTCGACACAATTGCGCAACATGGCGACGACAGCTGGCAATCTTCTGCAAAAGACGCGGTGTGTGTATTACCGCGATACGGCATTCGGGTGTAACAAACGCGAGCCCGGAACTGGATGTCCAGCCATTGGCGGCCATAATCGGATGCTGGCAATACTCGGCACCAGCGACCAGTGCATTGCGACCAATCCCTCGGATCAGAATGTTGCGCTAACAGCTCTTGAAGCGGTCATCCACATCACGGGTAGCAAAGGCGACAGGACAGTACCGATTACGCAGTTCTATCTCTTGCCAGGCACGACACCAAATCGTGAGACGGTGCTTGAGCCTGGAGATCTGATCACCTATATCTCTCTTCCCGCTCCGATACCTGGGTCGAAGGGTTACTATCTCAAGCTGCGTGATCGCGCCTCCTATGAATTTGCACTCTCCTCGGCGGCG
Source organism: Terriglobus sp. TAA 43 (assembly GCF_000800015.1). Taxonomy (NCBI): domain Bacteria; kingdom Pseudomonadati; phylum Acidobacteriota; class Terriglobia; order Terriglobales; family Acidobacteriaceae; genus Terriglobus; species Terriglobus sp. TAA 43. The sequence goes on from NZ_JUGR01000003.1 coordinate 183,215, forward strand.
GTCATTTTGAAAACGACGAATGGTCATATCGACTTCATCCGTGTGGCGCTGGGAGGCGTTGGAACAGTCCCATGGCGAAGCCCGGAGGCAGAGCATTTTCTGAGAGGCAAGTCTCCCACGTCGGCGAATTTCCGCGCAGCAGCGGATGCGGCATTACGCGACGCAAAACCACAGTCGCAAAATGGTTTCAAGATCGAGCTAGCGAAACGTTGTTTGACGCATGCGCTGACGCAAGCAGTGGCGCAGGCCTGACGGGAGATGAGCGATGGCACAACATAAAGAACAGCTACCGCAGCAGCAACCGATCACGAAAAGCAGCGTCATCGGTGTTGCCACACCACGTATTGACGGCCCCCTCAAAACCACGGGCAAGGCCATGTACTCTTCAGATCATCATTTCCCTGAACTGGTATATGCGTGGCCCGTCACGGCTACCGTCAGCAGTGGCACGATTCAAGAGATGGACATAGCAGTCGCCGAGAAGATGCCAGGTGTAATCGCGGTCTATTCCCACGAAACCCTGGGGCCTTTGTATCGAACCCCGCCTGCTGCCGGCTTCAGCATGATTGTCGATGAACGACGGCCTCCTTTAGAGGACAAGGTCGTTCGCTACTACGGTCAATACGTAGCGGTAGCGGTAGCGCAGACGGTAGAACAGGCACGGGCAGCTGCCGAAGCTGTCAAAATCCGCTATAACCCAACATCGCTGAGCATCGAAGACAAGCTACTCGGTACCGCTTTGACGACGCCTTCAGCAACTGAAGTAACGAAGCGTGGGAACACTGCCGATGCTCTGAAGAGCAGTCAAGTCATTCACGACGCTGTTTATAAGATCCCCACGGAAACGCACAATCCCATTGAATTGCACGCTTCCGTCGCGGTTTATAAAGACGGCAAGTACACGCTCTATGAAACCTCGCAAGCCGTGGTCAATCATCGCGACGTTATGGCGGCCATGCTTGGAGTACCTCCTGAAAACGTACAGGTCATCACGCGATTCCTGGGGTCCGGTTTTGGTGGAAAGCTCTGGCCGTGGCCGCATGCACTCTTGGCTGCGGCTTGCTCACGCAATTTAGGTCGGCCCGTGAAGCTGGTGGTGTCACGCAGCATGATGTTTCAAAGCGTAGGCCATCGTCCGGCGATCGATCAGCGGATACAACTCGCTGCCGACACCACCGGAAAGATGACGGCGATCCAGCAGGACTATGTGAACCACACCAGTATGCTGGACGACTACGACGAAGGTTGCGGCGAAGCGACTGGCTTCATCTATTCCTGCCCGAACGTTTTGGTCACAGGCGGACTTGCGCGTCGTAATGTCGGGACACCAACCTCGATGCGCGGTCCGGGGGCGGTTCCGGGCCTCTACGCTCTGGAATCAGCGATGGATGAACTCGCGGTCAAACTGAAAATGGACCCCGTTGAGCTTCGGCTTAAGAATGAGCCCGAGAAAGACGAAAGCACGGGTCTACCTTTCTCATCGCGTCACCTAAAAGAGTGCTTAACGACCGGGGCAGAAAAGTTTGGTTGGGCGCGCCGCAATCCAGCCATTGGCTCCATGAAGAATGCCGAAGGCATGACGATCGGCTGGGGTGTAGCTGCTTGCACGTGGATTGCAGCACGAACCGACTCGCAAGCAACAGTTGATCTCTTGGCCGACGGTTCGGCGCGTGTCGTGTGCGGCACACAGGATATTGGCGGTGGAACGTATACGGCCATAGCACAAATCGTCTCGCATGAAACAGGCGTGCCCCTCCATAAAGTGGATGTGGTACTCGGCGACTCCGCTTTGCCTCCGGGCCCGATCAGTGGAGGCTCTTGGGCTACGGCCTCAGTAACTCCTGCGGTATTGGAAGCGGCACAGAAATCGACGGAAGCGGCACTCGCGGTCGCGGTCAAGACTCCCGAATCTCCGTTTCACGGCAAGGACGCCAAGACGTTGGAGTATGCGGAGGGTTTCGTTCGAGTCAAGGATCAGCCGTCTACACAGGTCCCTGTCGCTGCTATCGTTCGGATGGCCAAACTGAAGTCCATTAGTGGAGCCGGCAAGTCTCAGGGCACGCTCGGCGATCCGAATCTCAAATTCTCATTTCATAGTTACGGAGCGCAATTTGCGGAGATTACCTGGCAGCCGGAAATTGCTCGGCTGCGAGTAAGCCGTGTGATGACCGTGATTGATGCAGGACGAATGCTGAACCCAAAGGCGGCGCGGAATCAGATCGAAGGCGCGGTCGTTATGGGCGTTGGCATGGCGATGCTTGAGGCCACCGAATATGATCCGAAGTCTGGTGCACCGATCAACGCGAGCCTTGCTGACTACCTTGTCGCCGTCAGTGCGGATTGCCCGGAGATCGACGTAACATTCCTCGACTATCCCGATTACAACCTCAACCCTCTTGGGGCGCGAGGTGTCGGTGAAATCGGTTTGGCAGGGGTCGCAGCGGCGATCACAAACGCCGTCTATCACGCCACAGGAGTTCGGGTGCGTAATCTTCCAGTTCGCATTGAAGACCTGTTGGGCGTGCATGGGGCGGCTCGACACCAGGCCTAAGTGAACCAGGGAGGGTTGTTTACAACATGAGAGAGCGGCGACAAATCATCGATCGGTGGCAGCGTGGCGATGGCTCCGTTCTCGCGACACTCTTTCATGTCAGTGGATCGAGTTATCGCCAACCCGGAGCCCGCTTGTTGGTGTGTAAGGATGGCTCCTACGAAGGCAGCATCAGTGGTGGATGCCTTGAAGCGGACCTGGTTCGAAAGGCAACTTGGCTCGTTCGAGATGGAGCAGCGATAGAACGTTATTCGACAATCTTCGATGACGCATCCGAGGTTCCATATGGGCTCGGCTGCGGCGGCGTACTTGATGTACTCCTTGAGCCGGTCGATTCAGAGGAAGGGCAAGCCCTACTAAGCGCATTCGAAGACCACATCGGAGGCAAAGAACGTTTGGTGGTTACATGGCTCCCGTCAACGTCAACCACTCTGAAACGAGTCATCGTTGATGGAGGCGGACAAATACTGTTCGCAAGTTCAGGACTTTCACAGGAGGAAGTGCTGAAGGCTCAGCGCAAGAGCTCTGGCTCGACTCGGCTCACAGTCGAAGGCGTTGTCTGCGAACACCTGAAGCCACCTCAACGACTCTTTGTTTTTGGCGCCGGTGACGACGCAAAGCCCCTTGTGACGATGGCCTCACTTCTCGGTTGGAATGTTACGGTGGTCGACGGGCGGACGCACCTCGCGGCTGCTGACCGATTTCCAGAACGACATGTCAGGGTCTCCTCCTCTCGAGAAGAGATCTTGCATGAAGTCAGTGATCATGACGCTGCTGTCATCATGACTCACAGCTTTGAACAAGACCGAGACTGCTTAATCGCCCTTTTGTCGAAACGTCCGAAATATTTGGGCCTTCTCGGCTCGCGTCAACGCAGCTCGCTCCTCATGGGGGACGCAGCGGGTCGACTCGGACTTTCCATTGAAGAATGCTGCCAGGTTGTGAGCGCTCCGGTCGGTCTTGATATCGGCGGTGAAGGACCGGAAGACATCGCACTTGCGATCATCGCCGAGGCTCAGGCAGTCTGCAGTGGCAAGGCGCAAACACGGGAAAAGCTGTCTGCGCATCGCGTGCAGAGCTACCTTGTCGATGTCGACTCTGAACGACAGATCTTCAGTCGATGTGAGCTCAATACGCTATGAAACCGCGTTAGCCCTGAACGTCTATAGCAGTTTCTCTTGATCACAGGAAGGCATCGGGCAAGTGACTAGCAGCTTGCGCGGATGATGTCCTGTGACTTGATAATCTACGTCGGGTCGGATGCAAAGAGATGAGAGCTTCTTAAGCCACGACAAGACGTGCCGAGGGGTACGAATACGGGTACGGCACGTTGATTGACCTGTAATGCCTTTGCTCTCAACGTATGAGAATCCCTGGGGGGCAACCAAGCATCTCTTCTTCCGAGTAAACTCACACGTGGAGTCAGCATGAAGAAGATTGGCTTTCTTTCTTTTGGCCATTGGACGCCTTCCCCACAATCCCAAACGCGCTCCGCTTCGGACGTACTGTTGCAGTCAATCGATCTGGCGGTAGAGGCTGAGCGGATCGGCATGGACGGCGCTTACTTCCGTGTGCATCATTTTGCTCGGCAACTCTCATCGCCTTTCCCTCTTCTTGCTGCGGTCGGAGCACGCACACGCAATATCGAAATCGGCACCGCCGTCATCGACATGCGCTATGAGAATCCGCACTACATGTTCGAAGACGCGAGCGCGGCCGACCTGATTTCCGGCTCACGACTGCAGTTAGGTATCAGCCGCGGATCGCCGGAACAGGTGATTGATGGATGGCGCTACTTCGGCTATCAACCGAAGGAAGGTGAAGACGACGCAGCCATGGGACGACGTCACACCGAAGAGTTTCTAAAACTCCTCAGCGGAGAAGGTTTTGCTCGTCCCAATCCGCGTCCTATGTTCCCCAATCCTCCCGGACTCCTGCGACTGGAACCCTTCTCAGAAACATTGCATGAGCGCATCTGGTGGGGAGCCGCAACAAACGCAACCGCGGTATGGGCGGCGAAACTGGGAATGAATCTGCAGAGCTCAACGCTGAAGTTCGATGAAACAGGCGAGCCTTTCCACATCCAGCAGGCAAAGCAGATTCGCGCTTATCGCGAAGCATGGAAGCAGGCAGGACACACGCACACGCCGCGTGTCTCCGTCAGCCGCAGTATCTTTGCTTTGACTAACGATCTGGATCGCGCCTACTTCGGGCACGACAGCAATTCGCAGGACAAGATCGGCTTTCTCGACGCGTCCACCCGCGCAGTCTTCGGCCGCAGTTACGCAGCCGAACCCCAGAAGCTGGTGGAGCAACTACGACAAGATGAAGCGATTGCAGAGGCCGATACGCTGCTGCTCACCGTGCCGAATCAGCTTGGCGTGGAATACAACGTCCACGTTATGGAATCGATTCTTACGCACGTGGCGCCTGCACTCGGCTGGAGATAGGCGCGCTACTCCTCGCGAAGAACTTCCAAAGGTTTCTGACCAAGTACGCGATAGCTTGCGAGCCATCCCGTCAACACAGTCAGGGCCATGACAGCGATGAGCGAGAGCACGTTGACCAAGCCGAGGAAGTGATACTCCAGATCAAGCCGCGACAACACCACACGAACTGTCAGGTTTGCAAACACTAGTCCCACCAGCCCGGCGACCAAGCCCAACGTTGCAAATTCAATGGAAAAGATCGCTGCAATGCGCGACCGTGTTGCGCCCAGCGTTTTCAACACCACGACTTCGCGCATGCGTCGATAACGCGTGCCTGCGATAGCGCTTGCAAGAATGACGAGTCCCGCGAAAATAGAGAAGCCCGCCAGGAATTGGACAACGAGCGACACCTGCAACAGCACGCTGCGCAATGTCTCCATGGCCTGCGCCACGTTGATGACTGTGACAGTCGGATACTTCGCAAATAACGCGCGCTGTAGCTCACCCACACGCCCTGGATCGGCATGAGCTCCGCCGTAATACACCACCGGCAAACCAGCCAACGCAGACTTCGGCAACAGAAATTCGGAACGCGACCATGCATGCTGACCATCAGACTTGATGATGGCCGTGACTTCCGCGTTGATGGGATGGTCCGGATCACCCGGCGCTCCAAACAGAATGTGAGAGCCAAGCTGCACATGCAGACGCTCTGACATGCGCTGCCCAATCGCCACTTGTGGATGCGAGTCGCCGCTATGCCAAAACGTCCCGCTCACCACCTTCGTCCCCGGCGGCATCTCATCCACCCACGTCAGCGAGATGGATTGCAACAGGCGCTTGGGGAAGTTTTCCAACTTGAGGTCTGAAGCCTTCACGCCATTGACAGCGATGATGCGTGACGCAACCACCGGCAACATCTCCGGCTCACCGTGAACACCAGGTTGTGACTTTAGAAGCGCCGTTACACCTTCTACTTCAGTCGGTGCAACATCGATGAGAAACACATTCGGCAGCGTGGGCCGTGTGGAGAGTTTCAGTTCCTTCACCAGCGCCTGCGAAAGAAAGAAGACACTCCCAATCTGCATCACTCCAAGCCCCACCGCAGCCAGCAGCGCTGCAGAAGGATTACCCGGACGATAGAGATTCGCCAGACCATGCCGTACCACGGGCTGCAGCGAGGAGCGGGTGCTCTTCAAAAATCGCCGCAGCAGCGCGAGTACAACAGACGATGCGATCAACAGCACCACCAGCACGCCTGCAAGCCCAATCGTGAAGACTCGCCCCACAACCTTTGAGTCTGACAACGTTGTCGCAATCAGCGTGATGCCCAGCAGGATCAACGCACCTGCAATCACCTGAGCAAACGACGCTTTGATTCTTGCAAAAAGGTTTGCCGCTGTTCCCTTCTCTTCCACATCATCAACATTGCGTCGCAAAATCAAGATCGGCCGAACGCCGCGGATATCCAACAGGGGCGGCATCGTGAACAGCAACGTCGTAAGCAAACCTGTCGCTAGCCCAGCAACAATGGCAGAAGCAGCAATATGAAGTTCTGGCGTAATGCCAAGCAGCTTCGCCAACAGCAGCGGCAGCACAAGTTGCACGCCAACACCAAGCGCCACACCAACCGCGCCGCCAATCAATCCCAGCAGCACCGTCTGCACCAGGTAAATGCGAAGTACATGCGACGACCGCGCACCCAGCGACTTCATGATTGCGATCGAGTCCATGCGCTCCAGCAGATGCGTACGCATGGCCATGGCAACACCCACAGCGCCCAATACCAAAGCCACCAACGACACCAGCGACAACACACCCGTTGCACGGTCCAGCGCCATAGTGATCGCAGGATTCGTCTCACGGTAATCCGTGATCTGCGCCTCAGGCAGAACACCCTCCAGCGTCGTCTTTAGTTTTGCAACGGCGCGATCATCACGCTTGGGCAACATGAACAGATAACGTTGTCCCGCACGCGATCCCGCAGCCAGCAGATGCGTTTGATCCAGTTGATCCTGCGATAACAGGATGCGTGGCCCCGCTGCAAACGATCCAGAGAGCCTATCCGGCTCACTCAGAACGACTGCCGCAATTCGCAGCGTCGCATCGCCAAGCTGAATGCGGTCGCCTACATGCAGCTTCAAACGAATCAGAAGATCATCGCCAACAGCAACATTCTCGCCACCAATCGCCTGTCGTAACAGCATGGCTGGTTGCAGATCGACTGTGCCATAGAACGGATACTTCGCAGGGTCGATAGCCTTCAACGCCACCAGCAAAGGGTCCAGCGAATGTTCGGCCGTAGCCATCGCCGCCATCTCCGTGACCGGCGTCATCTTTATGCCGTTCGCAGTCAACGCTTCCAGTTGCTTCAGTTGCGCGTCGCTCGGCTGCTGAAACGTGCGTGCCGCAAGATCGCCTGCAAGAATGGATCGTGCACGCACCATCAGCGTTTGACGAAATGCCGTGGAGAATCCGCGAACTCCCGTCAATGCAGCAACACCAATCGCTACCGACAAAATCACGAACAGAAATTTGCCACGCGAGGCACGTAGTTCGCGCGATGCAATACGTGCCGCCGTTGTCCATGAGAGCGCGGCCACGGATTACACCTGCTCCGCAAACTTGCGTTCATCCGCGATCACTTCACCATCGCGCACGGTCAGCACACGTGTTGCATGAGCAGCCACCGCAGGATCATGCGTGACCAGCACCAGCGTCGTTCCTTCGCGCTGATTCAAATCAAGTAGCAGATCCATCACGTGAGCGCCGTTCTTTGAATCGAGATTCCCTGTCGGCTCATCGGCCAGCACAATCGGCGGACGCAGAATGAACGCACGTGCTAATGCCACGCGCTGCTGTTCTCCACCAGAAAGCTGAACAGGATAATGCTCCGCACGTTCGCCAAGCCCCACCGCTTGCAGCAACTCCATCGCACGTTCACGGCCAGCCTTTTGCTCGTTTGAAGGCGCATTCAACTCATGCGGCAACAACACATTCTCAAGCGCTGTAAGCGTAGGAATCAGTTGATAGCTCTGAAAGACAAAACCAATCAGCTTGCCGCGCACTTCCGCAAGTTTGTCTTCTGGCAGATAACTGATCGCGGTGCCGTTCAGAATCACTTCGCCAGCGGTTGGCGTATCAAGTCCCGCCAGCAATCCAAGCAATGTACTTTTTCCGGAACCAGATGAACCCACGATAGCGACGAACTCGCCCGCGGCAACATCGAACGAGATGCCACGAAGAATCTCAACGGTACGAGATCCGGTGCGAAGGGATTTGCGGAGATCGTTCACTCGGATGGAAGTTGCAGTCGTCGGAGTCAGGCGGTTACTCGCTTTCTGGCGGAATCTGCTATGGTTTGCAACAACGGAGAGCCGGAGTTGAGGTCGATGATACAGCGTTCCCCCTTCACACTTATGTGTACGTTTGCCGTGGCCGCAATGTTCCTGTTGACTGGCTGCGAACCCAAACATCACGACCTGACCACCGATAGCAAAAACGGCGGAGCAACGCCAACGGGCACCATGCAACTGAAGTCCGATACCGTTGCTTCCTCAAATGATGTTGACGACGGTCGTCCCGTGATCGCCTGCTTCGGCGACAGCCTGACGGCAGGCCTGGGCGTCGATCTGGACAGCAGCTATCCTGCAGACCTCCAACGAGAACTGGATAACGCTGGTTATCGCTATCGTGTGGTCAACATGGGCATCAGTGGCGACACCACCAAGGACGCACTGGCGCGGATTGACCGCGTGATCGCTATGAAGCCGGCGATCACCGTTGTGGAGTTTGGGGGCAACGACGGCCTTCGCGGCGTCCCGGTTGCGAACTCCCGCCAGAACCTCGATGACGTTCTTAGCCGCCTCACCCACACTGGGACACAGGTTGCTCTCGCCGGCATCACGTTGCCGCCACAGTACAGCGCGCCGTACATCCAGCAATTCAACGAAACGTATACGGTGCTCTCAAAGAAGTACTCCGTGCCGTTACTGCCGTTCGTTCTTCAGGACGTCTACGGAGTGCCCGGAAGCATTCAGTCCGACGGCATCCACCCCACAGCACAAGGCTGCAAGCAGGTAGCAAAGAACGTGCTCACCTTGATTCACCCGATGCTAAAGAAATAACGCCGATCTCAGGCAATGTTTACGTGTGGCTGGATCAGCGTTCCAGCCACGCGCTTTCCAATGCCCAGCAGTTCTTTGCTGCCGTTGAAAATCCGCACCAGCGGCGCATCAGAAAACTCCGGCAGATTCACTGCCATGCCGTTACGCAGCCTTGTCTGTGAGCCCTCATCCGCAGTCACCGCAGGCATCTCCGGCAGTACTGTACGAGGATGCCGCATCAGTTGTTGCACCGTGCCTGCATTTGCCGCTTCAATCAACTGCTCGCGGCTCACTGCATGCGCCAGCGTGAACACGCCCGCCTGCGTCCTGCGCAGCGACGACAGATGCGCGCCGCAACCGGCAAGCTGTCCCAACTCATGTGCCACGGAACGTACGTAGCCACCCGATGAAACGTGCATGGCAAAGCGGGCGGTATCACCTTCCAACTCAGTCAGCGCAAAATGATGAATCGTAATGCGCGCCGGTTTTACTGCCACTTCTTTACCCTGCCGCGCCAACTTATGCGCCGGAATCCCGCCAATCTTCTTGGCAGAAAACACCGGCGGAACCTGGTCAATTGTTCCGTGAAAATGCGCACCCAACGCACGCAATTCATCGAGCGAACAACGCAAAGGCTGCGACTCGCCTGCAGGTTGGCCTTCGGCGTCGTAGGTGTCAGTGGCAAAGCCAAAACGAATCGTGCCGGTGTACTGCTTGTCCGCCGCATTGAAAAACTGCGCCAGGCGCGTCCATTTACCCAGCAGCAACGGCAAAACGCCAGTCGCCATGGGGTCCAGCGTGCCAAGATGGCCAACAGATCGTTCCCCGCTGGCACGCCGCACCAGCGAAACAACATCGTGAGAAGTAAGTCCGGAGGGTTTATCGAAAATCAGAAGGCCGTTCATTGCAACCTTTCCATTAGACCACCGTTCCCTCAGGAAACCGAACGACACGCCTAATGCGCGGCCGGCAGCAGCCGTGAAAATATTCTGCGATATATCTTGCATCCGATGACGGAAAGGAGTATCTAAGATATATCTCACGATATATCGCGAGAAGGAGGCACGAAATGTTTAAGTTTTCTATGCACTGCCCCGATCCTCGGGGATTCCATCGCGGAGACCGTCGTGGACGGCGCGATGACCGCTTCGCCGGAGACTACGCGGAAGGTCGCGAGGGATGCTTCCCCGGAGGTCACCACGGACGTTTCGGCGGACCGCGAGGCCCATTCGGAGAGGGTTTCGGCCCCTTCGGCAAAGGCCGCGGAGGATTCGGCGGCGGACGCGAACGCCTGTTTGATAGCGGCGTGATGCGTCTGGTTATTCTGCGCGAATTGGCCCAGGAACCGGCCTACGGCTACCAACTCATCAAGCGACTGGAAGAGCGTATGGCGGGTGGTTACCGTCCCAGCGCCGGCGTGATCTATCCCACGCTGACCATGCTTGAGGAGCAGGGCTTCACCGTCGCCACCGTCAACGAAGCAGGCAAGAAGGTCTACTCCGTCACCGACGAGGGCAAGGCATTCCTCAACGAAAACCAGGAACGTCTGAACGAACTGGAACACCTGATGAAGGCTGCCGGACGCGGATTCGCTCGCGGCCGCTCGCCCGAAATCATGGAAGCCATGGGCGCGCTGCGCGAAGCCATCGGCGATCGCATCCGTCACGAAGACAGCACACCGGAACAGATCCGCAAGGTGGCGGAGGTGCTGCAAAACGCAGCCAAAGCCATCCGCGAAATCTAGTCTTCAACCTGCAGTAGAAACAGGAAAAGGCCCGCAACAATGCGGGCCCTCTCTTTTAGTTAAGAAACTGAACTACAGCGATGACCGACGGATCAGCGAAAGAAACTCATTCCGCGTCTGCGCACTTTCACGGAAGCATCCCAGCATCGTCGAAGTCGACGTCATACTTCCCTGCTTCTCCACGCCACGCATCATCATGCACAGGTGCTGCGCTTCCAGAATCACCGCCACCCCCTGTGGATGGATCGCCTCAACGATTGCATCGGCAATCTCGCGTGTCATACGTTCCTGCACCTGCAAACGACGCGCATACACATCCACCAGCCGAGCCACCTTGCTCAGGCCAATCACCTTACCCTTTGGAATGTATGCAACGTGCGCCTTGCCGAAGAACGGCAGCATGTGATGCTCGCACAGTGAATAAAACTCAATATCGCGAACAATGACCATCTCGTCATAGTCCACATCGAACAGCGCACCACGCAGAATCTCAGTTGCACTCTGCTCGTATCCCTGCGTCAGATACGTCATCGCCTTCGTGATGCGTTCCGGCGTCTTGATCAATCCATCGCGAGCAGGGTCTTCACCAAGCCGGCGCAGCAATTCGCGATGAATGTCTTCTGTACTCGCCGCATGCAATTCCAGTGCGGGATCTACAACAGCAGTATGTGTCTCCAAACGGCTATCTTCCATCAATCAAACTCTTTCACGCGCAGCTACGAAAGCAACGGCTGCGTCCTGTTATCTGACGGCAGATCGAAACTGTTATTCGCCGTCTCTTCAATCCGTATTGCATGAAGCCGCAGCTTCCCCGCTGTATCCAGCTTCGGCACCTCGCTGCGGAAGATGCGTTCCACTTCAATCGTCAGGTTCTCCGTCGAAGGCACGAAATCACCAGCAAACACCGGATCATCATTCATCGAAACCTGGTCAAACCTGTCGATCAACTCACGCTGCGCCAACCCATCCAGCTTCGGCATATCCACCACAAAGCCTGTCACCGGATCAATCGGCCCTGCGACGGTTACTTCAACGAAGTAGTTGTGCCCATGCCCGAACGGGTTGTTGCACTTCCCATAGGTGTCACGGTTTTGCTCGATCGAAAGCGAAGGCGCGTTTAAACGATGCATCGCCGAAAACCGATATCGCCGCGAGAAGTATGCCAGCGGAGCCATCAGGCCTCCTCGCCGTAATAATCGGCAAACAGGTCATCCATCTCATACACGCGCACGCGATGCAGCTTCGCATTCGGAATCTTCCCATCCAGCCGACGCCAGATGGCCACCGCAATATTCTCCGTCGTGGGCACCGTCGACGCAAACTCCGGCACTTCGTGATTCAGATGGCGATGGTCATACACGCTGACCACCTGCTCTTCCAGAATGTCTTTCAACAGCTTCAGGTCCACCACAAACCCGGTGACTGGATCCACCTCGCCACCCACCGTCACTTCCAGCGTGTAGTTATGCCCATGCCCATTCGCATTGGCACACTTGCCAAAAACAGCAAGGTTCTTCTCCTCGCTCCAATCAGGGTTGCGATAGAAGTGCGCGGAAGAAAAATCGGCTTTGCGTGTCAGGTAAATCATCGTTTGTCAGTGTATTGGATGTCGGAACACCCCGAACCGTTTCATGGGCAAACATCAATCCCAGCAGGCAGTTAAGTCGTGTACTCCCGCCCCTTCCAAACCACGGCCCGAGCAATCTTCACCTTCTGCCATGACCGGAACAGCAACAACGCAAACAGCGGCAGCGCCACAATACTCAGCACGCGGTCCACAAACGGCACATTCGACCGCCCCACCCGCCCGAAGTACCGCACCACCACCCGCAGCCACAGAATCGCAATCGTCAGAACCTGCCAATACACCAGGTTCGGCCACACAAACGGCAGCAGCGGCAGCCCAAGCAGCAACACAAAGTTCAACAGAGCAATAAACGCCATGAACAGAGGATTGCGGAACAGCAGAGCCAGGTTCTTCGTCCAACCCTCCACCATCTCCGCCGTCGTGCGGTACATCCGAGCCGACACCGCCTCCGCCGCATAACGAAAACGAATCGCATGCCGACGCTTCACCTTCTGCGCCAGCGCAACGTCTTCCAACACCTCGGCCGCAACAGCCTTATGCCCGCCGACGTCAAAGTACACCTGTCGCCGCACCAGCAGAAACTGCCCATTCGCCGCCGCGATCGGGCTGGAAGGATCGCTCACCTTCTTCGGTGGATACGTACTGGCAAGCTCCGAAAAGATCAGCGGCATCACCGCGCGCTGCGCCAGATTCGCGTTGATCTGCTTCGGCGAATAGCTCAGTAGAGCCACATCATGCCTCTCCGCCTCCACAATGGCCCTGTGCAGCGAGTTCGGCTCATGCAGCGTGTCCGCATCCGTAAACAACAGCCACTTCGCCGTCTGCGCCACCGGCTGCTGCGCGCCCAGCCACAACGCCGCATTTTTCCCGGTAAATCCCTTACGCTGCGACTTCAGCGGCTCGGCGCGAAGAACCTGAACGCCGTCGCGCCCCTCCCCCAGCTTGGACGCAATGGCAAACGTCTCATCGGTCGAGCTGTCATCGATCACAAGCAGATGCCAGTGCTTCCCCAGCTCAAACCCCGGCTCACTCTGCCTCAGCAGCGATTCCATGCAGCCGCCAATGTTTAGCTCTTCATTCCGCGCCGGAATCAGCACCGTCAGCGCGTGCGTGGAAGGCTCATCTTCCACAATCTTTGAGGACGCAGCCGCCTCCCGCCGCGCCGAAGCGGCCGAAGGGCTACCGTCAAAGCGAAACTCAAATTTCGGGGCCGGTTTGGTCAAATCCGGCGTCTTGTCCTGATCATCAATCATGCGCCTTCGTATTATAGGAAGCGTGAGATTCCGCGTCGCCTCCCGTTCCCTGATTCTGTCCGCCAGCCTGCTGGCCCCTGCCCTTTTCGCGGGCTGCAACCGCGGCGACCATCCGCAGCAAATCGCAGAAGTAGCGCCTGATTTCACCGTCCACAACGGCGCGCAGAACATCCAGCTAAGCAAGTTCCGGGGCAAGGTCGTTCTGCTAAACTTCTGGGCCACATGGTGCGCGCCCTGCATCGACGAGCTACCCAGCCTCCAGCGCCTCCAAGCCCTGCGCCCGGACATCCAGGTGGTCGCCGTCTCCATCGACGACGACCCCGACGCCTACAACAAGTTTCTGCAGCAATACAGCATCAACCTGCTCAGCGCCCGCGACGGCACGCAGGGAGCCAACCTGAAATACGGCTCCGTCCGCGTACCGGAGACCTTCCTGATCGACCGCCAGGGCAACATCCGCCGCAAATTCATCGGCCCGCAAGAGTGGACCAACTCCGAGATCATGAGCTATCTCGACAAAATCTAAGATCAACAGGCATTGAAAAGGCCCGGCTTTAGCCGGGCCTTTTCGTTTGGAATGCAGACTATTTCACACTTGGCGCATCATCCGCAGACAAATCACCCAGCGTGTACTGAATACCCGCCAGCACATGCGTCATGATCGGCGTCATGGCATAGATGTGTTCGCTATGCCCCAGCGCCTCGTAGAACACGCGGCCCTTACCTTCGCGATGAATCCAGCTCAACGCATAGTCGCCATCCGTGCGCTTCGTCGCAGCAGGCTCCTTCGCCTTGTCCTCAGCCGACATCTTCGAGTAGTCCACACTCGTCAGCACGTGCACATTCTTGCGGCTGAACGACTCCTGCAGGAACGTGTAAATCTCGTCGTGCACCTCAAACTCGCGGCCATGGAACATCGCCGTCAGCGGGCTCTTCGGATCGTCAATCTTCACCCACACCGGCTGCGGATACACCCAGTGAAACTTGAAGAAGCCGCCAATCATCTTGTTGAACTCCGGCCACGTCCCCTCCGGCTTCAGCCCCGAATCGCGCGCCGGTACCGTGTGATACGTGTCGCCCGCAGCATGAATGCCGGCAATGCCATGACCGCTACGCACAAAATCCATCAACGCCTTCTTACGTGCATCGGTTGCCGGGTCCTTCGGATCACCCAGGAATTCCAGCGTGGTGCTGTCCAGGAAAATGCCGTCGTAGTTGGCCAGGTTTGCGGCGTTGATATCAGCAGAATCGTAGGTGATGGTCGCGGTATAAGCGCCCGTCTTCTCGCCCATCGTCTTCACCGTCTCCGCGGCCAGCGGAATCGACGAATGAAAGAATCCCGCAGCCTTGCACAGGATCAGCAGCTTGCGCGCCTGCTTCGGCTTTGCCGGAGCCGTCAGCGGCAGGTTATCCAGCATGGCAACATAGTCTTCTAACTGCGACTTCTGAATCTGCACGCCATCCTTAATCGATTGCGGACGCCCGGGGCTAGGCACCGTCTTCTCTTTCAACAGCGCAGTGGAATCCTGCGCAATGGCACAGGTGGCAAATAACAGACAGGCAACAGCAGCAAGCGGACGGATCACGGTTCCTCCAGGGATTTCGGTAACGTTCTGAACCGTATCAATGTGAAAAGCGGCGCGTCAACGCCGCTTCTCAGTTTCACCGCAAGATGACGCTATTGCAGCTTCGGTCGGCCGTCGCAGAATACCCGGAACGAACGCCCGCCCAGAATCACCTTGTCTCCAATGTCCGACTCGGCAAACGGATCATCCACATTCTGCGTATCCAGCACCTGGTGCCACGGCGTATCTCCCGGCGGCGGCGGCAACGTAAACTCCACTCCATCGGCCGCAGCATTCACCATGAACAGGAAGCTGTTGTCCTTGATCGGAACGCCATCCTCGTCAGTCACGCCTAACGTGCTGCCGTTCAACATAAAGGCCAGCGAACGCTGCCATCCGGCGCCCCAGTCCTCTTCATGAAACTCCTCACCGTTCGAGTTGAACCACGCAATGTCACGCACCACGGAACCGCGAATCGTACGGTCCTGAAAGAACTTTCTGCGCCGCAGATTCGGATGATTCTTGCGCAACTGAATCAGCTTCGTGGTGAAATCCATCAACCGCTTCCGCGGAGGATCCAGCTTCCAGTCGTACCAGGTGATCTCGTTGTCCTGGCCGTAACCATTGTTGTTGCCACGTTGCGAACGGCCCACTTCATCGCCACCGCAGATCATGGGCACGCCCTGCGACAACACCAGCGTCGCCAGGAAATTGCGCACCTGCCGCTCGCGCAATTCGTTAATGCCTGCGTCGTCCGTTGGTCCTTCCGCGCCCATGTTCCAGCTATCGTTGTTGTCGGCGCCATCGGTATTGTCATCGCCGTTGGCTTCGTTGTGCTTGCCATTGAAGCTGACAAGGTCTGTCAACGTGAAGCCATCATGCGCGGTAACAAAGTTGATCGACGCATATGGCCTGCGTCCATCCTGCTGATACAGATCGCTCGACCCCGTAATGCGATAAGCGAAGTCTGACAGCAATCCTTCATCGCCCTTCCAGAACCTGCGCACCGTATCGCGATAGCGACCATTCCACTCCGCCCACAGCACAGGGAAATTACCAACCTGGTAGCCGCCCTCACCCACATCCCACGGCTCCGCGATCAGCTTAACGCTTTGCAAGATCGGGTCCTGATGGATGACGTTGAAGAAGCTCGACAGCTTCGAAACGCCATCCTGATCACGTGCCAACGTAGCCGCAAGATCAAAGCGGAAACCATCCACATGCATCTCCGTCACCCAATAGCGGAGAGAGTCCATCACCAGCATCAACACCTGCGGATGCATCACGTTCAGGGTGTTGCCCGTACCGGTGTAATCCATGTAATACCGCGGATTATCTACCACTTGCCGGTAATACGTGGTGTTATCAATTCCCTTCATACTCAGCGATGGCCCCAGGCGATTGCCTTCGCAGGTGTGGTTGTAGACCACGTCCAGGATCACCTCGATGCCCGCCGCGTGCAGCCTCTTCACCATCTCCTTAAACTCACGCACCTGTCCGCCGGTATCGCCAGAAGAACTGAAGCGTGACATGGGAGCGAAATAGCTGAGCGTGTTGTAGCCCCAATAATCGCGCAATCCACGATCAATCAGGTGGCCTTCATCAATGAAGTGATGTACCGGCAGCAGTTCCACCGCCGTAACACCCAACATCTTGAAGTAGTTAATGCTCGCTTCTGATGCCAACGCCGCATACGTCCCGCGCAGCTTCTCTTCCACCATCGGATTCTGTTTTGAAAATCCGCGGACATTCACCTCGTAGATCACTGAATCCGCAAGCAGCGTCTGCGGAGGACAATCATCCCCCCAATCAAACTTCGGATCAATCACCACAGACTTCGGCACACCCGCCGCAGAGTCCTGATCATCTTTCTTCAGATCGTCGCCGCTGATCACGTCATACGGAAAGATCGGCGCCTTCCAATCCACCTCGCCCGTCAGCGCCTTGGCATACGGATCGCACAACAGCTTCGCGGAGTTGAACCGCAGCCCCTTCTCAGGCTCCCACGGACCCTCCACACGATAGCCATAGCGCTGCCCTGGCTTAATCCCCTTCACCAGTCCATGCCAAACAAACGCTGTGCGTTCTTTTAGTTCAATGCAATCAGTCTGTTTGTCCTCCTCATCAAAAAAACAAACAGAGACTCCAGTTGCGTTTTCGGAATACACCGCAAAATTTGTGCCGCGTGATGAAGAAGTGGCTCCCAATGGATAGGGAACGCCGGGAAGAACAGTTCGGTTCATTAACTTTCCAATTCCTTTATGTCTGCGAAATCCCCCTATGGGATGCACCTTTGCTCTGAGGGGATGGGCGCGCACTTTCCACAGCAAGGCCGCCGCGCGTACAGTGGTTTCGTTTCATCAACTTCCACTGCAAGGAATCTCCGGTAATGCGTTGGATTTACACGTCTGTCCTCGTGCTCACTTCCGCAACTCTCATGGCGCAGTCACCAGCGACGCCGCGTCCCACAGGTGGACCAAAACCGCAGGCCGTTCCAACCGACTGGAATAATCACGACGGCTACACGTCGCTCTTCGACGGCAACACACTCAGCGGCTGGGCAGGCGACGCAAAGGTGTGGAGCGTGGAAGACAACGCCATCGTCGGCCAGTACAAGTCGCCGGAAGGCGGACGCAATCCCGAAACCTTCCTGATTCTTCAAGGCAAGGAACCTGCAGACTTCGACCTTCGACTTGAAATCAAGCTGCAAGGTGTCACAGCCGACAGCGGCATTCAATACCGCAGTTACATCGCACCGCCAACGCCGCCACGTCCCGGTGCACCTGCCATGCCTCAGGCCGATCCGCGCTACATCGTCGGCGGTTATCAATGCGATGCGAACTTCATCGGCAACTACACCGGACAAGTCGTCGATGGCCGCGGCCGCATCATCGTCGCATCACGCAGCGAAGTGGTTCACGCAGAAACAGGCAAGCCAATGGAACGCATCGCCGTCGTAGGCACCCGAGAAGAACTCGGTGGCTACTGGCATCCCAACGAGTGGAACCAGATGGAGATCGTCGCACACGGCCACGTCCTGACACATATTCTTAACGGCCACGTCATGGCCGTCTTCATTGACGACGACACAACAAAGCTCCGCGAGAAAGGCCTCCTCGCGCTGCAAACCGCAGGCTCAGGAACCGTCAAAATATCCTTCCGCAACTTGTGGCTGAAAGACCTGCAATAAAAAAGGAGGCTGCCGGCAGGGCAGCCTCCGCTCAAATTTAAACCTACTTCTCTTCGATGCGTTCATCGAACATCCAGCGTCTCCACCGTTCAGGCAGTCCCGCCGCTTGCCCTCCGCGATGAACCTGACCTCGACACAACCGGACCAGCGCAACGATCGATCCGACCAGAACGAAGCCGTACCACGCGATTAAGATCACAGAGTCCAGAAGCCTTAACATCGCTCACTCTCCACTGAGATGTTACGCCGCTGGCCTGAGAAGTATCGACGTACTTACTCCGAGTAATACTCAAGCCCAAGATGCGTGATCAGGTCCTCGCCCATAACGTGGCGTAGCGTGTTCTTCAGCTTCATGCTCTGAATAAACAGATCATGCTCAGGGTGAATACCAGGAGCAGCATCCGGAGCCTTGAAGTAAAAGCTCAGCCACTCCTGAATACCCAGGTGCTTCAGGCTCGGCGTACGCGCAGCCAGATCCATAAACAGGCACAGATCAAGCGCAAGCGGCGCAGCAAGAATTGAATCGCGGCACAGGAAGTCCACCTTCAACTGCATGGGATATCCCATCCATCCAAAGAGGTCGATGTTGTCCCAACCTTCCTTGTTATCGCCGCGCGGAGGATAGTAATTAATCCTCACCTTATGGAAGATGTCGCCATATAAGTCAGGATGCTTATCCGGCTGCAGAATATATTCCAGCACACCCAGCTTCGACTCTTCCTTCGTCTTGAAGTTATCCGGATCGTCCAGCACTTCCCCATCGCGATTGCCCAGGATGTTCGTCGAATACCACCCATTCAATCCCAGGTAACGAACCTTCAACGCAGGCGCCAGCACAGTCTTTATGAATGTCTGCCCCGTCTTAAAATCCTTACCGGCAATCGGCGCGCCAGCCTGCTTCGACAACTCACGCAACGCAGGAATATCGCACGTCAGGTTCGGAGCACCGTTGATGAACGGTACGCCTTCTTTCAAACACGCCCACGCATACAGCATCGACGGTGCAATGTCCTCGTCATCTTCGACCAATCCCTTTTCAAACGCAGCCAGCGTCTGATGCACCGCCTTCTCCTTGAGAAAGATTTCGGTCGATCCTGTCCAAATCATCACCTGTCGATCGCTCTTGCTTTTGAACTCCGCAATGTCATTGCGAATCTGATTCGCAAGATCGCACTTGTTCTTCCCCGTCTTAATCTTCTTCGGGTCCAGGCGCTTCACATAGCGCTGATCGAACGCCGCAGGCATCGGTTCAATGCCTTCCAGGAACGGACGCATCTCCTCCAACTGTTCACGGTCCAACACCGACGCAGTCTTCGCCGCATCGAACAGATTGCCACCAAAGATGTCCCATCCCGTAAACACAAGATCATCCAATCCCGCCAACGGAACAAAGTCCTTGATCAGGGGCGAATGATCTTCCGTGCGCTTCCCCAACCGGATCGTGCCCATCTCCGCCATCGATCCCACGGGCTTCGCCATGCCGCGACGCACAGCTTCCACACCGGCAATCATCGTCGTGGCCACCGCGCCCATCCCCGGCATCATCACGCCCAGTTTTCCCTTCGCGGGTGCAATATCCGTTGCCTTCGGCTGCGTTGCTGCCTGCTCCATCTGCTTCTCCTCAATGCTCATGAGCAACGCGCCAAACCACGTTGCCTTCAACACCAACCTGAAGCATCTCCACACATTCCGCAACATCGCAGCTGCTTGATTTCGCTCAATAAACACGAGGGTTATCGATAACGTCCCGTTAAGTTATCGGTGTCTGATTTTCTTGAAATTTCTTTTACGCAAGCCCATAAAAACCCACATGAGAAGATCAAGTAAGTTTCCTAACCGGACGGCAACGCAACTCATGATTCTGTATGTAGCCACATCCAACGCAGGCAAGCTTCGCGACTTCCGCACCGCCGCAACCGACACACCGGGCTTCGATATTCAGCCTCTGCCCGGCCTCGCAGACATCCCCGCGCCACCGGAAGACGAGCCCACGTTCGAAGGCAACGCACGCATCAAGGCTGCGTACTACTCAAAATTCGCGCCCGGACACTGGGTCATCGCAGACGACTCCGGTCTTGAAGTCGATGCACTCAACGGCCTCCCCGGCGTCCGCTCCGCACGCTACGCCGCCGACCTCAACTTCCCCTCCACAGGCAACGGCATCGACGCAGACAACAACGTTGCCCTACTGCACAACCTGAAAGACGCAACCAGCCGCACCGGCCGCTACCGTTGCGCACTCGCACTCGCAACCGACGGCAAAGTAGAAGCCGTTGCCTTCGGCAAACTCGAAGGCAACATCCTCACCGCACCACAAGGCGAACGCGGCTTCGGCTACGACCCATACTTCTTCGCGCCCGAACTTAACGGCACCATGGCAGAAGCCAGCGATGAAGATCGCCTCCGCGTAAGCCATCGCGGACGCGCACTCCGCGCTCTCTTACGACAGTGGCGAGCCTGCTGATCTCTCGTATCCGCACAAACAGCGACCGAATAAGTCCCATATCGGTTACCGCCCGATTCATTCGATAACCGAACACCGCTCCGACCACATCATTGACGGGTGTTTTCCATACGCCGGATACTGTGCGTGCCTTTCTTCCGCAGTGAGGCCGTTTCCTCATGCGCGGAAGCAATATCTGTACGGAAGCAGGGAGCGCAAGAACATGGGCTCAGTCGCACGGGTTGCACCACCCGATAACGCACACCGCAAGGGCGTGAAGCCGCTGCGCGCCGGTCAGGGACACTCGTTCCTGCTGCGCAAACTGCACTCGCTCACCGGCATCGTCCCCATTGGCGCGTTCCTGATCGAGCACATCATCTCGAACCTTGAGATCGTGCACGGCCCCGTCGCCTACGCCAAGCAGGTTCTCTTCCTCAACAGCCTGCCGCTCGTGCGCGTGCTGGAGTGGGCCTTCATCTTTATTCCGTTGCTCTTCCACGCGGGCTACGGCGTCTTCATCGCCGTCCGCGGACGCTCCAACGTGAATGTCTATCCGTGGGCCGGCAACTGGATGTACGTGATGCAGCGTGTCTCGGGCATCATTGCCCTGCTCTACATCATCCAGCACCTCTGGTTCCAGCGCTTCTCCGGCGTCAGCCTGCCGGAACATCCGGGCCTCGCGTACTGGAAGGTGCAGTACGAACTTTCCAACCCGTGGATGGTTGCGGTGTACGTCATCGGCATGATCGCCACCTGCTTCCACTTCTCGTACGGCATCTGGCTCTTCTGCGCCAAGTGGGGCATCACCCCCGGCGACGACGCACGCCGCAAGCTCGGCTATGCCACCACCGCATTTGGCGTCATCCTGTGCGGTCTGGGTCTGTGGAGCATCGCAGCCATCGTGTCAGCTCCCATGGTTCCGGCAGTGGAAGTGATCCCGGCACCCGCAGACGACTCAGCACCAGCAGTAGTGCCCACGTATCAGGTTCCAGCCGTGCAGCAGCAACAGTACGACAGCAACGGCCAACCGCTCCAGACAAGTCCACTCCCGTCTGGAGCCAATCAATAATGATCGTCGCTCTGATCGTCTTCTTAATTGGCGGTTGGACTACGGCCTGGTCTCATTTCGCAATGCTGCAACATGTCAATTTGCTATCCACACAAACCGACTCTATTCCCGAGTTACGAAATAGTGGATGGCAAGTGTGGCAAAGATATAAAACGCTGGCCCCGAAAGGTAAGTGGAGTGTAGTGATGGCGACCGGTATCACTGCCCAACTTATCGGATTCGTAGGTTTGATTTTGACGTTTAGCGCTCAGCCCGTTTCGGGCGGCGGCAGATAGGAAAGCCGAACTATGGCAACAACACCACGCATCATCGTCGTAGGCGGCGGTCTCGCCGGACTCTCCGCGGTCATGAAGATCGCAGAAGCCGGCGGCAAGGTCGACCTCTTCTCCATCGTCCCGGTTAAGCGCTCGCACTCCGTCTGCGCGCAGGGCGGCATCAACGCCGCCAAGAACCTCAAGGGCGAAGGCGACAACGTCGACAAGCACTTTGACGACACTGTCTACGGTGGCGACTTCCTCGCCAACCAGACGCCCGTAAAGAACATGACGGCGCAGGGCCCGGCCATCATTGATCTGCTTGATCGCATGGGCGTCCCGTTCAATCGCACGCCCGAAGGTCTGCTCGACTTCCGTCGCTTCGGCGGCACGCTCTATCACCGCACCGCCTTCGCCGGAGCCACCACCGGCCAGCAGCTTCTTTACGCGCTGGACGAACAGGTGCGCCGCTACGAATCCGAAGGCAAGGTCACCAAGTACGAGGGCTGGGAGTTCCTCTCCGCCGTCATCGACAGCACCGGCGTATGCCGTGGCATCTGCGCCATGGACCTGCGCACCATGGAAGTCCGCACCTTCCCCGCCGACGCCATCATCATCTGCACCGGCGGCAACGGAGCCATCTTCGGCAAGTCCACCAACTCCGTCGTATGCACCGGCTCCGCGCAGTCCGCGCTGTATCAGCAGGGCGCGTATTACTCCAACGGCGAGTTCATCCAGGTGCACCCCACCGCCATCCCTGGTGAAGATAAGTTGCGCCTCATGTCGGAATCCGCACGTGGCGAAGGTGGCCGCGTCTGGGTACCGCGCAAGAAGGGCGACCCGCGCCCGGCCAAGACCATCCCCGAGGCCGATCGCTACTACTTCCTCGAAGAGAAGTATCCGAAATACGGCAACCTCGTACCGCGCGATATCGCCACCCGCGAGATTCACAAGATTGTCTACGAGCAGGATCTGGGCATCGACGGCCAGCCGATGGTCTACCTCGACGTGTCGCACATCGACCGCGCCACGCTCGAAAAGAAGATTGAAGGCATCCTCGAAATCTACGAGAAGTTCGTCGGCGAAGACCCGCACGAAGTTCCCATGAAGATCTTCCCCGGCGTCCACTACACCATGGGCGGCCTCTGGGTTGACTTCAACCAGCAGACCAACATCCCCGGCATCTTCGCCGCGGGTGAAGCGGACTATTCCATCCACGGCGCAAACCGCCTCGGTGCAAACTCGCTGCTCTCCTGCATCTACGGTGGCTTCGTCGCCGGACCGCAGGCGATGACCTACGCGAAGAGCCTGCCCACGCAGACCGGCGACGGCGGCCACGCAGCCGAAAAGGTTCGCCAGATGGAGTACAACAACATCCTTCTGCAGAACCAGGGCACGGAGAATCCGTTCAAGCTCTGGCGCGAACTCGGCGACACCATGACGCGTCACGCCACCATCGTTCGCTACAACGCGGGCCTGAAGGAAGCGGACGCCAAGATCGTCGAACTGCTCGAGCGCTACCGCAATATCAATCTGACGGACAAGAGCCAGTGGGCCAACACATCGTTCGCCTTCTCCCGTCAGCTCTACAACATGCTGCAACTCGCACGCGTCATCGTGCAGGGCGCAGAGAAGCGTGACGAAAGCCGCGGCGCACACTACAAGCCGGACTTCCCGGATCGCAACGACGAGCAGTTCCTGAAGTCCACCATGGCCGCATACGACGCAAAGTCAGACGCACCGGTCATCACCTACGAAGAAGTCGACACGCAGTGGATCAAACCACGCCCACGCGTCTACACCAGTTCCTAGAGGCATCCAACTGGAGATGAACCGTTACTTCATCTTCGCGGTAGTAGCAGCAATCATCGCAGCCGTCGCTTACGGAGGGTTTCTCTTCCTCGGCGAGTGGATTGACGGCAGGCGACAGGCAATACGTGACAAGGGATTGCATCCGGTCACCACATCGGATGGCAATGTCGAAGCCCGGGAATATCGGGCGAACAAGGATGAAACGGACCAACCGTCCGAGTAACAACAACCTCGGGCAACCAGGGTTGAGCAACACAAGCACGACACCGAGCCACAAGGTCCGGGAGCGAGAGGAAACATGGCAAAGAAGTCAGCACATGTCGAAAAGCCAAAGCCCTACACGGGCTCGACCTTCAAGGTGTCCATCAAGCGGCAGGCGTCGCCGAATGCACCGGCCCACACGGAAGAATTCACGCTTCCCTATCGCTCGGGCCTGAACATCACCAGCGTGCTGGTCGACATCGCGGCGAACCCCATCAATGCGACGGGCGCCACCACCACCGCCATCGCCTACGACTCCAACTGCCTCGAAGAGATCTGCGGCTCCTGCGCCATGCTCATCAATGGCAAAGCGCGCATGGCCTGCTCCGCTCTGGTGGACGCGCTGCTGCATGAGAACGGCAAGGGCGAAATTACTCTCGCGCCGCTCAGCAAGTTCCCCGTCGTGCGCGACCTCGCCGTGGACCGCAGCGTTCTCTTTGAGAACCTGAAGGCCGTTAAGGCATGGGTTCCCATCGACGGCACCTACGACCTCGGCGCTGGCCCCAAGCAGTTCCCGCAGATTCAGGAAGAGCGTTACCCGCTCTCCAACTGCATCTCCTGCACCATCTGCATGGAAGTCTGCCCGCAGTTCAACGACTCCACAAACTTCGTTGGCGCTGCCACCATCGCACAGGCCCGCCTCTTCAACCTCGACCCCTCGGGCGCGGTGCTGAAGGAAGATCGTCTACGCGCTCTCGCAGGCGACGGCGGTGTGCAGGAATGCGGCTACGCACAAAACTGCGTACAGGCCTGCCCCAAGCAGCTACCGCTCACCGAAGCCATCAGCGACATGGGCCGCGACGTAGCCATCCAGCAGGTCAAGGACTTCTTCACTCGTTAAGCAATGATCAGAGACACAATAGAACGCCTGTGGAGACGAGTCATCGTTGCCACAGGCGTTTCTGCTGTATCAAGCCTGATCCTTATGGCTGTGACTGGTCACGACCAAGGCCCACATGACACCGGCTTCGGCATCGTCCTGTATCTCGTGCTCTTCATTGGCACAGTTGCGTTTCTATTTCTGTTCTCGCTGTACATCTTGTACGCAATCGTCATGCACTTCACCGAACGCTGAGCAGAAAAAGGGCACTGGAGACAGTTTCCCCAGTGCCCCTCATGATGTGCGATTGACTAAATATTTTCGACAGGAAGATGCACGGTGAACTCCGTCTTCCCCGGTTCCGATTCCAGCGTCAGACGGCCGCCATAACCTTCCAGCACGCGACGCACAATCCCAAGTCCAAGTCCCGTTCCCACTCCCGCAGCCTTCGTCGTGAAGAACGGATCAAAGATGCGATCACGATCTTCCGCGGAAATACCGGAACCGTTGTCGCCAATCGTCACCTGAATCTCATCCCCAACACGAGCGGTCTTGATCGTGATCAATCCACCCGTCTGCGGCACAGCATCAATCGCGTTATCCAGCAGATTCGTCCACACCTGGTTCAAGCCGCTGCACACGCAGTGCACCTTCGGCATCTTCGAACCAAACTCCTTGTGGATGCTGACGTTCTTCTCGCGCAGCTTGTGCTTCATCATCACGGCCGTGGCATGGATGCTTTCGTTCACATCCACATCCTGCTCACCGGTCTGCCCTTCATGCGCATAGCTCTTCACAGACTGTGCCAGCTCCGTGACGCGAGCTACTGATTCTTCAACCAGCGTAACCATCTGCATCGACGAGGCACTTGCCTCAAGCCATTCCAGTGGAGCAGTCAACTCGCTGCTCTGGAACACATCCGCAAGACAATCCAGATCCTGCGTGCTGATGCCGCTCGCCACCATCACAGGCGCAATGTCCCACGCCTTTGCAATCGAGTGCGAATCCAGCCAGTCGCCCATCTCTTCTTCTGCGTCCGATTGCTCCAGCGAGCTCAGGCAAACATCCTTCTTCACCGCCAGTGCACGTTCCTGCAAAGCGGTAAGGCAAGCACGCTGTTCTTCTGTATGTCCGTGCTCTGAGAACGAACGCGCAATCTCATGCATGTGGCGAAGATTATCGCGGAGTTGAGAAGCCGCACGACGAGCCGCAGCACCCGGGTTATTCAACTCATGCATCAATCCCGCAGTCATGGTGCCCAGCATGGCCAGCTTTGCTTGCTGAGTCTGCTGTGTCTGCATGCCCATCAGCCGCATACGCAGCTCGCCCAAAATTACGGAGCGCAGATGCGGGCAGTGCGACATACCGGCCCAGAACGATTCTTCGTCCAAACGCAATCCACGAATGTCTGTCTGTGCAATCACCGTGACGTTGGAATGCATGCCGGTCAGCAGTGGCACTTCACCCATGAATGCGGGCGCTTCCATGATCTTGCTGAAGAAGTAGTTGCCCTGCTCATCCTTGCGGGAAACATGGGCTCGGCCTTCGGTAAAGATCGTGAAGTAGTGCAGGTCATCTTCCTGGTCCACGATCTTTGTGCCCGCAGCGACATACATATCCTGCGCCACCGCCACCAGGCAAGCCAACTCTTCTTCCGGTACGTTGTCACCAAATGGCTTCACACGCTGCAGATCATCAAGAGCTTTGCGTTGCCATTCGACACTGTTTGCAAGGCAATCCGTCGTCGTTGCCATAGTTAGAACCCCGCCAGATACTGATGCACAAACTGAATTGCAATGGAGCCTTCACCAACCGCTGAGGCTGCACGCTTTACCGAACCATGCCGCACATCACCCGCCACAAAAATGCCGGGGACACTGGTCTCCAGCAGATAAGGATTGCGATCCCCCATGCGATCTACCCCCACGCGCTTCAGGTCTGGCCCAGCCAATACAAAGCCACGATCGTCACACGCCACTTCCTTCGGCAGCCATTCCGTCTTCGGTGCAGCGCCAATGAAGATAAACACGGAAGTCGCCGCGCGATTATCCGTGCCATTTGGAGTGCGCAGTTCAATGCCCTGCAGATGCTCCGTGCCGCAGAAGCGCGTGATCTCAGTTCCCGTCTCGACCGTAATGTTCGGAGTCCCCGCAATCTGGTCTATCAGGTACTGCGACATGCTCTGCGCCAATCCCTTGCCCCGCACCAGCATCGTCACCTTCCGTGCGTAACGGGCAAAGTTCATCGCAGCCTGTCCGGCCGAGTTCGCGCCGCCCACCACAAAGACCTCTTCGTCCTTGCATGACTGCGCTTCACTCTGCGCCGCGCCGTAGTAAACACCAGCGCCAACCAACTCGTCGCCACCGGGCACATCCAGCTTGCACCAGCTCACACCAGTCGCCAGCAACACAGCCGAGCAACTCACATCGCGACCGTCGCCCATCGTCACAAAGCGGTACTGGTCCTCCACGCGAATCTTCGTCACGCGCTGCGTCAGAAACTCCGCACCCAACCGCTGCGCCTGCACAAATCCACGACGCGCCAGCTCGTCGCCGCTCACGCCATCCGGAAAACCCAGATAGTTTTCAATGCGCGAGCTCGATCCAGCCTGTCCGCCAACCGCATCTGGCTCTACCACCAGCGTGCGCAAACCCTCTGAAGCGCCATACACTGCACCAGCCAAACCAGCAGGCCCGGCGCCCACCACCACCAGGTCGTAGTGCTCTTTCTCTGCCTGCACGCGCAGGCCAATCTTTCCTGCCAACTCCATCTGAGTCGGCTGCACCGCTGAAGTGCCGTCGGAGAACACCACCACAGGCAATTTCGCATCATCCAGCCCGCGCGACTTCAACAGTTCCAGCGCCTCAGGCTGCGAGTCCGGATTCAGCCAGCGAAAAGAAACATGATTGCGTGAAAGAAAATCGCGCACCGCATGATCCTTCGATCCCCAGCGCGTCCCCACCACCTGCAATCCCTCATAAGGTGGCTTGTATCCCTGGTGCCAACTGAACAGCAGGTCATCCAGCACCGGGTACAACTTGTCCTCCGGCGGGTCCCACGGCTTGTTCAGGTAGTAGTGGATGCGTGCCGTGTTGATCGCACGAATCGCAGCTTCCGTATCGGCATACGCCGTTAACAAAACACGTTTTGCATCGGGATAGAGCCCCATTGCCTGGCTCAGGAAGTCCACGCCAGTCATGCCTGGCATACGCTGATCGCTCAGGAACAACGCCACGGCGTCCCCGCGATTCTTTAACTGATCGCACGTATCCAGCGCAGCCTGCCCGGAAGCGGCGCGCACAATGCGATATTCCTGCGCATACTTGCGGCGCAGATCGCCAACGACGGCCTCTAAAACGCTAACGTCGTCATCCACTGCGAACAAAATCGGTCGTGCCATGTGCCTTCCTGTCCCACAGCCGGCGGTGTCTCTTCGCCTGCCGTGCTTTAGATTCCCGAATAACGGCCCCTGATGCAATTATTTCGCGTCGAACGGCATAAGGTGTTGCATACTCATGGCAACACAGTTTTTAGCTTCTCTGGCACGAAAAATTCCCCCTCGCTGTTCCATTTTTCGAGACTCTCCGGTTACGCCATGATTCGAATTCTGCTTGCTGACAACCAGGCCATCTTCCGCTCCGGGATGGCACGTGTCCTCTCTTCACAGGACGACATGACCGTTCTGGGCCAATGTGGGGCCCCGGACGAACTTCTTCCCCTCATTGCCCCCGCGCGCAACGCCATTCTTCTACTCGCCGCCTCCCTTGAAGCAGACATCGATAAGGCCTTCGCAGCAGCTTCTGCCAACGGTGTCCGGATCATCCTGCTTCATGACAATGGCAACGAGCCGGAAGCCGCCGTCTCCCGCAGGATGGATGGTCTCCTCTCACGCCACGTCTCCACAGACGATCTGCTGCACTGCGTACGTCGCGTCTTCAATGGAGAACGCGCCGTCAAAGCACCGGTCGCTGAGGCAGACGACAGCGTCGGCCGCCGTATCCGCGACGCACTCACCACGCGCGAGTTGCAGATCGTGGGTTTCATCGTGCAGGGCTGGAAGAACCGGCAGATCGCCGACGAGATTGGAACCAAGGAGCAGGTCGTTAAGAACTACCTCCGCTCCATCTACGACAAGACAGGAGCCAGCGATCGCCTGGAGCTGGCGCTCTTCACGCTGCATCACCGCCCACTTGCAGAGGCCGCAGCAAAAGCAGCCGCTCCCGCTGCCGTCACCGTCTGATCACAGGTCATAGAACAACCGAAAGCAGCATAAGAAACCTCAATCCAATTCTGGTTTCTTTGCTGCTTTCACAATGACCACAGGCACATCGCCTTCATCCTTCACCAGCTTCAGCCCTAGCTCCTGTCGCACTACGTCCAGAAGCCCAGGGACCGTCGCATCCGGCGATATCCCCATACCGTTGTCTGGAGCAAACTGCAGTCTGAAACTGAAGAAGCCGGGCAACCCTGTTGTATCGATAACAACACGATGTCCAACCTCTGCACGCCCCGAAAGAATCTTCGCGATATCTTCCATCGACGCGCCGGAGACTTCCATTGTCACCAATGTGGAATTCCCATTTGATGAAACATCCCTGCCGCCCGGGGGGCGTCCATCTGGCCCCACTGGCGTAGGCTTCAACCCCTGCTCAATCACGTCATCTGAAACACGTTTTATGGTGAAGCGAGGCATCCGCTGTGTGCTCGTCTCCACCAGAAGTCCAAATCGTTCCGCAAGCATGGACTGCACCATCTTGAGGTATTCGTCACCGCTCTCTTCGGCTTTCAACTTACCAAGCCGCTCAAACTCTTGTTCTGACGATTTGGCAGTGATGTCATAGTGATCCTTCTTTGCCCATTCCGGGGCATTCAGGATCTGCATCGGCGACTTCAGGTCATAGGCGCGAAGGATAAGGTCCATCAACGGATAATTCTCGATATTCGTAATATTTCTGGTCGAATGCCATCCCCTTCCTCCGCGCTCGTCTGGCTTCGCTGGCTTAACCAGGGTCACTTCAAAGCTCACAGGTTTTACATCCTGCGCCCAAACCGCCACGGATGGCATCGC
Organism: Terriglobus sp. TAA 43; assembly: GCF_000800015.1. Lineage (NCBI taxonomy): Bacteria > Pseudomonadati > Acidobacteriota > Terriglobia > Terriglobales > Acidobacteriaceae > Terriglobus > Terriglobus sp. TAA 43. The sequence goes on from NZ_JUGR01000003.1 coordinate 213,368, forward strand.
CACCATACTCAAAGCCACCGCAAGAACCGTTCTCCGCACAACCCCTCCACAACGCAACAATGCAAATAGCCGCTGGTTCAAGATACGCACACAAACCACGCACCTGAATGCTCAATCCAGCTCAGGCTTTTTCACTGACTCCACAATCACCACAGGCACGTCCCCATCCGTCTTCACCAGCTTCAATCCAAGCTCCTGCCGCACCGCGTCCGACAGCCCCGGCAGCGTCGCATCCGGTGCCACGCCTGTTCCGTTGTCCGGCGCATAATCCATCGTGAAGCGATATGCCCCCGGTGTACTGGTGCGATCCACAACAGGCCGACCGCCCATCTCATAGCGTCCTGAGAGCAAACGGGCAATCTCCTCCATCGAAACGCCCTGCGCATCCCAATGACCTCCATTGCGATTGGAATGATGTCCGCCGATCGCCCGGCCATCCTTGCCCACAGGGACGGACTGAAGCTTCGAGCCCAACGTCGTTGCAGAGACGCGCTCAAGGGCATACATCGGCATCTTCCGTGTGCCCGGCCGCACCCTCAGGCCAAAGCGCTCCGCCAACATACCCTTCAACAAGTCGCTGAACTCCTTATCGCGTTCATCCGCGCTCAACGTGTTCAACCGATGAAACTCTTCCGCATCCACCTTCGCCGTCACGTCAAACCGCTCATCCTTGAGCCAATCAGGAGCATCGACCACCTGCGACACAGTACTCAATCCATAGGCATTGCGGATCAGCTTGATGACTGGATAGTTCTGAATAACCGTAGTGCCCTCGTTCGAATCCCAGTCCTCGCCATCTGCATCCGGCTTGGCAGGCTTCACCACCGTCACTTCAAAACTCGGCGATTTCGCCACCTGCGCCTCGACGCCGACGGAAGCCAACCCAATCGTCATCATCAAAGCCCGGGTCAAAACAATTCTTCGCATAAACTCCCCACCTACCAGACGATACGAACGGGCAAGACAATCGTTCCCCACTTACTACGTACGCATCCATTCCACCGGACGCAGCGATCTCGCAGCTCAAGCACGCCGTAGGCGTCAGGAACCGTATCAAGTCCCCAACTTGCTGTCTCGCTGCCCCGCTGCTTCAATAAAGAACGTGCGCGTCTCCGACTTCGATTTCCATCTCCCCACAGAACTGATCGCGCAGCACCCGCCCGCCGAACGCGGCGACAGCCGCATGCTCCTCATCGACCGCCACACCGGTAACTACACGAACGCTCACTTCCGCGACTTCCCTGCGCAGCTCAACGAAGGCGACCTGCTCATCCTCAACAACAGTCGAGTCATCCCCGCACGACTCTTCGCTCGACGCGCCGGCCTTCGCACACAGCACAACAGCCCCGCACCAACCGGCCAGGTCGAAGTCCTGTTAACGCAACCTCTCGGCAACGACCGCTGGCGAGCTCTCGTCAAACCCGGCCGTAAAGTCCCCACCGGCGAGCACCTCATCTTCGGCGACAACGTACTCGAAGCTGAAGTCATCGAATCCGGCGACTTCGGCGAACGCGCACTCCAGTTCGCTCCCACGCAAGACTTCTTCGGCGCGTTAGAGCAGTTAGGCCACATGCCCCTGCCGCCTTACATCCATCGCAGCGAAGAAGACGAAGAGGAAGACCGCACCCGCTACCAAACGGTCTACGCCGGAGCCAACACCCACGGCTCCGCAGCAGCCCCAACAGCAGGCCTGCACTTCACTCCGGAAGTCCTCGAACAGATCAAAGCAAGAGGCGTGCAGATCGAACACATCACCCTGCACGTAGGCCTCGGCACTTTCCAGCCCGTCCGTGTAGAAGACCTCGCAGACATCCGCCTCCACGAAGAGCCCTACACGCTACCCGCAGCTACAGCCGACGCCATCAACAAAGCAAAATCCGAAGGCCGACGCATCATCGCTGTAGGCACCACCACCACGCGCACGCTCGAACACATCGCCGCCATCAATCGCATCGAGCCACACAGCGGCACCACCAGCATCTTTCTGCAGCCCGGTCATCGCTTCCAGTTAGTCAACGCGCTACTCACAAACTTCCATCTTCCAAAATCAACCTTGCTCATGCTCGTAAGTGCGCTGGCTGAAACTGAAGACCAAACCATCTCAGGCCGCGAAAAGATTCTTCGTGCGTATGCACATGCAGTAGGCGGGAAATATCGCTTCTTTTCTTACGGCGACTGTATGTTTCTAAGCTAGTCTCCTAACCGGACGCAGTTTCTGCGCCTGATGGATGCCACGCATCACAGGAGGCTACTCGCCATGTCCACTCGTGCCGTCAGGACGACAGCTTCAGCACTTGCCGACCTCCGCAACGAACCCCGCAGCCCTCTACCGGGTAGCGAAAAGTCAGCGTTAGCTGACACTCCCGCAACAGTCGCAGCAGGAATAAAACCATTGCGAGCGACCGCTGTTGCAAAGGCCAAGCCTGCATCCAGTCGCAAGAAGATCACTGTGTCAGTGGTAGTGCCTCGAATAAAGCCCGTCACCCAGGCCGCAGTCGTAGGCAAACACCTCACACGCGCACAGTTCAAGTCATCGCACGCCGCCGCGCCCTCGTCAGTAAAGGCGGTGCAGGCATTCGCAAAGGCATTCAACCTCTCCTCCAAAGCCGAACCCGCACACAGCACGGTTCACGTCACCGGCACAGTCAAAGACATGCAGGAAGCCTTCGGCGTCACGCTGCAGGAACACACAGTAGGCACAAAAACTCTGCGCATCCGGCAGGGCGCCATCTATCTCCCAGACTCCGTCCTGCCTCACGTGCAAGCCGTACTCGGTCTGGATAACCGTCCCCAGGCCAAACCGCATTACCGAGTCGGCAAAGCGCGCGCCGCCGCCAGCACCTCCTTCACACCGCCACAACTCGCGCAGCTCTACGGCTTCCCTCCCAGCGCCAAAGCCACCGGCCAAACCATCGCGCTGATTGAACTCGGCGGCGGATTCCGCCAGGCCGACATCGCCGCCTACTTCAAATCCCTCGGCATCGCCGCCCCCAGCGTCAAAGCCGTCTTGGTGGACGGTGGCAAGAACGCCCCCAGCAACGCCAACGGTGCAGACGGCGAAGTCATGCTCGACATTGAAGTCGCCGCAGCCGTCGCACCCGGCGCAAAGATCGCCGTCTACTTCGCACCCAACACCGACCAGGGTTTCGTCGATGCCATCGCCACCGCCGCGCACGACACCACAAACAAACCCACCATCATCTCCATCAGTTGGGGAGGCCCGGAATCATCCTGGACATCCCAGGCGCTCACCGCCTTAGACAACGCCTGCAAAGACGCCGCAGCCCTCGGCATCACCGTCACCGCCGCAGCAGGTGACGACGGATCAAACGACGGCGTAGGCGACGGCAAGAAGCACGTCGACTTCCCCGCCAGCAGCCCCAACGTACTCGCCTGCGGCGGCACAAAACTAGTCGCCTCCAACGGAGCCATCACCAGCGAAGTCGTCTGGAACGAAACCGCAAACAATGAGGGCGCAACCGGCGGCGGCATCAGCACCGCATTCCCGCAGCCCACATGGCAGAAGAGCGTCGCCGCAACCAAATCCGGCCGAGGCGTTCCAGACGTAGCAGGTGACGCCAATCCCACCACCGGCTATCAAGTCCGCGTCGACGGCCAGAACATGGTCATCGGTGGCACCAGCGCCGTAGCTCCTCTCTGGGCGGGCCTCATCGCACTCAGCAACGCAACGAACAAAAACGCCGCAGGACTACCGCAGGCAAAGCTCTACAGCACCACCGGACAGAAAGCCTTCCGCGACATCACCAGCGGCAACAACGGAGCATTCAAAGCCGCCAAAGGCTGGGACGCATGCACCGGCCTCGGCTCTCCCAAAGCCGCATCCATCATCACCTTGCTAGCTACAAAGTCGTCAGCCAAAAAGAAAACCAGCAGAGCAAAGGCATAAAAGTTCTTCGCGGGCCGGGAGAGGCTAAGCCACTCTCGGCCATTTTCTTTTATCGTGCTGAAACAAACGCGCACGCTCCTGCGTCACCTCATACAATTCCTCTCACTGGATACATTCAGCCGACCGCGCCCGTCGTGGCGTTGTCAGCGCAATACACGCGTTTGCCCACGTACATCCGCAGGCAATCGCGTAGGGAGTAGTCTTCATGGCTTTTCGATGTTCGTGTGCCTGCGCCTTCGTCCTGTCCGCATGTGTGGGCATGGCTGCAGCACAACAGGTGCCTCTGGTGCAGCCCGGCGCTCCCGGCCAACCCAACAAGGTCATCACCAATCCCGTGGGAACAGCGGTGCACGAACCCACGGCCGCCGACTTCGGCTTTATGCAGGGCATGGTCATCCATCACAGCCAGGCAGTGGAGATGGTCGGCCTCATGAACGGCCGCACCACCAATCCGCAGATGCTTGAGATGGGTAAGCGCATCAGCATCTCGCAGGGCGACGAAATCGCTTTCATGAAGCGCTGGCTCTCCTTCTATGGCAAGCCTGTTCAGGAAAACAAAATGGACATGGACATGGATATGCCCGGTATGGACATGTCGCACATGGACCACGGCAAGCAAGACATGGACACCGCCGTAATGCCCGGCATGCTCACGCCCCGCCAGATGCAGGCACTGCGCAATGCCAAAGGCGCACAGTTTGACCACCTCTTCCTCACCGGCATGATCCAGCACCACACCGGCGCTCTCAACATGGTGAAGGAGTTGTTTGAAACGAAGGATGGCGGTCAGGAACCGCAGTTATTTGATTTCACCGCAGACGTGGATGTCACGCAGCGCGCCGAAATCGAAACGATGCAAAGCATGTTGGCCAAGGAGAAAAAATAAGCGATGACTCGACGCACGATGTGGAACACCGCCGCACTGGCACTGGCCTTTCTAGCAGGTACCGCAGCGGTCTCTGCGCAGGTAGCCATGCCGGCAAAGCCCACCGTCTATAACAACCCGCAGCTTCCCAATGATCCCCGCGTCGGCCTCAAGGGTGGCGTTACAGACGCAGGCGTTGCAGCTCAGGGTATGGAGTTGGTGCTCAACCTGCCCAAGCCTCCGGGCTTTGCAGCAGGCACCACGCCGCAGGAAAAGGCTCCCGCACCGGTACCCGCAGCACCGGCGCCCCTTGGCCCCGACGGCAAGCCCCGTGTACGCGCTTTGCAGCTCGGCTCCACCAACTCTGATCTTGCGTTCAAGGATCACTACGTCGTCGTCGGCAATTACAACGGCTTCAACATCTACGACATTGCAGATCCCACCAAGACCACACTGAAGTCCTCCGTGATGTGCCCCGGCTCGCAGGGCGATCCAACCGTCTACGGCAACCTGCTCTTCATCTCCGTGGAATCCACCAGCGCGCGCGTTGATTGCGGCACACAGGGCATTCCCCTTCCCGCTGGCTACGTTCCACCGGCACCGCCAGCACGTCCCGCAGGCGCTCCGGGTGGCGGTCGTTCGCCCCGCGCTCCTGAGCCACCCAGCAAAGATCGCTTCCGTGGCGTTCGCATCTTCGACATCAGCGACATCGCCAACCCCAAGCAGCTTCCCGGCGTACAGACCTGCCGCGGTTCACACACCAACACCCTCGTAACGGACCCCAACGACAAGGACAACGTTTACATCTACGTCGCTGGTTACGCTCCCATCCGTTCGTCTGAGGAACTGGCCGGCTGCTCTTCTGGCGGCGTAGACGATCCCAACACCGCGCTTTACACCATCGTCGTCATCCAGGTGCCGCTCGCACATCCTGATACCGCAAAGGTCATCGAAAGCCCGCGCATCTTCTCCGATCCAAACACCGGCGCCATGAACGGCCTTGCGGTCGGAAACCTGCATGGTGAAGGCGCTGCCGCACAGCCCGTAAGCGGCTGCCACGACATCACCTCCTTCCCTGAAATCGGTCTCGCTGCTGGCGCATGCACCCGCGTGGGCATCCTGCTCGACATCAAGAACCCGGCTCACCCCAAGCGTGTAGCCGCCATCTCCGATCCCAACTTCTCCTTCTGGCACTCCGCTCTCTGGAACAACGACGGCTCCAAGCTGATCTTTGACGACGAGTGGGGCGGCGGCACCCAGCCGCGTTGCCGTGCAACCGACCCCATGACCTGGGGCGCGGATTCCATCTTCACGCGCAAGGGTTCTGAACTCACCCTCGGCAGCTACTACAAGATGCCTGCACCGCAGACCGAGCTGGAGAACTGCACCGCCCACAACGGTAATCTGGTTCCCATCCCGGGCCGCGATATCGAAGTGAAGAGCTGGTACCAGGGTGGCATCTCCATCATGGACTTCACCGACGCAACGCACCCGTTTGAAATTGCCTACTTCGATCGTGGACCGCTTGACAGCGAGAAGTTCATCGACGGCGGCACATGGTCGGCCTACTGGTACAACGGCTATGTCTACGGTGCAGAAATCGCCCGTGGTCTCGACGTCTACAAGATCACGCCAACCAAGTTCGTCACGGCAAATGAAATCGCCGCAGCCGAACAGGTTCACATGACTCTTTACAACGCTCAGTTGGCGACGAAGATCATCTATCCCAAAACCTTCATCACTGCCAAGGCATACGTGGACCAGCTTGTGCGCGACAATGCGCTCACACAGGACAAGGCCACCACGCTGTTCGCAGCAATGGACAAGAAGAACACCAAGGTGCTGAAGACCTACGCAGCCACCCTCAAGAAGGACTCCGCCAAGGCATCGCCGAACACTGCAGCCCGCATGACGGCACTCGCTGAGATCCTCGCTCAGTAGCCCCACCATCATCACAAAAGGGGCGCGGCCAATCAGCCGCGCCCCTTTGCTATTCACGAATCAACAAAACACAATCACCACATCGACAGGTAGTGGCGATTACACGGCGATAGGTTGTGACTGTAGCGATAGGTTCTCGCTGTCATTCTGAGCAAAGCGAAAAATCCCATGCCCCTCGCATCGACTCAACGTTGAACACCATTCAGCCACGGTGCATTACTTCCCTGCCTGGGTCTCCTCAATCACCTTCTTCACAGCATCCCTAGCCTCAGCACGAACCGCAGGCTGCGACAGATCCTTGCGAATCCAAGTCTCTTCCATATCTGCAATCCGCCCATACCGCGAATCCTTACCCTTAGCTGCCTTCGCATCGGACCACGCGTTCACACCAGCAAGCTCCTCATCCCACGCCTCACGCGTAATGTCCCAGAAGGCGACCCTACGAGGCGAAGCAAACTCCTGTGCATCCTTGCACTCCGCATCCGGCAGCCGCACATACCAGGTCTTGCCAAGCTCCTTCACCAGCGGAGTCTTCACACCATCGGCATCCACAATCTTCGTGTTCGCCTCACGCTCCAGCCAGTTCGTGTCATACACGACCAGCTTCGACGACCGCTCCAGATCCTGATAATCCTTCCGCTTCATATCGCGATACTCACGCCCCGGAATCGGCGCCATGTCGTCGCACTTCCAGCTCGCATACTCCGTGTCCGTCGTCCACGCAGCGGAGCACTCATAGCGCAAACCATCATCCAGGCTCGTCACACGACGCAGCCACTGGTTCGGCTCAAGCTGGATCGTCTTCCACGTGTCCTCGCCCTTAGCATTCGGCCCCTGATACTCAAACCGGCTCGACGCATTAAACGCCCAATCCTCACCCGTATGCCGAATGATGCCGCCTGGCATGTGCTCGCCCTTCAGCGTCACTCCCTGCAACACATGCTGCAGCTTCACACGCGTCGGTGAGACCTCCGTGGCAATGATCCACTCCTTCACGCTCTTGTCCTTGTTCACGTCGTACACGCGATTGTCGCGGACATACCCCGGCTTCAGCGTCTCCGTCTCCACAAAGCTCTAGTCCACCAGGAAACAGCCAGTGCGCGCATGAATCGCCTTCTTCCCTGCCTCAAGCTGCGACATCTGTGCGCAAGCCACCGACGACACCAAACCCAACGAGACCAACTTCACCAGAGCGTTCATAGTGCAGTCAGACTACACGATCTAGGATCAATTAAGTCCCATATTTATATCGATCCTTTTCTTACTCACCGAACGACGACATACGCGAGCAGAACAGCCGCAAAGGCCACGGCGGCAATGCGCACCCGATGTCTCCCATCCCAGACCCGGTTCAACCGCTGCCAATCGGCATCACCTTCCGCCACGCGACGAGCAAGCGGAACCAGAAACACGATCGATGCCACCGAAGTAAGAACCCAGACCGTATCCGCAGCAAGCAGGATTGCGCGGCCCGGCGTATGCCAATAAAGCCACGTCTCAATCCCCAGCAACACGGTAGAGGCCATGTACCAGACGGGCATCACCTTTCCCAACATCAGAGCAGAACGGCTCAGCAGCTTCAATTGCGATTCAGGTTCCAGCTGCGACGCCGCAGGGTTCGTGAATGCAGACACAGAAAACTCGACGCCGACCAGGGTAAGAACGACGAAGAGGGTCGTCACGTTGAACAAGTGCATGAGGGCCTCCCATTGACTCTTCCCAAAAGACGCTTTGCAATGGAGCACTGATGCAGAAAGCAGCACTGACAAATTCGTCAGTTGGAGGAATCTATGGGCGTCTCAAAGAAAGAAATCTCACCCTGCCCCATCGACGTGACGCTAAGCGTGATCGACGGGCGATGGAAAGGCACCATACTCTGGCGACTGCTGGACGGGCCCATGAGGACAAACGAATTGCGGAAGAGCATCCCCGAAATCACAGAACGCATGCTTCTCCGTCATCTGCGCGAGATGACCGGAGCCGGAATTCTAGGACGTCATCAGGATCAGGGCTTGCCCCTGCGAGTCCATTACTCAATCACGCCCTACGGACTGACCCTCGTCCCGGTACTGGATGCCCTGTGTTCATGGGGCAGAGAGCATTTAAAGCGCGATCTATCGGCTTGATTCTCATCGGCCAGCTGCGTCCTCCGTATACGGCCACCATCCGCCGTCCCCACAGCGATTGAGCAGCAGAACGCCCCGCAAGCGCAACCAGCCTCAAAGCGAGATACTTGTAGACGATGCCGAACGAAAACAAGCCGCCCGTCTACCTGCTCGACACCATGGCCTTCATCTTCCGCGCGTACCACGCCATGCAGCGGTCGCGGCCCATGTCCACGCGCACCGGCGTCCCCACGGCGGCCACTTATGTCTTCATCAACATGATCAACAAGCTGCGGCAGGACTTCCATCCGCACTACCTCGCAGCCATCTACGAGGGCGGCGCGCCCGTACACCGCAACGAAGCCGCGGCGCAGATGAAGACCATCAAAAAGTTCAACATCAAAACCCAGCAGTTCGACGAAGTCGACTACGGCGGCTACAAGGCCACCCGCACCGAGACCCCGCCCGACCTCACACAGCAGCAGCCCTACATCCGCCGCGCCCTCGAAGCCTTCGGCATCCCCATCCTCGCGCATGAAGGCTTCGAGGCCGACGACGTCATCGGCACACTCTCACAGCGCCTCAGTGAACAGGGCCACCCCGTCTACATCGTCTCGTCCGACAAGGACATGATGCAGCTCGTCACCGACAGTGTGCATATCCTCAACCCAACGAAAGACAACCTCATCCTCGACCCCGCCAAGGTCGAAGAAGTCCTCGGCGTCCCACCCCAACGCGTCATCGACGTCATGGCCCTCCGCGGCGACAGCATCGACAACATCCCCGGCGCACCCGGCATCGGCGACAAGGGCTCCGTCGAACTCATCCAGCAATTCGGCTCCGTAGAAGCCGCACTCGACGCCGCCCGCGACAACCCCGACAGCATCAAGGGCAAACGCCAGCGCGAATCCCTGCAGAACAATCGTGACACCGTCATGCTCTCCAAGGAGCTCGTCACCATCCACTGCAACCTGCCGGTCGACTACTCGCTCGAAGCCATGAGCACCGCCACCGAGCCCAACCTCGCCGACCTCCGCGCGCTCTACACCGAACTCGAATTCACCACGCTGCTCAAGGACCTCCCCGCCCCCGAAGCGCAAAAAATCGACTACATCCTAGAGCCCACCGCGCACGACATCACCGAACTACTCGCCACCAGCGACACCCTCGCCATCTTCTTCCCCGAAGACGCGCAAGCCATCGCCGAAGAGTCAGGCGCCGAAACCGAACTCGACACCGAATCCCCCGCCGAAGATCCCATCGCCACCAACATGGATCTATTCGCCGCGATGACCACCCCGGTCGAAACCAAACCCTTCGCACCACCGCAAACCGAACCGCTGCCCGTAGGCCTGGCAACAACAGCAGACAAAGCCATTCTGCTGGACCTCAACACCGACATAGCAGCCCCCATCCGCGAAGCGCTAAAAAACAACAAAATCCCCAAAGCAGTCCACGACCTGAAAGCCGTGCTGCGCACCTGCGAACGCGCCAAAATCGAAATCAAAAACGTTCGCGACGACGTCATGCTCTACAGCTACCTCATCAACCCCACGCACGGCAGCCACAAGCTCTCCGACGTCGCCGCACGCTTCAACGACCGCGCCCTCACGCAGGTAGAAAAGAAACAAACCCCACCAGCACACATCCTGCCCGAAGCCGCCAGCGCAGTCTTCCAACTCACCAGCCTCCTCAAACCGCAAATCGAAGAAGCCGAACTAAACAAAACCTACGAAGACATCGACCTCCCGCTGGTCCCCGTGCTCCTGCACATGGAAAAAGCCGGCTGCCGCATCGACACCGATCTCCTCCGCGCGCAGAACACCCGACTCGCCGTCGCCATGGACGACCTCGCCGCCCGCATCCACACCCTCGCAGGCCGCACCTTCAACATCAACTCTCCCAAACAATTAGGAGAAGTCCTCTTCAACGAGATGAACCTGCCCAAGCCGCTCAAGTACGGCAAGGGCAAAGTCGTCTCCACCGCGCAGGACGTCCTCGAAGAACTCTCCGAACAACACGAAGCCCCGCGCCTCGTCCTCGAGTACCGTCAGTTAGCCAAGTTACGCAGTAACTACACCGAACAACTTCCCTTGTTAGTCGACACCGACTCGCGCGTCCACACCACCTTCAACCAGGTAGGCACCGCCACAGGCCGACTAAGTTCCACTAACCCCAACTTACAAAACATTCCTGTAAGAACTGAGTTAGGCAGAGAAATCCGCGCAGCCTTCACCGCGCAGCCCGGCAACATCATCCTCTCCGCCGACTACAGCCAGATCGAACTCCGCCTCATGGCCCACTTCTCGCAGGACCCGCTCCTGCTCAACGCCTACCGCACCAACATCGACATCCACACGCTCACCGCGTCGGAAGTCTTCGGCGTCGACCCCGCCACCATGAGCAAGGAAACCCGCAACCGCGCCAAGGCCGTCAACTTCGGCATCGTCTACGGCATCAGTCCGTTTGGATTGGCAGCGCAGTTAGGCATCGACCAGAAAGAAGCCCGCACCTACATCGAAACCTACTTCGACCGCTACAAGGGCGTGCAGACCTTCATCACAGAACTGCTCGAACAGACACGCAACACCGGCAAAGTCACCACACTCTTCGGCCGCACCCGCCCCATCCCCGACATTCAGTCACGCAATCCCAACATGCGAGGCTTCGCCGAACGCACCGCCGTCAACACCCCGCTGCAAGGCACCGCGGCCGACATGATCAAGGTAGCCATGCTCCACATCGACAAGGCACTCACCGCAGGCAACTACAAAACCCGCATGACCCTGCAGGTCCACGACGAACTCCTCTTCGACGCACCAAAGGAAGAAGCAGAAGCAGTCGCCGCCTTAGTCAAAAAAGAAATGGAGAGCGTAATCCAACTCTCCATCCCAGTAGTCGCCGAAGTAGGCCAAGGCCCCAACTGGCGCGACGCTAAGTAATTTTCCTTTTGCTACTCTGCACCGTCTTCAGTGTTGAGATGCAAAACGACAATGCGTTTTGCATCTCTGGTGCTGAAGAAGACCAGGCCATTACCCAAAATGAAACCCGGCCCTGCTGATCGCGAATTAACAATCGACATATCGGACAGTTTTGCGGCGTGAATTGCGGCACGCTGTTTCTCGTTCAGTTTGTTCTGTACGAATTCAGCCCACTGAGTAGAGTCCCTGACAAAGAACTTCGAATCTACTTGTTTGCCATGTATCGCGCTGCCGGGCAGTATGACCTCAACCGGAAACTTCAGAATTGCATTCGGATTCTCACCGGGGGACTTCACAGCCAGCTTAAAAGCCGAGATCGCCTGATTGGCCTTACTCGCGGTAATCCCTAATCTGCAAAATAAAGATCCACCATTTACCGTGTCCCTATCATGCTCTCGATCAAACGACGTTGTTGGCCCTGTGACTTTCACGAAGCAGTTGTCATCAACAGAAGACGGCCATCTCGTCTGCCCCCGACAAGATGTAACCACCATCAGAAAAATAGCAATCGCGATTATTCCTCGTTGCGCTCTTTTCATTGCCGTGTTTCTTTCCATAGCCGCACACATCTAGACAGCATATCCTCACCAAAACTTCCGTCCTGCTGCCGTGTGTAATACAAATTCATTCCGCTCCGCACATGGATGAGTATTTGTATCGGACGCGAGCCGTTTGAGATGCACACCACTTCACAGTTCAACTCCGACCACAGAAACAAGCGCCAAAGGCGCGCCGAGATATTAGCCTAGGCCGAAGGCCTAGGCTAGACCCTATAGAAGGCCAAGGGCCAAAGGCCCGCTCTATAATCCTCGCGTGCCACAATCTCTCGTATTCGCATTAGTCCACATCATTTTCAGCACCAAAGACCGCACACCATCCATCACCAACCCAACCGATCTCCACGCCTATCTCGCCACCGTCGCGCGAAACCTCGGTTGCGATTGTTTCCGAGTCGGAGGCACGATGGATCACGTGCATCTGGCAGTTGGCCTGTCGAGAACAATCACCATTGCCGACCTCATCTCCGAACTCAAAACATCCTCATCTCAATGGATGAAAACGCAAGGCGCATCCACCTTTGCGTGGCAACGAGGCTACGGTGCATTCACCCTCGGCAAATCCGACCTTGATGCACTCATGCGATACATCGACAACCAGGAAGAACATCACCGCAAGATCGATTTCCGCGATGAACTCCGCGCCATCCTCAAACGCTACGGCGTCGAACACGACGAACAATACGTGTGGGATTAGACTGGGCCGTTGGCGCTCAATCACTGGGGCGGTTGGTAATCGTTGATGAGGTCTGTGAGAGTGGCCAAATGTTCGCGGGTCAACTTCGCACGCAGAAGATTCACATTCATCGGATACTCCGTCCCATAATTCAATTGCTTGTCTAGTGCAGGGTACGTCGCAGCAATGAAGGCGTCTCGATAGCGAAGCCATGCTCTCTCCGCCACCTTCAGCTTTGCCAAGCCAAGTGAATCCCCAGCAATTTGGGTCAGAAAGTTTTTATATTTCGTATTCAGTTCAGCATCGACTCGCTTGGCCTCATCACTCGCGCACAGGTTCAGATCGTGCTGTGTGTCTGCAACCTTCATGCAACCGTCGAGCGTTAAACTGCTCTGCCCATGACAAGAACATGCCAAGGCCACGAACAAAGGCAAAACCACAATACGTCTCATTCTGTAATCATCTACACGAAACACGCCGCAGGCGTCGAGAACGGCACGAAGTGCTAACCGCGCTCATAATGCAGCACGATCTCCTGCTCACTCGCAATCGGCTGTCCATCACGAGTAGCCGGATCAAAGCTCCATCCCCGCACCGTTGCCATCACCTGCTGATCAATCGGATCGCCCAGCCCCTGTTCCAGCGTCAGCTTCGTAATCGTGCCGTGCGCATCAATCACCGCGTCCATGATCACGTTGCCGCCCTTGCCACGCGGCAGGCTGCTCAGGTCCGGCGCGGGACGCGGAAACACCTTCACAATTGCAATCCGAACATTGCCGCTGCCCAGCGCACTCACGCCTGACGAGCCATCGCCCTTCTCTGTCTCGGGCTTCGCCTCAGGCACCGGCGCAGGAGCCACCTTCGCAATCGTCGGTGTCTTCACCTTCGCTGGAGCAGACTTCTTAGGCGCAGAACTCGCCGCCGCGCTCTCCTGCCCGCCAATGGTGTACGTCAGCAACGTATGCGTCCCATGCGCCGACCCCGGCAGCTTCACCCGCACCGCCTGCGGAGCCTTCACCGCCACCAGCACCACCGCCGCAATCACCAGCGCATGCGTCCCCGCTGAAAGCCAAACACCCCGAAGCTCATCGAAACGCCGCATGCCCGCAGTGTAGCCTCCTCACGATTAGACGCACGAACAAAATCAGCAGGCCATTTCCAGGAAAAGCCACGAATCCCTGCCCTACAACCCTTCCCACACCATCAGAAACAAACCATCTGCATCGTTCTTTCGCAAAACGATCAGGGAGTGTTCGCCGTGTCACAGAAGCCCATAGAAGAAGAAGTACGTACCACCAACGACTGGTTCGGTCGCTTCGCCGCTTCATCCTCAGGCTGGCTCGGCTCCAAATGGGCGTTCTCCGCAGCGGTTCTGCTCATCGTTGCCTGGGCAGCAAGCGGCCCCATGTTCCATTACTCCGCCGAGTGGCAACTCGTCATCAACACCGGCACCACCATCATCACCTTCCTGATGGTCTTCCTCATCCAGAACACCCAGAACCGCGACGCCCGCGCCATCAACCTGAAACTGAACGAACTCATCCGTTCCGGTGACAACGCCGAGAATCAGATGATCGACATCGAGAACCTAAGCGACCTCGAACTCGACGACCTCCAAGTCCGCTACGAAGCAGTCCGCAACGCCTGCGAAGACCGCCGAGCCATACGAGCCGCAGCCGCCAAGGCCAACGCCACCTAAAGCGGGAGCCGTCAAAATCCTGTCAAGCCCCTGCCTTATCCAAACCCAACAAACCAAAAGAAATAGAGTTGGCATGTTACTTCCATCAACTCCCTAAAATAGAGATAGAGCTGAAAAGGGCCGCGATGGTCGCGGCCCTAAGTCATTTAGAAAGACGATTTTGCCTCTAACTCCAACAGGATGACGATTTTAGCAACACCCCAAAACCTAACCCCTTTAGAAAGACGATTTTAGAATAACAGGGGGAGGGGGTACCTGGCCCCACCATAAGCAAAAGCCAGCGGAAACCGCTGGCCTGCTTTCACGCCGAAGGCGTCGAGAACGGCACGAAGTGCTACCGCCCACTTCCCGGCCGGAACCGGATCGTATAGAACGCTCCGAAGATTGTCATCAGAAGTCCCCACCAGAACGCCGCATGAAGGTTTGCCAGCACCACGCTCGGCGGATGCGAGAACTCATAGATCCCCACCGGCGTCAGCACCAGCCCATACATCAGGCAAAGCACTCCGACAAAAAACCAAAGCGACAACGTTTCTTTGGGCTTCACATCTCTGTCTTCGATTGAAGCGTGTACGTGATGAATATCAGCAGTCTTGTGTTCCATCGTTCCCCGCTCCTTTACCAGAAGAGAATGTTCAGGCCAATAAATACAACCGACACAACGCCCGCCCAGAAGATCGGCTTCTGGAAGAGTGTGCGAGCACCATCATGCGGAATCACAGTAGCGCCATAAACCAGACCATCCAACTCGGAATCCGGTTTCGGAGTGGTCATCAGGCTGACGACAACGGTCACAACCACGCAGATGATCCAGCTCCACAGTGCGCGATACATGTTCTCAGCCATCGGTTGCGCATCAGGCGACAGCGCGATGTGTGCCAGCGCAGCCTTTCCACCGAGTTCCACATACGTGAACATCGCAATGGAGCTGACGGTTCCCGCCAGCAGGCCCCAGAATCCGCCCGCCTTCGTAGCCCGCTTCCACAGCATGCCCAGAATCACCGTGCCGAACAGAGGTGAGATGAAGAAGGAGAACAGCGCCTGCACGTAATCCATGATGGATCCCGCACGAGCCACAAGGTAAGCCGTGCCAATCGACACCAACATGCCGATCACAGTCGACCAGCGGCCCATCGACACATAGTGCTTATCCGGCGCATCCTTCTTGATGTACGCACCGTAGATGTCATACGTCCACACGGTCGAGAACGCCGACACATTGCCAGCCATACCGCTCATGAACCCAGCCACCAGAGCCGTAATACCCAGCCCCAGCAGACCCGGCCCACAGTAGCGGATCAGCATCAGCGGCAACACCTCGTCATACGCGTGCTGCCCCGTAGCGCGAGCCACATCACCCGGCACGAGGTGCATCAGCGACCCATCAGGGTTCTTCAGCACAGCCAGTGCCAGCAGACCCGGCACGATCACGATGAGGGGTACCGCCATCTTGAACGCCGCACCAATCACCGGCGCCATCTTGGCTGCACGCAGATCCTTAGCGCTCAGTACACGCTGCACGACCAGGAAGTCAGTCGTCCAGTATCCGAAGGACACGATGGCGCCCAAGCCGAACACAATCCCCGTCCAGTGAATACCCATCGGGTTCCCCTTGAAGGTTCCCAGGGTAGACCACAGATGCGTGTAGTCATTGCTACCCACGTTATGGGCAATCTGTGCCTTCAGGTTGGTCCAGCCACCCGCCTCGATGAGCCCAAGGATAGGAATGAGCGCAGCACCTGCCCAGATGAGCACGAACTGCAGCACCTCGTTGATGATGGCCGAACGCAGTCCACCCAACATCACGTAGATCGCCACGGTGATCGCACCAATCCAGATAGAGAAGGTGATGTTCCATCCCAGCACTGTCTGCATGACCACAGCCATGGCGTACATGTTCACGCCACTCATCAGGATGGTCATGAACCCGAAGCTGATGGCGGCCAGTCCGCGCGCACCCTCACCAAACCGTAACTGCAGGTACCCCGGCACCGAGTGTGTCTTGGAGATGTAGTAGAACGGCATCATCACGATGCCCAGGAACAGCATGGCAGGGATGGCGCCTATCCAATACCAATGCGTCGCCAGGATACCGTACTGATAGGCAGACCCCGCCCACCCCATCAGCTCCAGCGACCCCAGGTTCGCCGAAACAAAACTGAGGCCGGCAATCCAGGCGGTCATCTCACGGCCAGCGAGAAAGAACTCTTCGCTCGTATTAGTGCCGCCCTTCACATAGAAGCCGATGAACAGCACCATGACGAAGTACAGCGCGAGGATCACAATGTCGATCCCGGAAAGATTCGTTAGCTGTGAGGCAAGCAGTGTCGCCATCACAGGGTGAGCAAAGGGCATTCCCTATTTCTCCTTGAGACAGACAGTGTGCCCCATAAGGGAGTCTCTGCGCCAGAGACGAAAGTTAAGCCATCTTCCGCTTTGCACTTCAACCTTCAGGTTTTCTGCCATCCTGCGCCGAAATCACCTACAAAAAGCTGGTCTACACTCGCGACTATCAATAATTCGCTTCTCAGCAAAAATACTTTAGAAGGTCGTACCACGGGGCTATTCTTCGATCCCCGGAGCCTATCTGTAGCAGCATGATTCTGGCATTGAATTCCGCTCACTACTTCGATTTCTCCCCATTAAGCCCCGATTCTTCCTCTGTGGAAATAACAAAATCCTCATTTTCATCTTGACAGTCGCATTTGTGGTTCCTATATAGTTTGCGCCGCGTACAAAACCAGCGCTTGTATCGCTCCAGAAAGCTGGAGATCTCATTTGCGCGCTGGTTCCACTTTTCGCGGTGCGCATGTAGTACGCGGAAAGATTTAGAGGGGGTCACATGAAGCGTGGAATCATCATCCCGATCGTTCTCGCCTGCGTTTCAGCAGCAGGTGTGGCAAGGGGCCAAGTAACCGATAGCCAATCCATCTCAGGAACCGTGACAGATGCAACCGGCGCGTCCGTTCCTGGTGCGTCCGTAACGGTCACAAACGAAGCGACAAAAATCTCTGTCACGGTGAAGACGAATGGGGACGGTCTGTATAACGCCCTAAACCTTCCCGTGGGCACCTACACCATTTCCACCACGATGGATGGCTTCAAGAAGTCCGTCGTTACCGGCGTCGCTCTAGACGTGGGTGCGAAACCCGCTGTGCCCGTACAGCTTCAGGTCGGCGCCGTGGGCGAATCGGTTGAGGTCAAAGCCGAAAGCGTGATGATCCAGACCACCACTGCGGAAATCGGCGGCGTTGTCACCAGCACGGAAGCCACACAGATTCAGCTCAACGGTCGCAACTACATCCAACTGATCACCCTGCAGCCCGGTGTTTCGCAGACGGTGGCCAGTGGTTTTGCCATCTCCGGAACTTATGGCGTCAACGGCAACTCGCAATCCGTTAACGGTATCCGTACCGACTCGATGAATTTCTTCATCGACGGTGTAGACAACAAGGACAACGGTGGTGGCGGCAACAATTTCGTCAACATCTCGCCTGATTCCCTGCAGCAGTTCCGCAATGTAGCATCCGCCTATGACGCCAGCTATGGTGGCTCGTCGGGTGCGACGGTATCAGTGGCTATCAAGAGCGGCGGCCAGAGCTTCCACGGCAACGCGTACGAATACATCCGTAACGATGCCATTCAGGCCTATCCCTTCCGCGCGTTGAGTTCATACAGCGTTGCGCCGGTAAAGGCACCGCTTCGCTACAACGATTTCGGATGGACTCTCGGCGGTCCCATTTATATCCCTGGTCACTTTAACGCCAGCAAGGAAAAGCTGTTCTTCTTTGCCGGACAAGAGTACAAGCGGCTGCGCACGTCCACCGTACAGAATGTAACCGTCCCCACTCCAGCCGCGATTGCAGCTGCGATCGCAACAGGGCCAAGCACCGCTACGGGGCGCGCCATTGCGGCGAGCATTCTACAAGACCCAAGCGGTAACTTCCGATATCTGAGCCTTGGCAACAACGATCAGTCGGAATGGCTAATCAAAATTGATTACCACATGAATGAGAAGAACCAATTCAGCGGTTCTTATGTTCACGACAACGTAAAGGTAGTGGGTAATCCGACAAACTTTGTCATCTATGATCGCCTGATCCCTGGCCTTACATCCAATGCACGCTGGATTCACACATTCAATTCGAGAATGGTGAATACGGCGGTCGGCTCCTTCTCTGGCAACATCATCAACGAAGGCGTGAACATCCGCCCCAATCCGCAGTTTGGGAAATCTGTCCAACGCGCGGACTATGGCATGACATATGCCACTCTGTACAACGCGTCCACATACATCCCGCAGACCACCATCTCGGGTTATGGCAATCCCGGCACGACCCCACGTCAGTTCGACAACTATCAGCGCATTTACGCCTTGAAAGATGACCTATCGATTGTCGTAGGAAATCATTCGATGAAGACAGGTGCTTACTTCTGGCGCGCCCGCAAGAACCAGACCGCACCGCCGCAGTTGAACGGCGCATTCACGTTCTCCAACCTGGCGGGCCTTGTTGCCGGCAATTTTGCCAGCTACACCGAAGGCAGCAACATTCCTCAAATCCAGGCCCGTTTCACGCAATTTGAAACATACTTCCAGGATGACTGGACCCTCAGCCGACGTCTTACTCTCAACATGGGTTTGCGCTGGCAGTACATGCCACCAATCGCAAGCTGGCCGAACAATACCGCCTTCTTCGATCCGAACTTCTACGACCCTACAAAGGCTGCTACGGTTAGTGGAACGACCGGCTTGATCACTTCGAATCCGGCGCCCTACAACGGTTTGATTCTTCCCGGAACCGGGTTCTCAGACAAGGCGAAGCAGGTAGTGGCTCCGAACGTTTACAACAACCCGCAAGTGACAGCTTTGTTCCACAATCTGCCCGGCGGCATTATCAACAGTGTCTACAACACGTTTGCTCCGCGCGCAGGCTTTGCATATGACTTGACCGGGAAACAAGACACCGTGGTCCGGGGCGGCTACGGCATGTCTTACGAACGTGTGGAAGGTAACTATATCTACGGTGCAGCTTCACAGTTGCCCTTCGTGGCGGTCGCCAACCTCGCAAGCGCGGGCAACGCAGATGCACTTGGTTCAGTTGGCACCTCGGCTGCGCCGCAGAACATAGGAAACTCAGGCGATCGTAACCTGAATCCACCCCGTATTCACAACTACAGTATTGGCGTTCAGCACAAGCTGTTCAACAATACCTCGGTAGAAATGAACTACGTCGGTTCGCACGCATCCAACCTGACGTATCGCAAGAACCTGAACCAGGGTGCAGCAGGCATCGAACAGGCGAATCCAAGCGTAGCGCGAAATGCGCTGCGACCCTACAAGGGCTACGGTGAGATCTACCAGTATTCCAACGGGTCGCATTCAAACTACAACTCTCTGCAGGCGCGCTGGCAAACACGCTTCAATCAAGGTGGTCTGGTAAGTCTGGCGTTTACATGGTCGAAATGCCTTGCCATGGGATCTTCGTTCGACTATCAGCCGCAGGACAGCACGAATCTGGCAGCGGATTACGGCCCATGCACTTTTAATCAGCCGAAGATCTTCGTGGCCAGCTATGTGTACCCCCTTCCCTTCTGGCAACACTCACAGGAGTGGTACAAGAAGGCCTTGGGAGGCTGGCAGGTTTCGGGTATTACACGTATCGCCAATGGCCTTCCAATTAACATCATCCAACCCTCAGGTCTCTCGGTTGCCGGCAACCTGGTCACCACAGCCAACGTTGCGCAGCGTCCGAATCTTGTACCGGGTGTAAGCCCCTACGCGCACAACGGCAAGCAATATCTGAACTACAACGCGTTCGTTCAACCTGCCGCCGGCACATACGGCAATGTCGGTTATGCCGCCATCAAGGGACCGCTGTTCAACAACTGGGATGTGGCTCTGCAGAAAAACATTCCCATTCACGAATCGATCGGTGCAGAGTTCCGCGCCGAGATGTTCAATGCGCCAAACCATCTCTCCCCGTTCGCCGTGGGTGGAACTTTGGGCTCGGTGCAACCGAACGGGACCTATCAACCCAACTACAGCTCCACCGGAACGTACCAGAACTCATTCGGACAGATCACCTCAACGGCTGATCCTCGTACGATGGAGTTCGTACTTCGCATCAACTTCTAACAATCATTCCCTCCAGGAGGCCCCGGGACATCCGGGGCCTTTTCTTTTCTTCCTACTCAATAAACCCGAGGCGCATTATTGCCTTTATTTACTGGGAATTTTGTGAACCATACTGCTTGACACGCGCAACAACGCAACCCTATATTTCCAGACAAGAAATAAATCTTTCTGCCCTCTTTTCATCTGCGATTGCCTGGGAACACGTTGGCGGTCGATGTCACTGCTGTACGGGATACGCAAGAACGGAAACCTTGTGATGAATCTGTTGACGAAATGTGCTGTTCCAGCCGCACTGCTGACGATGGCATTTGCTTCCCTTCCAAACCTCAACGCACAAAACGCGAATGCTCCACGTCCTCAGGGCGCACGGCCACAGGTCACTGTAGGATCGCAGGGCCCCATGCCCGTGCATGCAAAGTTCACCGAACAACAGATTGAAAACGGTGGAACGCTGTTTCTGCAGAACTGCGCGTTTTGCCACGGCAAGGATGCCAGTGGCGGCGAGAGTGGTCCGGATCTGACGCGCTCGAAAGTCGTGTCGGGCGACAAGGAAGGTGAAGGCATTGGTCAAGTAGTGCGCAATGGTCGGCTCGATAAAGGCATGCCGCGCTTTAACCTTGGCGACTCCGAGATCCTCAGCCTGGTCGCTTTCATCCATTCGCAGCAGGACAAGGCGATGTCGCAGACCGGCAACCGCAAAGGCGTGGAAGAGAGCGACCTGCACACCGGCAATGCCGAGGCGGGCAAGAAGTACTTTGAGAGCACTGGCGGGTGCGTGAAGTGCCATTCAGCGACCGGCGATCTTGCCAAGGTGGCCACGCGTTATAGCGGCCTGCAGTTGCTGGAACAGATGCTGTATCCACGGCAGGCGAAGCCCACGGTATCCGTAAAGACAGCCGGCGGCCAAAGCTACGACGGCCCGCTGGAGTATCAGGATGAATTTCATATCGGCATGAAGGACAGCTTCGGCGTGTATCACTCCTGGCCTGTCTCTGCGGTGACGTTCAAGGTGAACAATCCTGCGGAACAGCATGTGGAGATCATGAGCCGATACACCGACAAGGACATGCACGACGTCCTCGCCTACATTCAGACATTGAAGTAATTCAGGGGTTCCCGTGAAGCATTGGTTTAAGAGCGTTCGAGTCCTATCGCTGGTTGCGGTGTGTGCGCTGGGAGCATCCGCACAGTCCGTCGATTTCAACATGCTGAAGAATCCGCCGAAGGATAGCTGGCCTGGCTTTCATGGCGATTACAGCGGTCGCCGCCACAGCGCGCTGACTCAGATCAACACCGGGAACGTACAAAACATGACGCCGGCGTGGACTTTTCAGACTGGCCAGACACAGCCCATTAAGGCGACTCCAATTCTTGTTGATGGCATTCTTTACTTCACGATGCCCGACAACATCTGGGCCATTGATGCGCGCACCGGTCATACCATCTGGCACTTCACCGCCCCACCGAATAAAGCTTTTCATATTGGTCAGCGCGGCGTAAGCATCCTGAAGGACAAGATCTACTACATGTCCAGCGACGCGCACGCGATGGCGCTCGACGCAAAGACCGGCAAAGTGCTGTGGGATGTTGTGGTCGCCGATTCAAACAAGGGACAGTGGTCGACAATGTCGCCGCTGATCGTCGGCAACCATGTGATCGTGGGTGCGTCAGGCGACTTCGACAATCTGCAAGGATTCATTCGTTCGCTCGATCCAGACACCGGTGCCACGCAGTGGAACTGGGTTGCAACCGATCCGGTTGGGACCAAGGGTAAGACCACTGGCGGCAACGTGTGGATGACCGGCACGTACGATCCCGATCTGCACCTGATGTACTGGGGCACAGGCAATCCAACGCCCGTACTGAACGGCAAACCACGCCCTGGCGACAACCTCTACACATGCAGCATCGTTGCGCTGGATCCGGATACCGGAACACTGAAGTGGGCTTTCCAGCCTTCGCCGCATGACACGCATGATTGGGACGCCGTTGAGATTCCGGTTTTGGCGGATGTGGATTTCAAAGGCCAGAAGCGCAAGGTGCTGATGCAGGCATCGCGCAACGGCTACTTCTTTGTGATTGACCGCACGAATGGCAAGTCGCTAGTGACTGCTCCGTTTGGTCCTGTGAACTGGTCCAAGGGCGTGGATGAACGCGGTGAGCCAATTCCCGATCCCGAGAAAGAACCTGCTCCAGATGGTCGTCTGATTGCCCCGGATGAAGGCGGTATGACGAACTTCCGTTCGCCAAGCTTCGATCCAAAAACTGGCTTGTTCATTGTGAGCGCATCGCCCAGCTACAGCGTGTATTTCAGCAAACCGGCGGATGGAGCCTACGGCTGGGCAGGCGCTGACTACGGCGTGTGGAGCAAGGGTGTCCTGGAGGCCATTGACTATCGGACCGGCAAGATTCGTTGGTCGCATGAGCTTGGCCGTCGCGCAGGTTCTGGCGTGATGACAACCGATGGTGGGCTGACCTTCAGCGGAGACGCGGACGGTAACTTCCTGGGTCTTGATACCGCCACAGGAAAAACGTTGTGGCACTCCGGCACCGGCGGCAACATTTCATCCACGCCCATTACTTATGAACTGGATGGCAAGCAGGTAGTTCTGATGAGCAGCGGCGGCGTGATGTATGCATGGACACTGCCTGGTTATCCAACAGCCAAAGGCACAGGCACGAAAAAAGCAGCGAAATAACTGCGAGGAGCGGTTCCATGAAGAAGTTCGGAATGGCAATCATGGCTGGCGTATTGTGCGCTGGGCAGGCATGGGCAGCACAGCACATCCGCGTTTTGATTGTGGATGGTGAAAGCGCCGCTCCGTACCATAACTGGGCCGCTATTACGCCGGTTCTGAAGAAGGAACTGGACGAGGTTGGCATCTTCGATACGGAAGTGCTCACTGCACCGCCAAAGGGCGCCGACTTTAGCACATTCCATCCGGATTGGAAGAAGTATGGCGTCATTGTGCTGAACTACGACGCGCCAGACGAGCGTTGGCCAGATGACGTGAAGACCAGCTTCGAGCAGTACATGAAGGGCGGCGGAGGTCTGGTCATCATTCACGCAGCGGACAATGCCTTTCCTCATTGGAAGGCCTACAACCAGATGGTTGGCATAGGTGGTTGGCGCGGACGTAAGGAAGATGCTGGTCCGCATTGGGTATGGAAGGACGGCAAAGTGGTGCCTCTAGAAGACACTGGCCACAATGCGATGCATGGCTTGCGCAAGCCGTTTCTCGTAACGGTTCGCGATACAAAGAACCCCGTTATGCGCGGCTTGCCGACAACCTGGATGCACATGGGCGATGAACTCTACGGATACCTGCGCGGTCCCGGCGGTATGACCGTGCTGGCCACGGCCTATTCTGATCCCGCGAATCATGGCACTGGCGAGAATGAGCCTATGGTAATGACCTCGACCTTCGGCAAAGGACGCACCTTCCACACAGCGTGGGGACACGACGTGTATGCGCAAAGCTCCACGGATTCTGTCGTGCTCTTCCAGCGCGGCGTGGAGTGGGCGGCCACCGGCAAGGTGACACAGGCTGTGCCAGCGACGTTCCCCACGGCAAATACGGTGAGCTTCCGAGCCGACCTGGCCGCGATGGATCCGAACGCTGCAAAGGGCGCAAATCCGCTGGATATGACGATGCCTGCACGTCCCATGGGACCTCGTCCGGCAGGTGCTACCGGTGCTGCGGCACCCGGCACGCCGACACAGGCACCTCCGCAACGGTAATATTGTCGGGAACGCCGCAGGAGATTTCATGAAGACGATCAAGGGGCCAGCCATCTTTCTGGCGCAGTTTGCGGGCGACGAATCGCCCTTCAACAACCTGAACGAGATTGCACAGTGGGCCGCATCACTCGGCTATAAGGGCGTGCAGATCCCAAGCTGGGATGGACGCCTGTTTGACCTGAAGAAGGCAGCAGAGAGCAAGACCTACTGCGACGAGGTGCTCGGCACACTCGCATCGCATGGTGTTGCGCTTACCGAGCTTTCGACTCATCTTCAAGGTCAGCTTGTCGCCGTACATCCCGCGTACGATGCCCTCTTCGACAGCTTTGCCCCGGCCGAAGTTCATAACAATTCGAAGGCACGCACAGAATGGGCTGTTCAGCAGCTCAAGTATGCGGCGAAGGCTTCGGCGAATCTCGGTTTGCAGGCGCATGCGACCTTCTCTGGTGCACTGGCATGGCCGTATCTATATCCATGGCCGCAGCGTCCTGCGGGCCTGGTGGAAACAGCATTTGGTGAACTGGCCAAGCGCTGGACGCCGATCCTGAACACCTTCGACGAAAACGGTATC
The DNA here is from genome assembly GCF_000800015.1 of Terriglobus sp. TAA 43. Lineage (NCBI taxonomy): Bacteria > Pseudomonadati > Acidobacteriota > Terriglobia > Terriglobales > Acidobacteriaceae > Terriglobus > Terriglobus sp. TAA 43. Next base: position 238,548 of record NZ_JUGR01000003.1, read on the forward strand.
GACCTCTGCTACGAGATTCATCCCGGCGAAGATCTGCATGATGGCGCTTCGTTCGAGATGTTCCTGGAAGCGGTCAAGAATCATCCGCGTTGCAACCTGCTGTTTGACCCGAGCCACTTTGTACTGCAGCAGTTGGACTATCTGGAATACATCGACCTGTATCACGAACGTATTCGCATGTTCCATGTGAAGGATGCGGAGTTTCGTCCGTCGGGACGCCAGGGCGTTTATGGTGGCTTCCAGTCGTGGGCAAACCGCGCAGGACGCTTCCGTTCACTGGGCGATGGGCAGGTGGATTTCGGCGCCATTTTCTCCAAACTGACACAGTATGGCTTCGATGGTTGGGCAGTGCTGGAGTGGGAGTGCTGCATTAAGGACTCCTCACAGGGTGCTCGTGAAGGTGCTCCGTTTATTGCAAAGCACATCATTCAGGCCGTGGATAGAGCATTCGACGATTTCGCTGGTGCTGAAACGGACGACAACATGCTGCGTAAGCTGCTGGGACTGTAAGAGGAGATCGAAAGAATCATGGCAAAGCTGCAACGACGTCTTCGTCTGGGTATGGTGGGCGGTGGGCCCGGAGCCTTCATCGGCGCGGTTCACCGTATGGCCGCACGCTTGGACGACCGCTTTGAACTGGTGGCTGCGGCTCTCTCCTCTGATCCGGAAAAGTCAAAGAGTTTCGCGAAAGAGATCCACGTGCCACGCGCCTATGGAAGCTATCAGGAGATGGCCGAGGCGGAAGCAAAGCACCCGGAACCCATCGACGTAGTAGCCATTGTTACACCGAACAGCACGCATTATCCCGTTGCCAAGGCATTCCTCAATGCAGGCATCCCCGTCATGTGCGACAAGCCTATGACGATGACCGTGGATGAAGCCGAAGATTTGGCTGCGATCGTGCACAAGTCTGGCCTTACCTTCGGCCTGACGCATACGTACTCCGGCTATCCCATGGTTCGCCAGATGCGCGAAATGATTCTGGACGGTGCACTGGGCAAGATTCGCATGATCAATGTCGCCTACGTACAGGGCTGGCTCTCCACTCCGGTAGAGCAGACCGGTGCAAAGCAGGCTGAATGGCGTACCGATCCCACCAAGAGCGGTAAAGGCGGAGCACTTGGCGACATTGCAACACATGCTTACCACATTGCTCTCTTCACCACGGGCCTCAAGGCGGAGTCCATCGCTGCTGATGTGACCACCTTCGTCCCGGGTCGCCGCCTCGATGACAACGTTCAGGCGATGATCCGTTTTGAAGGCGGAGCCAAAGCTTCTCTGATCGCATCGCAGATCGCCGCAGGCATTGAGAACGACCTTACGCTTCGCATCCATGGCGAGCTCGGCAGCTTTGAGTGGCATCAGGAGAATCCGAACTACCTCATTCACTCGCCGCTGAACGACGCGCCACGCACCATTACGCGCGGCGGTCCGACAGCCGGACCGTGGGCCGTTTACAGCACGCGTGTTCCCTCCGGTCATCCGGAAGGCTATCTGGAGGCATTCGGCCAGCTTTACAAGGATCTAGCCGAACTGCTGGCAGCCAAGCTGGAAGATCGTGAACCGAATCCCATATCGAAGCTCTTGCCGGACGTACAGGACGGCGTTCGCGGTATGCGTTTCATTGATGCCGTACTTGCCTCCTCTGAAAACGGGTCGGCCTGGACAAAGCTGTAGTAACAACGCCGGAACAATCGGCCAAATGGCGTAGCATGTTGGAAATACACTCATGAAGTCTTCTGCACCCAGGCAAAACGGTACTCGTCCCATGCGTGGCATTCGCAGGATCGATCTTGCCTCGGTGCAGCCAGCTTCCAGCGAGATAGCACGCGACATCAATCGCGACATCATCCTGGAACTGATCCGCTTCAAACAACCGCTGGCCCGGGCAGACCTGTCGCGCCTGTCCGGGTTACGTCCCAGTACCGTTTCCAAAATCGTCGAACAGCTGGTGCAAGAGAACTGGGTGCAGGAGGGCGCTGTCATCAAGGCAGCGCGTGGGCGTCCATCCACCATGCTTTCAGTGAACAGTGCCATGGTCACGTTCGCACTCGACCTGCGCCCGGATCGAGCCATTCTTGCTGTAGTCGATCTGAGTGGGCGCTTTCTTTCACGCGAAACCATTCCCACGTACTCCGATCTGGCTCGCACCGTTGCTCAGATCGGCAAACGCATGCGCGCTTTGCGTGAAGAACATTCCACCAAGTCCTTCGAGGGCGTTGGTGTTAGCGTACCCGGCCGCATGCATCCGGCGACGCAGCGCGTAGTGCTGGCACCAAACATGAAGTGGCACGACTTCGATCTGAAATCTGCGCTTGAGATCGAATCCGGCCTGCAGGTGGAGATTGATAACGATGCGAATGTCTGCTTGATCTCCGAGCTCTGGTACGGACGGCTCGAGGGCGTTAAGAACGTCGTCCTTGTTGCCGTGGCAGAAGGCGTGGGAGCCGCAATCCTTGCTGGTGGACATATGCAATCCGGATACAACGGGTTGGCCGGTGAGTTTGGCCATGTGTCTGTTGATCCTGCCGGACCGCAGTGTCAGTGCGGGCAAAACGGATGCTGGGAGATGGTCTCCTCCTCGCGTGCTGCGATCCGTTATTACAACGCTGGCGGTCGCAAGAAGGTGCAGAACATCTACGAACTGCTGCGGCAGATGGAAGATGGCGATGCACTGGCTCGAGAAGCCATCACAGAACAGGCGCGCGCGCTTGGCCGTGGTCTTCGCATGGTGACTGCCACCCTCTCACCGGAGCTGATTCTTGTTGTAGGTGACATTACCGCAGCATGGGATCTCTGCGGCCCAATCATAGAACGGGAAATGTCCTCGTCGATGCTGGCCGGAGATCCACCGCAGCTCCGTGCAGCGGGTGATGCAGAACTAGCGCGTCTGAGCGGCGGCGCAGCCATGCTCATGCAGCGGCATGCTGGCTATCACCGTTCGACCCATGAACGAGCCCTCCCCATCCCGGCCTAGTCCAACAGAGCCATGGCACCGGTATTACTTCTTCTCCGGGAGTAATATCTCCTTCGGCAGAATGCGGTGTTGCGCGTTGACATCACCTATGTTGGTACATATATTTTCTGGTATAAACAAAATCGCCTTTCGCGAATGCTTCCACCTTTACTGGAACCCGCGGATAGCTAGCGCGATCCATGAGAGGAAGTAGCAAAATGTACCTTGGAATTGACTGCGGTACCCAGGGCACAAAAGCTCTCCTCATCGACACCGATGGCAAAGCTCACGGTCGCGGCTATGCGAAGCATGCGTTGATCGAACGGGACAACGGAGCGCGCGAGCAGGAACCGCGCTGGTGGGTGGATGCGCTAATCGCCTCTGTGCAGCAGGCCGTTTCCGGCGACGGAAAGGGAGTCGTTGCACTCTCTGTATCTGGTCAGCAACATGGACTCGTCATTCTTGATGAACAGAAGAATGTAATTCGCCCTGCAAAGCTTTGGAACGATACAGAAACTGCCGCACAAAATGCTGCGTTGATTGAGAAGCTCGGCGGTGCCTCGGCTGTTCTAGAGCGCTACGGCATTCTTCCACTTACGGGATATACCGTATCGAAGCTGCTCTGGATCAAAGAAAACGAGCCGGAGAACTTCACACGCATCCGCCACATTCTGTTGCCGCATGAATATTTGAATTTCTGGCTGACAGGAAACATCGTTGCAGAATACGGGGATGCTTCCGGCACAGCATTCTTCGACGTGCGAACACGCGTATGGATCGCAGAGATTCTCGATGCAATCGACGATGGATCGGGCCTTCTACATGCGGCACTCCCGCCATTGGTCGGAGCCGACGCTATCGTGGGAACTGTTCGTTCTGAGGTTGCCGCAGAGCTTGGAATTTCGCCTAAGTGCGTTGTGGCAAGTGGTGGCGGCGACAACATGATGGGCGCCATTGGCACAGGCAATGTTCGTGAAGGCGTGGTCACACTGAGCCTTGGCACTTCATCCACGGTCTATTCGTATCGCGATACTCCGCTAGTTGCCACTAACGGCAGCGTGGCTCCGTTCTGTTCCTCGTCCGGTGGATGGTTGCCGCTTGTCTGCACAATGAACGCGACCAACGTTGTGACGCAAACGCTACATCTTCTGGGACTCACCGTAGAAGATATCGACCCGGTTCTGGGAGACACTGCCCCCGGTGCGAGCGGACTCACCTTCCTTCCCTTTCTCAACGGCGAACGCACTCCCGATCTCCCGAATGCACAGGGCAGTTTGCACGGCATTTCTGCGGTAAATTATTCACCAGCCAATTTGCTACGCAGTGCAATTGAAGGCGTGACCTTTGGGATCCTTAACGGCCTCGATCTGATCCTCGACGGCAAGCCCGCAACCAAGATCCTGGTAATCGGCGGCGGAGCACGATCCAGGCAATGGCGACAGATGCTGGCAGATGCAACAGGTGCCACGATTCAGGTTCCGCTGGAAGATGAAGCAGGATGCCTGGGCGCTGCGATTCAGGCCATGTTCGCGAAATCCGTTCAGGACGGCGCTCCAGCTTCCTTTGTTGAACTGTGCGATCGCATGGTGAAGGTTGATGAATCCAAGACCGCGCAAGCCCGCGAAGGACATCTTTCTTTGTACCGTGCCGCAAGATATCGCTACAACACATGCCTCTTTGCGGCCTATCCTGAATTGCAATCCGACTCATCCCATTAACCACTTCACGATTGGAGAATTCCTTGTCCGACACGCTGTTTCATGATCTGCCCACCGTGAAGTATGAAGGTGCCACCAGCACGAACCAGCTTGCCTATCAGTTTTACGACGCGGAACGCGTCGTGCTGGGCAAGCCTCTGAAAGATCATCTCCGCTTTGCCGTCGCGTACTGGCATTCCTTTGCAATGACGGGCACGGATCCGTTCGGTGGCGCGACCATTCATCGTCCCTGGATGGGAGAGGGCGATCCAATTGCGCAAGCAAAGGTGAAGGCAGATGCAGCGTTTGAACTTTTCCGCGTGCTTGATCTTCCCTTCTTCTGCTTCCACGATGCAGACATTGCTCCTGCAGAGGAGACGCTGGCTGGAACGTTGAAGAATCTGCACACCATTGCAGATTATCTTGGTGAAAAGATCAGCAAGTCGAATACGAAGCTGCTGTGGGGCACGGCGAATCTCTTCTCACATCCGCGCTTCATGGCGGGCGCTTCTACCAATCCCGATCCGGAAGTCTTTGCATGGTGCGCAGCCACGGTGAAGAACTGCATGGATGTTACGCAGCAGTTGGGCGGTTCAAACTATGTTTTGTGGGGCGGCCGCGAAGGTTATGAAACGCTGCTGAACACGGACATGAAGCAGGAACTGGAGCAGATGGGCCGCTTCCTGTCGCTAGTGGTGGACTACAAACACAAGATTGGTTTCAAGGGACAGATTCTCATTGAGCCGAAGCCGAAGGAACCAACATCGCATCAGTACGATTTCGATGCCGCCACGGTCTACGGCTTCCTGAAGAAGTTTGGCCTGGAAAACGAAGTGCGTGTCAACCTGGAAGCAAACCACGCCACGCTGGCTGGCCACAGCTTTGAGCATGAGATTGCAACGGCCGGTGCGCTTGGCATTCTCGGTTCGCTCGATATCAACCGTGGCGATGCCCTGCTTGGCTGGGATACTGACCAGTTCCCCAACGACCTGTGGACCATGACGATGGCCATGTATCAGGTCATCAAGGCAGGTGGTCTGGGCATGGGCGGCATGAATTTCGATGCGAAAGTGCGTCGTCAGAGCTTCACGCCGGAAGACCTGGTTTACGCTCACGTTGGTGGAGTGGATCTGTGTGCCCGCGCCTTCCTGAAGGCAGCCAGCATCATCGAGGAAGGTACCTACGATAAGGTAATTACCGATCGCTATGCGGGCTGGCAGGCCCCGGAAGCGCAGGCCATTCTTACCGGCAAGAAAACACTGGATGAGATTGCAGAGGATGCATTGAAGAACAGCATTCAGCCGCAACCGCGTTCCGGACGCCAGGAACAGATTGAAAATCTGCTGGCGCGACGTATCTATTCCTAATCATTTCGGAGATAACGGCAAGAGGCACAGCGCACGCTGTGCCTCTTTGCATTTCTCCCTTAGAAAGGCGCGATCACTCAGCGTACTTAAGTTATGAGACATAAGGCGCCGGGTTCTGTACGTCATCCTCATCTTCAGCCAAGAGAGGGATATCCTTTCCTTCGAACAGCGGGTACACAACAGGCACCAATAGAAGCGTGAGAGCTGTGGATGTAACCAGTCCTCCAATGACAACGATGGCAAGAGGCCGCTGAATCTCTGATCCTGGACCTGTCGCAAACAGGAATGGCACAAGTCCCAGCGCTGCCACCGTCGCCGTCATCATCACAGGCCGGAAACGCAAAGCCGTACCTTCTCGAATCGCCTCGGTCTGAGATCGCCCTTCGTAGCGAAGCTTCTTTATGTAACTGACAAGAACAACTCCATTCAGTACGGCAATACCCCACAGTGCAATAAAACCTACGGATGCGGGCACGGATAGATATTCACCAGTAACGAACAAACCGATGATACCTCCAATGGATGCGAGAGGCAGCACGGTGATGATCAGCGCCGCGTACCGCACCGATTTAAAGAGAACAAATAGTAAGAAGAAAATAGCTGCAATGGTGATCGGGACAATAATCATCAGGTGATGCAGAGCACGTTCCATGTTATGAAACTGTCCTCCCCACTCAATGAAATAGCCTGAGGGCAATGGCACCTTTTGATCTACCTTCTGCTGCAACTCCTTCACGTAACCGCCAAGGTCGCGACCCTGCACGTTAACACCCACCACAATGCGGCGCTTCCCCATGCTTCGGTTGATGAGTGCGGGACCTTCGACCACCTTTACATCCGCGAGTTCCTTCAAAGGAATGCGAGGCCCGTCCGGCGAACTGATCAGCAGCTCCCGGACATCTTCCACACTATCCCTCAAACGAGATGGCAATCTTACAACGCCGGAAAAGCGCCGTTCTCCTTCGTAAATCTGAGTTGCAGCCTTGCCCGCAATCGCCGTCTCAATCACCTCGTTCACGTCGGATGCGTTGAGTCCGTAGCGTGCGATCGCCCCGCGATTGATCTGAATCGTCAGGTACTGCTGCCCACCAACACGATCCACACGCGTATCCTGGGTACCCGCAATACCGCTCGCTACGCGCGCAATATCACCGGCCTTTTTTACCAGTAGGCTGAGATCGTCACCGTATAGCATCACCGCGACGTCCGCACGAACGCCGGAAACCATCTCGTCCACACGATCACTGATGGGCTGCGACATTACCAGGTTGATGCCCGGAAGCGTGGCAAGCTTCTCGCGAATCTGCTCCGCGATTCCATCCTGCGTCATGCCACGAGGTCTTTCATCAAACGGCGTCAACGATGCGAGTACATCCGCTTCATTTGGACCCGCAGGATCAGCAGGCGATTCACCTCGTCCGACACGGCTGACAACATTCTCGACACCCGGAACTTTGAGCATGAGGGACTGCATCTGCTTTTCCATGCGCAGGGATTCATCCAACGAGATATTTGGAACACGATCCGCGTTGGGTGAGAGCGTTCCCTCCTGCATTTCCGGAATGAACGATGTACCCAGGAATGGGAACAGACACAATGATGCTAAAAACAACACCACAACGCCGGCAATCATCCACATGCGGTGCCGCGTCGCCCAATGAAGTACAGCCTGATACGGCCGTCGCAAGATGCGAACTAACCATGTATCGTTTTCTGTTCCGCCCTTCAGCAGATAGGTGCACAGTACGGGCGATAGAGTGAGCGAAAGCACCAGGGAAATAGCAAGTGCGATGGCGATGGTATACGCCAGCGGCGCAAACATCTTCCCTTCCATCCCTTCGAGCGTCATCAAAGGGAGGAACACGAGAATGATGATAGTCACGCCGAAGAGTGTAGGCGTCGCAACCTCTCCCACTGCTCGCAGAACCACATCACATTTTCCGCGACGACTCATCGAATGGCCGTCATGTGATGCGTGACTCAATGTCGCAAACACATTTTCCACGACCACAACGGAACCATCCACCATGAGACCAATGGCGATCGCAAGACCGCCAAGCGACATAAGGTTTGCCGAGATGTGGAGATAGTTCATGACCATGAACGTCAACAGCGGCGTCAACACAAGGTTGGCGCTGACGATCAGGCTCGAGCGTAGATCACCGAGAAAGAGAAAGAGGATAACAACGACTAAGACAATTCCTTCGCCCAAGACCTCTGTCACGGTGTGTATCGCCGCGTCTACGAGTTGCGAACGGTCATAGTACGGAACAATCTGAAGACCATCAGGAATCATATGCCGCGCGTTGATTTCTGCTACGCGCTCTTTAACTCGACTGACAATTTCCTTCGCGTTGCCACCACTTGTCATGAGTACAACGCCGCCAACGGCTTCGGAATAACCGTTCTTGATCATGGCGCCATAACGGACCTCGGTTCCGATACGGACATCCGCTACATCGCGAATGTAAACCGGTGTTCCGCCTGACTCCTTCAAAACAATATTGCGGATATCGTCGAGATCGCGAATGAGTCCCACACTGCGAATTAGATATTGTTCCGCGTGCTGCGGCAGAACGCCGCCGCCTTCGTTCGCATTGTTGTGCGAAAGAGCTGTGCTGACATCGTGAATGGTCAGGTTGTAATAGTGCAATTTCTGTGGATCGACAAGCGTCTCATATTGCTTGACGAACCCTCCGGTGGAGTTGATTTCCGCAACACCGGAGATGGAACGCAGAAGCGGCCGAACAACCCAATCCTCTAGAGTGCGCCTTTGAATGAGTTCCTCTTGTGTAAGCACATGCTTGGCTTCTGCCTCACCGGGCACTTCAAGCGTGTATTGATAGACCTCGCCTAACGCGTTTGTAATCGGCCCCAGTACCGGAGTTACTCCCTCCGGCATACGATCTCGTAATTCCGCGAGACGTTCAGAGATCATCTGACGCTCACGGAAGAGATCACTCTCATCAGTGAAGACAAGTGTGATGAGAGACAATCCCGGTTTATTCAACGAACGCATGTCCGTCATGCCGGGAAGCCCCGTCATCGCAATCTCAATGGGTACCGTGACGAAGCGCTCCACTTCCTCAGGGCTTTTCCCGGTTGCTTCCGTTGCAATCTGAACCTGTACATTTGCAACATCGGGGAACGCATCTACCGATAGGTGCTTCGCTGCATTCACACCGAAGCCAACCAGAACAAGCGAGACGACAACAAGGATCAGACGCTGCCGCAGAGCGCCTGCGATTAGGCGTTGCAGCATAGTTATTCGCCCCCTTTGATGGCCGCCTGTTTACGTTGATTGTTGAGATGGAAGGCACCATCAAGAACCAACGAATCTGCTTCAGTGATACCGCTCACAACAGCGCGGCGATCATTTTCCTCCACGCCCAGAACCACCTCACGCAGGATGTAACGTCCTTTTCCAATCCGCACGAAGACATGATCCTTGTCTTCTTCACGCACTACGGCCGTGTTCGGGACCGTCAATTGTCTTTGACTCTTCCCAACAAAGCTCATACTGGCAAGCTGATCCGGCTTCAGAGCGCCACCAGTGTTTGCAACGTCCATTCGCACTGCAATGGTCCTGGTATTCGGATCCACAATCGGCGATACATAGCTCAGTCGGCCGTGAATCTCGTCTGTCGGCGACGCGGGGATGCGAACGGTTACTTCCAATCCCTGCTGAAGAGCAGCGCCCTCTTCTTCGGGGACATTGGCCACGATCCAAACGCTGGAAAGATCAGCAATCGTGAAGGCTGGGTCTGCGGGCTGCACCACCTGTCCCACCGTCACATCACGCTTCAACACAGTTCCGGAACGCGGAGAGACTATCGGATAATCGGCACTCAGCCTGCGATTCGTCTCCAACTGATGAATCTGTCCCTCGGTCATACCAAGCCCGCGCAACTGTGTGCCGTATGCAGCAACTTCCGTCGCGGCCTGCAATTGCTCCGCACGCCTGCGTTCCAGTTCTGCGCGACCGATGACATCCGCTGCCACAAGTTGTTCCGCTCGCGCAACTCCCGCTGCCGCTAATCCTTGCTGTGACTCTGCCTTAATCAATTGCATTTGTGCATCGGATAGCTCAGTACTGTGAAGCGTGGCAAGCGTTGCGCCTGCATTCACTTTCTGTCCTTCAAAGACAATCAGTCGGAGAATCCTTCCGGCAACCGGCGATCCGACGCGGGCAATACGTCGCGCATCCGTTTCCACGTGCGCCGCCACTTGAAGCGTTCCCTTCAAATCTGCGATTTGGGCCGTACCCACCTTCAGGTTATTTGCCAGCCCTGGACCCACCGTGACGATGTTGGGATCCTGCTGTTGCGCGGAGCTTTTCTCTTCAACCTTCTGTTTGCATCCTGCAAGCAGTACGAGAGAACACAGGCACATCATCTGATATTTCAAAAATCTTGCTTTCACGGTGTAACTCCCGAAGGCGCGACCGCGCCAAGTTCTTCCAGATCGACCAGCGCTGATTGCCGCGCGTATTGCGCATCCAGCAAATCACCACGAACACTTTGAAGGACGCGCTGAGCATCAAGCACTTCCACAATTCCGCGCTCTCCGAAGCGATACGCAGACTCCGCGGCTTGTACTGCACTTTCCGCGGCGTGCAGGGGTCCCGCTTCGAGTGACCCTACCTGTTCGTCAGCCAATTGATATTGTTCATACGAACGCTCTAAAGCTGCGGTGATTTCAAGTTGGCGCTGTTCCAACACGGCATCTGTGCGCGTCACGATAGCCTTTGCTTCTTCGATTGCGCCACGTCGGCGATCAAAGATCGGCAGTGGCACGGTGACACCAGCGCGCCAATATCGAAGATCGGGTTGATTTTCGAATTCCGCGAATGCCGTAGGTTGGGGGATGCGCAAAGCCTTCTGTCGATCGAGCGAAGCCTCGGCTGCTTCCCGTTCCTGAGAAGATTGCAGAAGCGCGGGATGCGATTGGAAGACTTTGGCACGAAGATCGGAAAAGTGCGGCAGAGACATCCGGGGTTCCACATCACCTTGCGGGTTCAGTTCGACTCCGGCGGGCGCAGCAATCGTAGCTCGGAGATGCGCGATGGCTTGCGCATATTCCAGTTGCGCGCTGCTGACCGCGAATTGAGCTCGGGCAAGTTCGGCTGTCGCACGTGTTAATTCCAATCTTCCCTTCTCGCCGGCATTGACCTCCACGGTCACGCGACGATGCAGGTCTTTAACCAGCTGCAGATTCTCTGTTGCATGCGCGATCTCTTCTCTCCGATGGAGAGCTTCGTAAAACGCATGTCTTGTATCGGCGTCTACAGATCGCAACATTCCTTGAGCTGCCCAGCGACTCGCCTCACTCGTATGCTCAGCCGTTCGCTTGCGAGCACCGCGCTCTGACGGAATCTCAATAACCTGTGATCCCGCATAGTGCTGGAGCAGTCCCGGGACACCCGGGGTCGCAATCGGACGCGCATACTGACGCCCTGCAAACACTTCTACGTTCGGATTACTGTACGCACGTGCAGTTTTGATTCCGGCTTTCGCTGCCGCCACAACAGCCTCTGCCTCCTTGAGGCGAGGACTATGTGCATGTGACATTGCGAGAGCTTGATCCAACGTGAGAGTGAGACTGCTCTTGGACTCCGAATCTACAGAGGCAGCGGTAGACGATGGGGACTGTGCCGACAGCAAAGGACAGACTGACACGAGCGTCGCTGTTATAGCTATGCAAATACGCTTCACAAGCGAAGTGGTCGCAATTCAACTGCCAAAGCGATATCACCGAAAACAGTGACGTTTCTATCCGTCCGGAACGGTTTCGCTGTTCCATATAGGACAGCAGGTGTCCCGTAAGGCGCAGGGATACGTCGTGATCGCTCTGCTTTTCTATGAAATTGAGTGCGTAGCCTTGGCTATCAAATTGCTGTTGATAGGCCGGTGTTTCACGCAGACCACTTCGTATACCACGCTCCCTCGTTCCCGTTGCCTCGACTCAGGGGCATAGAGCCAGGCGACCTGCGCAACGCGTGGGACAATAGGCCTATGAGGCCCATGGAGAGCATGCGAACCAGTAAGATGAAGGCGTCGCTCATCGTCTGTCTGGTTACCCTGCTGGCTGTTTTCACCTGGGTTATACCGCCGCGTGCAGAGTGGCTTCATAATATTCTCCACCATCTCAACATCCTTCCCTTCATGCTTGCCGGATTGTTCTTCGGTTGGCGCGGGACGCTCAAGACAATCCTTTTTGCCATCGTTCTGCAAACCCCCTCTATCTATCGCCACTGGCATGCGGCACCGACGGATGCGCAGGATCAGATTGTGGAATTGAGTACATTCGGGGCCGCGGGTATCATCGCGGGTGTTTTGTCAGATCGCGAACGGATGCTTCGCATGCGAGTCGAAACCACCAAACATGAGTTGGAGACCTTGCATATCGAGTTACAGCAGAATATTGAGCATCTGCGAAAAACGGAGAGACTGACAGCTGCAGGACAACTGTCAGCGAGCCTGGCCCATGAGATCCGTAACCCTCTCGCAAGCATTAGTGGTGCCGCTGGAATTCTTTACCGTGGACAAGCCTCCGAAGGTAGCCAGAGAGAGTGCTTGGAAATTCTTACGAAAGAGTCGCAAAGGCTAAATAAGCTACTGACGAACTTTCTTATCTTTGCGAGACCACGGCTTCCCCGGCTTCAGGAAGTGGAGGCGAATGACCTTCTGCGATCTGTGGTCACCCTTGCGCAACACGCGACTGCGGAACGAAACATCACACTGCAACTAGCTTTGATCGCGATACCGCAAAAGATTACCTGCGATCCGGAACAGATTCGACAACTCCTACTGAATTTGCTTTTGAATGCCATCCAAGCATCGCCAGAACATGGCATCGTGAAGATGACGACATCGCTCACCGCAAACGATCTTGTAATCGAAGTGAGTGACGAAGGTGAAGGAATTACGGGACAAGTCGCAGAGCGAATTTTTGATCCCTTCTTCACAACGAAGACAAACGGCACTGGCTTAGGGCTGGCAATTGCAGCCACAATCGCGTCACAACACGCTGGGACCCTCACATACAGATCGAATTCGCCACGGGGCGCTTGTTTCCTTCTTCAACTTCCGTTGACCGCGACGGCCGTTCCGTCCAACCTCGTGGGAGCCGCATAATGAGGCCAAATCATATTCTCGTAGTGGATGACGACAGCAGTCTTCGCCGCGTTATGCAGATGCAGCTCGAAGAAGCTGGCTATGAAGTCACACTCGCAAGTGACGGCGACGAAGCCTGCAAACTGCTGGCCTCTGAGAAACCTCCGCTAGTTATCACCGATCTTCGGATGCCCACCAGCGGGATGGAGCTTCTCAGTTTCATTCAACGCGAGAATTTGCTGACCACGGTAATTGTCGTCACCGCCTTTGGAACAGTCGAAAGCGCCGTTGAGGCAATGCGAAACGGCGCGTACGACTATGTCACTAAGCCACTGGATTTTGATGCACTGTTGCTGGTTGTGCATCGTGCCATGGAGCGGCAGAACCTTCTGGAGGAAGTACGGACGTTGCGCTCCGCGCTGGACCAGCGCTATGAATTCAGCGGCATCATTGCTCAATCGAAAAGCTTTCTCCGCGTACTCGACCAGGCAGCACGTGTTGCGGAACGCGATGCCACTGTCCTGATCCAGGGCGAAACAGGGACCGGCAAAGAGCTGATCGCGCGCGCGATTCATCACAACAGTCGCAGACATAGCCGTCCGTTCGTTGCAATCAATTGCGGAGCGATTCCCCGCGATCTGGTGGAATCAGAACTCTTCGGATATCGGCGTGGCGCGTTTACAGGCGCAGTCAGTGATCGTCTTGGACGCGTGGAAGCGGCCGATGGCGGAACACTCTTCCTGGATGAAATCGGAGAACTCCCACTGGATGCACAGGTGAAACTTCTGCGTTTACTGCAGGAAGGGGAGATTTCCAAGATCGGTGCGAATAAGCCCACTCACGTGAATGTGCGCGTGATTGCCGCAACACATCGGAACCTGCAGGCCATGGTGGAAGACGGCACCTTCCGCGAAGATCTTTACTATCGCCTTGCTGTCGTTCCGCTCTTTATCCCACCTATCCGGGAGCGGCGCGAAGATATTCCTCTCCTACTTGCGGAGCTGTTTGAGCGCTCGCGTCAACGTCATGGGCTTCAGGACATCAGCCTTTCTCAAGGTTCACTTAAGAGGCTTGTCGCGTATCGGTGGCCTGGGAATGTTCGCGAGATGGAAAACGTTCTGGAGCGTTTGATCGTCCTGGCGACGCATAGCCTGATCACCGAAGATGACTTACCGGAAGAGATTGCGCGACCGTCGCAACAGGCGCCCTCCTTGTGGCCTGATCTTCCAGAGGAAGGTATTAGCCTGGAAGCAGTGGAGAAAGATTTGATCAGCCGCGCGCTTGAGAAGTTTCACGGCAACCAGACGCACGCCGCGCGATACCTCGATATCAGTCGCCGTACACTGATTTATCGCATGGAGAAACATGGTTTGGCTCCGGGACAGGAAGCCGATCCAGTGCGCGATATTCGTGCCTGAATACCAGTCAAACGCAACGGAATAATTGCATCTCCTTCAGGATCATGCTCTACTGAGGCCATTGCGTAAGCTCCTTGCATTGGCGTTGCTGATCATCTTCGGATTCAGCTTTGTTTCGCCGCTTCTGGCTGCGACCGGTAGCGAGTCAACTTTGCCTGCCTGCTGCCGCAAAGCTGCCAAGCATCATTGCATGGCGATGCAGGATGATTCCGGCGTCACGGATCACGCTTCCCACGTAGAGTTTCGCTCGCGTATGGACCACTGCCCGTGCTGCGGTGTGCTGGGGTCAACCGCCGTTCATGTGGACGCCCTTGCTTCCGCCGCATTTTTGGGCAATGCCACACCCCGGTCCACACGTTCGGGTTTGTTCCCGCAGAGCAACATCTATTCGCTTGCTGATGCGACCTATAGCCATGGAAAACGTGGCCCCCCTTCCCATCTCCTCGCCTAATTCGCACACGTTCTGACTTCATGAGTAGAAGGGCGTGTGTAAGGCACGTTTCCTTTTTGCCGTGGAGATTTTCATGTTTCGGTCCGCACGTATATCCGTGCTTGCTGTGCTTGTTCCTTTGGCGACAGCAGTAGTTTCGCATCCTGCATTTTGCCAAGAGAGTCTTACTAGCAGTTCCCTCACTGGCCGCGTCGTTGATAGCACCGGCGCGCTTATTCCTTCGGCCCAGGTATCCGCTGTAGCTTCTTCAACGCAGCTGACATTCAACGCGACAGCGGACGTCCGCGGCCGATTTCGAATCCCCTATCTCGCGCCTGGAAGCTACACCATCACGGCGCACGCCCCGGGTTTCAACGCTACTTCGGCCTCTGCACAACTCACAGTGGGAGCCTCCTTCGATGTGACATTGCAGATGACAGTTGGGACCGCTAGCACAACCTTATCTGTCATTGCAGAATCACCGATTCTGGAACAGAATCGCAGCCAGATTTCAGAGACTGTCAGCCAGGCAGAAGTCGATCAGCTTCCCTATAGCGGTCGCAATTATCTTGATCTCGCTCTATTGACACCAGGAGTAAGTACGACAAACACCGCAAGTGTACAAACCTTCGCAGAAACATCTCCGGTGATCGGGCAGGGCTATTCGATCAATAGTCAACGCAACTTCTCAAACAGTTTCGTCGTTGATGGACTCTCGGCGAACGACGATGCTGCTGGTCTCGCAGGCAACTCCTACAGCATGGACGTCGTGCACGAATTTCAGGTAGTCACATCTGGTGGACAGGCAGAATTTGGCCGTGCCATGGGTGGCTATTTCAATATCGTTACTCGCAGTGGGAGCAATGATCTACATGGAACACTGTACGGATTTCTTCGTAATCAGCGTCTGAACGCTTCCAATGCACTCTCGCAAGGCAAGCTTCCCCTAACACAGGGCCAATATGGTGCAAGCCTTTCAGGTCCCGTCAAAAGAGATCGTAGCTTCTTCTTTGGCAACTATGAAGGGCGACGACTGAATACGGATGGAGTCGTGACGATCAATCCGACACAGGCCGCCGCTGTAAATGCCCGTTTGAATGCAATCGGCTTCACTGGTCCACATCTCACCGTGAGCGCCGCACCGACAACGTTGTATCCCACGACAGTTCATACCGATAACGCGTTCGTCCGTTTCGATCATCGTTTTAGCGACGCGGATCAGTTCATCGCACGTTATAGCTACTACCGCTTAAATGCGACGAACGCGCGCGGTGCGGGTGCGCTTGCCGATGTGAGTTATGGCACAGCCGTAATGGATACGAACCACACAATCGCTATCAATAACGTGGCCATGCTTTCGCCCCGCACATTCAATGAAACCCGCGGTCAGTTCACATGGGATAGTTTGAACGCTCCACCCAATACGCAGAATAGTCCTGCAGTCGTCATCAGCGGCGTGGCAACATTCGGGCACTTTTCATCCTCACCAACAGCGAGAAAGAATCTTCTTTATGAAGTTGTGGACAACCTTGTGCTGCAGCGAGGTGAACACACCTTCAAGACGGGCGCCGACTTTCTGTTTAACGACGACACGATTACGTTTCCGATGTCGATCGCAGGTTCCTATACCTTCGCGTCGCTGGGCGCGTTTCAATCTGGCGTAACAACCTACTCGTCGTATGCGCAGAATTTTGGGACACCCTTCGTGCAGCAAAATAATCCCAACATCGGTTTCTACGTCCAGGATGAATGGAAGGCAACGCCTTCGCTAACGGTGAATCTGGGCATTCGCTACGATTTACAGTTCCTGAAAACCATTCGAACCGACACGAACAACATATCTCCTCGATTCGGCTTTGCATGGTCTCCCTTCAGGAGTCGCACGACAGTGATTCGCGGAAGCTATGGTTTGTTCTATGACCGTGTTCCTTTGCGCGCGCTAGCGAATGCACTTCTGTCTGCGAATAACACTACCGATGCCTCGCAGGGGAGGCTCTTGCAATACAGCTACGTTCCCAGCGACACCGGCGCACCAGCATTTCCGGATGTGTCCAACACGCCGAATCCGGGATCAAAAATCAGCTATGCACTAATGAATCAAAACATCTCCAATGCCTATTCGGAGCAGGTAGGCGTTGGCCTAGAGCAGCAATTATTTCGGACAGGGTCGCTTGGCATTAGCTATCAACATGCGCGCGGGTTGCATCTCTTGTCGTCCTACAACACAAATATCAACCTTGATGGAAGCCGCCCGGACAGCACACGGGGCAATATCAAACCTTATGATGGGCGCTTTGATTCAACGTACGACGGCCTTGCCGTATCGTTCGTCGAACGCCCCGTCACTTGGGGCAGCGTACGCATTTCGTATACATGGTCCAAGGCGATGGACAATGTCGGCGAGTTCTTCTTTAGTTCTCCCAGCAATAACTTCGACTTCAACGTAGATCGCGGCCGCTCAGACGACGACCAACGCCATCGCGTGGTATTCGACGCTACGCTCAATTCGCCGATGTCTCCTGCACACGGCACATGGGATCGCGTGACACACGGTTGGAAGTTAGGTGGGATTCTGCAGTATTACTCGCGCTTGCCGTTCAACATTGTGACCGGCGGGCAGACAAAGCAACAAACAACACAACGCCCTTGCTCAGCCGGTTACGGCCTAAGAATGAATGATGGAACCAATCCTTGCACGGAGGCACTCAGGGGCGCCATGATTGGCCGCAATACAGGTATTGGCTTTGACTTCTTCAATCTGAACACCCGCCTCAGCCGCACTTTCGCGCTGACAGATAGGTGGAGGTTGGAGACAATCGCCGAAGCCTTTAATGTATTGAACCATCGCAACGATATGATCCCCAACGCAACCTGGGGCACAGAGACTTATCCCACACTTCCAAATACTGGCTTCGGAAAGGCAACGGCCGTGGGAGATCCTCGCAGCGTGCAGCTTGCCATGCGTATCAGCTTCTAAGCAAAAAAGGCCGATGGCTAAAAGGACGCCATCGGCTTCTTACCCTCTGCATTCAATTCAGGCTGAGGTCGACTCATGAACGGTGATACCACCTTCTCTTTGCAATCGCTCAAGGAATGTAAAACATCCGTACGAACCTCATCTTCCGTTGCATCATATTCTCGGGCCAGCTCATTCACCAAGGAATCTAACTGCTGCGGTCTTTCCAATAACTCCCATGTGCGACCACCGGTAGGCGAAAGGCTGATACATGTTCCTGTATCGGCGCCCATCATCACGAGTTCTTCCCCAACCCATGCACTAAGCCATCCCTCAGCGCGTCCAATCACACTATCACCGCGAATCTCTGTCGCCATAGTGTTCAGAATAGCCCAAGCTCAACAGCCCGACGCAATCTGGCGCATCACGCCTCGGATGAAGCTTCTGGAAGACAGATCACACATCTAGCTCCTACCTTTACGTGATCGTCAAAGCAGATCGTTCCCCCGATGCGTTCAATTACTAGCTTCGACACCGAAAGTCCTAGCCCTGTGCCTGTGTGCGCAACACTATTTCTTGCGTTACTGGTGAAGAAACGATCAAACACGCGTTCGTATTCTCCATCGGCAATACCAGGCCCTCTGTCTTCGATAGAGATTTGAATGGCTTGAGGACCGACGTCGTTCAGGGTATAGCCAATACAAAGCAATTGATCACGCGGTGAAAACTTGATTGCATTGTGGATCACATTCATCAATGCAATCCGAAGCAAGCCACGATCCGCTCTTACGCGTCTCATGCCAATAGCCTCGTTGTCCTGAAGAACAGCAAGGCCTTTTTCTTCAATAAGAACCTCGAGTAGATTCACAACCTCATCTACTAGGGATTTCAATGGCCATGCTTCCGGCTCTTGCCCACCTCGTGTGGTCTCGGCACGAGCAAGAAGGAGAAGGGCGTCGACCGTCTCACTCAGCCGCGAGGTCTCTTCCAGAATGCTGCTCAACGCTTCTTTGCACGCTGTATCTCCTGACTCATCTTCAAGCGCTACCTCACCGATAGTTCGCAATGCGGCAATGGGCGTTCGCAACTCGTGGGCCGCGTCAGCAGTGAATCGCTGCAACTGTTCAAACGATTGCTCCAGACGATCCAGAAGATGATTAAAAACGAGGGCGAGCTGTCCCAATTCGTCTTGTGGATTCGCAACTTCCAGACGGTCATGCAAGTTCTTCGCTGTAATGCCTTCTGCGCGTGCAGCCATCTGTTCCACTGGTCGCAGGGCGCGTCTCGCAATAACCTGCCCTGCCGCTCCCGCTATCAATAGGGCAATCGGAACCGCAATCAGCAGAACTACGAGGAACTGAACCATGCGCGCTCGAAGAGGAGCCAGACTGTATGCCAGACGGATCAGAAGCTGTTGACCATTCATGCCGTGGATATGGCTGATCAAAAGTACGTGCGTACCATCTTCAAGACGAAGCAGACGTTCATTGAAATCAGTATCGCCTTCTCCAGGACGAGCAGCCCCTCCCAGGCTCATGCTTCCAAGCGTGGGGCTGCGATACAGCACCTTTCCGCTACTATCGCGGACCTCCATCAGTCGATCCACCAGTAAGCGCGACTGAGGCCGCGAATAGTAATCCTGACGGAGTTGTAACGCACCAGCTTGATCGAAGTAGAGAAGACCTTCGGCAGTTACAACGTCCTGAATTTCATCATGGACAATTTGCTTGGTGAGAACAGCGTATTGAAAGGCAAAGACAAGCGCTGCGTATACAACGAGGAGCACTGCCAGAACACCGACATACCAGAACGTCAGCCTGGTTCGAAGGTTAGATGGCGACCATCGCATCAGGGCAACGGCTCCCGAAGGCTGAATCCCAGTCCACGAATTGTCTGCAGAAGCTTAATGGAAAATGGATCGTCCACTTTACGGCGCAACCGCGCAATCTGCACATCGATCACGTTATCGATTGGTGTAAAGCGTGACATCTCTCTCCATACATCCCGGGCGAGCATTTCCCGCGACACCGTGCGTCCTCGGTTCTCCGCGAGATATAGCAATAGATCGAATTCTCGCGCAGTGAGATCAAGCACGTCTCCGCCACGCGATGCAGTCCTAGCTTTGCGATCCAGGCAAAGATCTCCTACGGAAAGAGTAGAGGTCTCTTTAGATGGAAGAAACCGTCGCAGTAAAGCATCAATACGCGCGAGTAGTTCTGGAAAAGAAAATGGCTTTCCAAGATAATCGTCTGCGCCAGTATTCAAACCAGCTACGCGATCCTCAACGGTATTATGCGATGTCAGGATTAAGACTCGCAGGTCGATTCCATCTTTGCGTAGTTGACGCAAGATGTCCAAGCCGTTACGTTGCGGTAGCGTCAGGTCCAGAAGAAGCAAATCCGGATGCTCGCTATGGACAAGGAAAAACCCTTCCTCTGCAGACCCAGCTGCAATGACCTCATAGCCAGCCGCTTGAATACCCGTTACAAGGGCGTCTGACATCTTCCGATCGTCTTCAATAATCAGGATTTTTGAAGATGTCTGCGTCATTCCCAGCCCCCACTCCCACATCATTTCGCAACGGGGAACAGGGACACAAGTGCCATTTTGAAATGTCAGAAAGTTGTCAGGCTTTGTAAGGGTAGATAGTGGTCCACTCCGGTTGAGCACATCTGCTCCGGAGCGTACGCGTCCATGCGCCAAATCTCCACGACTTTGGTTCTCCACCCGCCCGGAGTGGTCGCCGTCCTATTTGCATCTCGCGGAGGCTGGTAACGACAGATGTCCTTCCGAAATTTACTCGCAACGAGTTGCCTCATTTTTCTGCCAATCCCCATATGGGCACAAACTACAGCTACGCCCTCCTCACAGAGCACGTTGAGCCTCGCGAAGGCAGAAAGCATCGCGGTAGCCAATCAGCCTCGCCTGCTTGCCGCGCAACTCCGCGCACGGGCTGCCTCGCAGCGCATCCGTGAGGCCCACTCCGGGCTTCTGCCTACGGTTGCTTTCAGTGCGACCGGAGCACTGGTTGCAGACACTGGGAGTTCCATTGCGGTTGGCAATATCACCACGTCCGCGGTATCAGACCGCTTTGCATACGGCGGAAGTCTTTCTCAACTCGTCACCGATTTTGGCCGGACGAGCGCATTGGTCCGTTCGACGCGCTATCAATCTGCGGCGCAGGGTGACCTGGCAACCTTGACGCGTGCACAGGTCCGACTCAACGTTCGCGAGGCTTACTATGGCGTGCTCGGTGCGGAGGCTGTGCTTCGAGCCGCTCAGGCCGCACAGCAGAACCGGCACCTTATCTCTCGGCAACTAGAAGCACTCGCACAGAGTGAACTTCGTTCCACACTGGACGTGAACTTTGCGAAGGTATTGGAGAGCGAAGCAGAACTGGCTGTAGTTCGTGCCCAAAGCACGGTTTCTCAAGAACGTTCCCGCCTGGCGACTGCCATGGGAGAACCTCAGACAGTTAGTGCTTCGCTAAGCGAACCAACTGCTCCAGATGCTCTCCCCGGAGCACCAGAAGACTTGCTGCAACAGGCCACAGCACAACGCGCAGATCTGAGCGCGGCACACGCGGAGCAGCTCGCGGCGGAGCAATTCGCGCAATCAGAAAAGCGGCTCAGCTATCCAACTCTGAATGTCCTGGGAGCCGCAGGACAAGTTCCCTATCACGACCACACATTGCATGACAGTTATGCTGCAGCTGGCTTCAACCTCAATATTCCTGTCTTCAATGGTGGTCTCTTCGCAGCTCGACATGCCGAAGCTCAACTAGAAGCCACCGCTCGTGCTCGTGATGCAGAGGCATTGCGACTACAGGTGAATGAACAGGTGCAGGATGCGTGGTATCGCGCCGACGAAGCCTATCGCAGCCTCGATGTAACAGCCCGCCTTGTTCAGCAGAGCAAGGAAGCATTGCGGCTGGCGCAGGACCGATATGACGCGGGACTGGGCAGCATCGTCGAGTTGAACGAAGCACAACTGAATGAGACTTCCGCTGAAATCAGTGCCGCCGATGCGACCTATACCTATCTGTCGCGGCATGCCGAACTTGATTTCGCAGCGGGACTCCTGAACTAAGAGGGCGACTATCGTGAGAAACAAAACTGGCTTGATTGTGGCTGCCTTAACCACGCTCGCAACAGTGCAGGGTTGTAAATCGGCACCTGCACCGGCAGCAGTAACGCCAACAGTTCCGGTGGCCATCGCTGCTCCCGCCAGCCTGGAAAACAACCTCGTCCTCTCCGCAGAGTTTCGCCCGTTTCAGGAAGTGGATGTGATGGCCAAGATCGCGGGTTACGTAAGAGCGATCAACGTTGATATAGGAAGCCATGTTGCGCAGAACGCCGTCCTTGCCACGCTGGAAGTGCCTGAAATTCAGGATGACGTTGCTAAGGCAAAGGCAGGTGTATCTGCAGCCGACGCAAACATCATCACTGCGCAAGCAGCGGTGCAACGCGCGGAGGCAAACTCAAATCTCGCAACGTTGTCCTTCAAACGCATCAGTGATGTTGCCAAGCGCGACCAAGGCTTGGTACCGAGGCAGGAGATCGACGTAGCGCAGGCGAAACAGCTTGAGGCCGCGGCGCAACTTGCCAGCGCAAACTCCAGCTTGAAAGCAGCAGAACAAAGCAAGGCACAAGCGCACTCAGAATATTCGCGAGCGCAAGCCATGCTGCAATACGCGACCATTCGTGCCCCCTTCGCGGGAGTTGTTACCAAGCGCTACGCCAATACTGGCTCCATGATTCAGGCCGGTATCTCTTCACAGACGCAGGCCATGCCTGTTGTTCGGCTTGCACAAAACAATCTGCTGCGGCTCGTTCTTCCCGTTCCTGTCAATGCCGTTTCAGAGATTCGGAACGGGCAGACGGTAGACGTCGAAGTCACAAGCACGGGCCGCAAGTTGCAAGGGAAAGTCACTCGCTACGCGGACTCGGTACAGACAGCCACACGAACCATGGATACCGAAGTGGATGTACCCAACGCCGATGGTTCCTTAGTTCCAGGCATGTATGCAGAGGTTCATCTTCATCTGGCAAACCGTCCGGCTGCATTAAGTGTGCCACTGGATGCGGTGGATGGATTAGGAACCAGCGTGCAACAGGCTTACGTTGTTCGCGACGGTATCGTGCATCTCGTCGTGGTTCAAGTTGGATTGCAGACGGCCAATCGTGTGGAGATCCTTTCCGGACTCGATAAAGGCGACAAAGTCATCGTAGGACGGCACACAGGCATTTCCGATGGTCAGCGCGTGGACGCACAGCCCGCTGCTTACGAAACCAAGGGCAGCTAAAAGAGAGGCGAACGAAAGCCGATGTCATCCTTTTCCATTCGCAATCCGTACCTCATCGTAGTGCTGTGTCTTGTGATGATGATCCTTGGCGCCGTCAGCATTGGCGACATGCCTGTGGACATGTTTCCAGCTGTCAATCTGCCAGTAGTGGCTGTGGCTACCTTTTATTCCGGCATGCCACCGCAGCAGATTGAAGCGAACATTACCTATCACCTTGAACGTCAGTTCACACTTGCTTCAGGCATCGACCACATGGAGTCGCGTTCCCTTCCCGGCGTGTCTCTCATTAAGGTGTACTTCCGTGCAGGCACAGATCCCGACGCTGACGCAGCCAGCATCTCCTCACTTGCCAGCAGCGATCTTCGTGACATGCCTCCGGGCACATATCCCCCTATCGTGTTAAAGCAGGATGCCGCCAGCACACCTGTTGCGTTGGTTACGCTCAGCGGCTCCGGACTGAATGAGAGCAAGCTCAAAGACGTCGGACAGAACTTTGTCCGTAACCAGTTGGCGAGCGTTGCCGGCGCGTCTGTTACGCAGCCATTTGGCGGACGTTGGCGGCAGATCATGCTGTATGCCGATCCATACAAATTGGAAGCAAATCAGCTCAGCCCAATGGATGTAGTTCGGTCTGTTAACGAATCCAACGTCATTCTCCCCGCTGGCGATGTACAAATCGGACGCTACGACTACAACATCTACACCAACTCCATGCTGAAGGGCGCATCAGACATCGCCCAGGTTCCGCTGAAGATGGTGGGGCAAGCACCTGTTCGCGTAGGCGATGTGGCAACGCCACAGGATTCCTTCGGCTTGCAATACAACATCGTTCGCGTAAATGGGCAGCGCGGCGTCTATCTTCCCATCTTCAAGCAAGGTGGCGACTCCAACACGATTGCCATCGTCAACGGCGTGAACGACACGCTGAAGAAGCTCGTCGATGTTCCTGCTTCTCTGAAGACAGATGTTGAGTTTGATCAGTCTCGCTTTGTGAAAACGGCGATCGAAACGCTGGTTCACGAAGGCGGGGTCGGACTGTTCCTTACCTGCTTGATGATTCTCATCTTTCTTGGAAGTCTTCGGGCAACCATCGCCGTCTTCTTCTCAATTCCACTGTCATTGCTGACAACCTTCTTTGTGTTGAAGATGACTGGAAGCTCCATCAATAGCATGGTGCTTGGCGGCCTTGCGCTTGCTCTCTCACGGCTGATTGATAACTCTGTTGTCGTTCTGGAAAATATCTTCCGCCATCTTGAAGAAGGTGAATTACCTGAAGTTGCTGCGGAGAATGGCGGCAAGGAAGTTGCTCTTCCCGTGCTAGCCGGAACGCTCACCACGGTCGTCGTCTTCTTCCCTGTCACCATGCTGTACGGTGTCAGCAGGTTTCTCTTCTCTGCGCTGGCTCTTGCAGTTGTCATCTCACTTTTTGCTTCCTATTTCGTAGCGTTGACCGTGGTTCCTCTCTTTTGTGCACGCTTCATCAAGAGCCCGCATGGTGAGGTTGTTCACGAATCATCAGAGTTCGAAGCGGAAATTACCCCCGATGAAAAGAGCACGCATCACGGTCTGTGGGCACGCTTCAATGCTGCTTTTGCGCGTGGATTCGATTCCCTTTTGCATGGATATGATCGGCTTGTCGAACGTGTTCTGCAACGTCCATGGCAAATCATGGGAGCTGCCGGCCTCTTGCTGGTTGTATCTCTCTGCCTCTTCCCGCTCATGGGACTCTCATTCTTCCCGCGCACGGATGCAGGCCAGTTCGTCATTAGCTTTAAGGCACCTTCCGGCACGAAACTGGAAGCGACTGAAGAAGAAGCGGCGCGAATCGAGGCAATCGTTCGACGTATTGTGTCGAAACATGATCTCGGTATGGTCGTCACCAACATAGGTGTCGACCCTGGCTTTTCTGCTCTCTTCTCTCCCAACGCGGCCATGCATACGGGCTTCACGCAAGTCGCTCTTGCTGACAGCCACAAAGTCAGCAGCTTCCGCTATATCGACGAAGTGAAGGCAGCCGTTGCCAAGGAAATCCCCGAAGTTCAGACGTTCTATTCTTCGGGAAGCCTGGTGGATGGTGTGCTGAATATGGGATCTCCTGCGCCCATCGACGTCCGCATTACCGGTAACGATGTAACCGCAGATTTTGGAGTCGCGCAGAAACTCGCATCACAGATTCGTCGGGTGCACGGCGTTGCCGACGTATATATCCCGCAGGACATCGACTATCCCTCACTCCGTATCTCTGTGGATCGCACACGAGCCAGCCAGCTTGGCCTGACGGAGAAGGAGGTTGTCTCCAACATCATTACTGCGCTCACGTCGAACCAGATGATCGCACCCTCTATCTGGATTGATCCCAACAGCGGCAACAACTACTTCCTAACCGTCATGTACAAGGAAGGCCAGATCAAATCGCTGGAAGATCTGAAAGCCATTCCTCTACATGGCACCAACATCACTCAACCCACGCGCCTTGATATGGTCGCCAAAATTGAGCAGTTCAACGCTCCCACAGAGATGGATCACACACAGATTCGTCGCAATCTGGACATCTATGTACGCCCGCAAGAAGAAGACCTTGGGAAGATCACGGCCGCAATTCAGAAGATCGTTGACGAGGCGAATCCTCCTCGCGGAATTAACGTGACGCTTGCAGGTAGCGTGACATCGATGAATGCGTCCTTCCGCAGCTTTGCCATCGGTCTAACGCTTTCTGTTATTCTGCTCTATCTGATTCTCGTTGCGCAGTTCCGGTCGTTCCTTGATCCCTTCATCATCCTGCTAGCATTGCCTCCGGGAATCACGGGTGTCATTCTGGCTCTGCTGCTCTGGGGTACCACGCTGAATGTCATGTCGTTGATGGGCGTCGTTATGCTTGCTGGTATCGCACTCTCGAACAGCATTCTGATCGTGGAATTTGCACATCACTTACGTTCGCAGGGGATGCAAGTCAAAAAAGCCATCACGCTCTCCTGCCGGGTGCGTCTTCGTCCCATTCTGATGACGTCTCTCGCCACGCTTATTGGACTTCTACCCATGGCGCTGAAGCTGGGCGAAGGCAGCGAATCCTATGCACCGCTCGCTCAGGCGCTCATCGGAGGATTGACACTCTCCGTATTGCTAACGATTTTCCTGGTGCCTGCTGGTTTTTATCTGGCCTATGGACGCGCGGACTCAGCAAAACACGCATAGGCCGTCAACAAGCAACTGGCTTCCGTATAGAAGCGGAAGCCAGTGCAGCTCTGTCGTCCAAAGAGATCGTTCAACTCGCCCTTCAGCGATTGGTAACGCGGTATGCAACAATTGCCAACTTGTCGTTGGATTCACCGTGGAGATGGTGGCCACGGAGCAGCAGTTCAAAGCTACGAAGGTTTTGTTTCTTCACGATGACCTGCAATTCCTGAGGCAGTTCGTCCCCCATTAGAAAACGTGCCGCTGCCTCATTCGCCGGGACGTCAGAACCAACGATAGTAAGTACATAACCACTATCAGTGAAGTTTGGGGTCAGCGTCACGTCCGCATAGTTGGTGCTCTCGACCTCTCCTTCCACCGGTGCATAGTCCGTCAGTTCACCCTTCGCCGGATTTACGTTGTGGAATGCATAGTTTTTCCCGGCGGGCCTACCTGTGTATTGAAAGTTGCTCCTGGCGGCGAAGAGTGAGACCCATGGATCGCTGCGCTGATTACCGATAAGGATGTAGCTTCCCTGCCCAAAGTCGCGGATGTGGAGGTCGCGAGCATAACGCAGTTCTCCCTGCAAACCAGCGCGGGTCAATGCTTGCAGAAAGTCGCTACCGACCGACGCCTCATCAAGTGTGGTGGTGCGGACACGCCCCAGAAGCGTAAGAAGCTGACGGAACTGATCATCCCCGGCTTGCAATGCCAGGTCGTCACGGCTCGTGCTTTGGGTGTAGGTCTCCACTGGAATTTCTGTGTAGAACGTTTTTTGAATCAGCAAGAGCGACGTATCAGGCAGGACGACCGATACTTTGCCTCCCTTGGCAAGATACGGAAACATCCTGACCACAATCGAGGAGTCCGCAGCCGCCATAGTTCGTCGTGATCGCAACCAGAATAAAGACGTAGCAACGACACACAACACAAGTGCGATAACGGTACCCCAACGCCATGAAACACGACGGCGTTCAGGAGTCGCTGAAGGCGCTTCGGCAAGTACCGATTCCGCAAGGGGTGGTGTGACCAAAGAAGGTAGAAGCTCTTCTTCGGCTGTGGCGGCTTCTTCAAAAACCGTCCGGTAACTGCCGCGCGGCAGGGTCAGCCGTAGAGGTTCGGAGGCACCCTCCCCCTCAAAGTAGCTCTGCAGCTTTTGCCGAAGATGCCCCATCTGCACACGGACGATAGTGTCGTACGCGGGATCAAAGTCATCTTTGCGGCCCAACACTCGCTGCGCAATATCCTGCTCGCGGATGACAGAATCAGGGTCCAGCAGACTGGTTTCTGTGACGAAGAGAAGGATTTTTTGCAGATGCGTGGCACGCCGCATGGTGCGGCTGCGCACGATGCGTTGCACCAGTTGCCACCGGGCATCGTCTGCCAGACGGCGTGCCGCTTCCTCCTCGACGTCGATAGCTTCCGTCTGCATCTTTAAAAACCGCCGATTTTCCACGCCCTACGCAAATCGTTCACGTGAATGGACAACTTTATACGGTTAATTGTCTTGTTCATGCAAGCGACACACCGGAAGACTGTCTCTCATTCCACCCACCAAGAGTGGAACCAACGAGGACCGACCCCGGATGCAACGAAGAAAATTCTTGAAAACTGCCGCTGCTGCTGCCGTGGCCATGCGTGCTGCAAACTTGATGGCGCAAGCCTCCACAATGCGCCCTTTACTGCTGCGCAGCGGATGGCAGGCGGTAAACATAGGCGACATTGGCCACACGCCGGGCGCCATTGAGATCGTGCAACGTTACTGTCCGGGACGGCCCATCATTCTGTGGCCGAGTCGGGGAGGTCTGGACCTTGGAGCGGGCGATTTCTTGAGGCGTAACTTTCCTTCCCTGCGCATCGTTGAAGGCTCCGTCCACGACGGTAAGCCAGATACTCCTGAACTAGCGGCAGCGTGGCAGGAGTCTGGATTCCTGCTGCACAGTTCAGGATCAGGTTTCCCGGCGTGGCGTGACGTACAGGCCTGGAGCAGGGGCACCGGCAAGCCATATGGCGTGTTTCCGGTGAGCACGGACCCAAGCCCACAGGGTGTTCCCGGGCCATGGCTTGAGGGCGGCACATTGTCCGAGTCACGCGCCGCCAGCCTCTCCTATCCACCTGGGTCTATCGCCCAGGACTTCCGCCAGGTGATTGAACAGAGCAAGTTCATGTTCACACGCGACACCATCTCGCTCGGATACCTGAGAGCGCAGGGAGTCCATCCGCCCCTACTGGAGATGGGCCCGGACACGCAGTTCGGCATGACATTGAAAGATACCGCCCGTGGCGACGCATATATGAAGGCAAATGGACTGCAGCCACATAAGTTCATATGCGCCATCCCACGGCTCCGTTACACCATCAACCCCAAAACAGGACAGGCACCCAACGAAGTAAGAGCAAAGATCAATTCTGAGCATGTTCAGCACGACATGGAGATGTTGCTGGATGTCATCGTTCGTTACGTTCGGGCCACCGGAAACAAGGTGCTGGTATGCGCGGAGATGACCTATCAGATTGCCTTGGGCAAGGAATATCTAGTTGACCGGTTTCCAGCAGAGCTAAAAGACAAGTTGGTATTTCGGGACACGTTCTGGATGCCGGACGAGGCCGCTGCTATCTATGCGCAGGCATCAGCCGTCGTTGGATTTGAATGCCACTCACCCATCATCGCGTTGGTTCAGGGCACACCGGCGTTCTACATCCGGCAGCCAACAGACACATGTAAGGGGCAGATGTATCCCGATCTTGGTGCGGGAGCATGGCAGTTCGAAGCGGACAAGACAAGCGCTGACGAGCTGTGGCGCGTGTTGCAGGGCATCCTTGCGAATCCCGTAGCAGCCCGCCGCAAAGCACTCTCCGTGTTGGACACCGTGCATGCAAAGCAAGCGGTCATGGGTAAGGCGCTGCAGACTGCACTGACTGCGATGGATGCCGGCACACCGAAGCAGTCGTAGCGCCCGTAAGAGGACGCACGACGCGATACATATTTGGCCCACAGACATGGGCAAAAGGAGAACAGACGCAATGAACACTTTCAGGTCGCATAAGACCGCTATGTCGCTTCTGGCGTTAGCCGCCGTAAGTATGCCGTATGCCGCAGACGCACAGTTGGTACGCGGGACCATCGCTGGCACCGTCACCGATTCTGCCGGATCACGCATTGCAGGGGCAAAGGTTCACATCACCAACCAGAGCAATGGCATTGGACAGGACATAATCACAAGCGATAACGGGTCTTACACCTCTAGCCCTCTGGAGGCAGGGCACTACAAGGTGGAAGTTTCCAAGGATGGCTTCTCCACACTCATAAGCAGCGATATTGTTCTGGATGCTGCAGCACATGTCACGCAGGATGCAGCTTTGACGGTTGGAGCAACCACTGAAACCGTCACCGTCTCCGCATTGCCACCTGCTCTGAATACGACAGATGCAACGATCGGCAATACGATCGACAGCCGTGCGTCACAACAGTTACCAGTGAACGGACGCAGCGCTCTAGCATTGGCCACGCTGGTGCCCGGCGTCGTCTCTAATTTGGGCGCAGTGAGCGAAGGCTTTGCAAATCGTGGAACGTCAGTCTCAGCTATTCGCATTTCTGGCGGAGTCACGGGGCAGAACAGCAACCTGTTGGATGGCATTAACAACGTCAACTCACACACCAGCGAGATTGGCGTGAATGTGAAGTCTGACGCGATTCAGGAATTCCGCATTATGGCTGGCGTGATTCCCGCCCAGTTTGGCTACACGTCCGGCGGTGTGATCAACGTAGTGACACGCTCCGGTGGTAACCAGTTTCACGGCAGCCTGTATGAGTTCTTCCGCAACGATGCACTCGATGCAAACGTTGCATTCCCCCGTTCCCCCTTCGGCAAGCCTAAGGTACGGTTCAACAACTACGGCGGTACCGTAGGCGGACCTATCATCAAACAAAAACTGTTCTTCTTCACAAACCTGGAAGCCTACCACTACATAAGCGAAACACCTGCGTACACATCAGTACCGACAGCGCAGGAATACAACGGCGACTTCAGCGATTTGGGAGTGCGTAACTCCAGCAGCGCATGCACCACGGTGCCGATTTACGATCCGAACACGGCAACCACGACAGGGTCGCGCAGACAGTACCCCGGTAACAAAGTCACTAACCTTGATCCTGTTGCCGTTGCGTTCTCCAAAATGTTTTACCCGCAGGCAAACAATACAAGCGGCACCTACGACTCCTGCACGCACGCGAACAACTACATCAACAGGCCGCGCGGTGTGAGCACCGAAAAACTGATCCTGGGTCGTCTGGACTACCAGATAAGCGACAAAGACAATATGGTCGCTCGCTATGCCCTGTATGACAACACTGGCAATAATCCCGGGGGCTACAGCTCTTACTTCAATCGCAATGACGAATCGCAAACACAGAATGCGTTGCTGACAGAAACACATGTGTTTTCTTCGAATCTGATCAATGAAGCGCGGATCGGCATTATCCGCAATGGATTTCCTTTCCAATCTGCAACGGCGGGACAGAACATCTCAGGCAAGATTGGCTTGCCAGACCCCACCCCACTGATTGGGCCTGTGATGAGCAATGGCCTGGCAACATTCAACACCACGTACGGATTCCGAACGAATACGGGACTGGATTTAGTGGATGACGTTACGTTGATTCGCGGAAACCACGTGTTCCATCTGGGCGTGAGCTTCCGCTGGACAGAGGCATTCAACTATCAGTTGAACGGTGGGGATTCATTCACATTCACCGCCACGCAAACCGCTGCAGGCAATAACACCACAACAACCACTGGCACCGGCAGTGCCTTCGCCAGCTTTCTTGCGGGCGCTGTATCCACAGCTTCAGACAATTCAGCCGCGGGTATTGCGATGCGCAAGATCAACTATGCGGGCTATGTGCAGGACGATTGGAAAGCAGGCCGCAGACTCACCATCAACGCTGGTCTTCGTTATGACTTTGGACCGCAGGCAAAGGAAAAAAAGAACGGCCTGAGCAATGTGGACATCACTAAGCCAAATGGTTCCAACTCTGCGCTTATGGGATTGGTGGAATATGCGGGCCACGGTTACGGCACGAATTTCGCGAATGAAAACTTCAACGACTGGGGACCGCGTCTTGGCTTCGTGCTGCTGCTGACGAACGATAACAAGACAGTGCTGCGGGGTGGTGCTGCCATCTACTACACGCCGAATGCGGGTCTGGACTACACAGAAGCAGCAGGTAACATCAATGGATTCGCCAGCCAGGCCACTTCGTACAGCGCCGCGACGAAGACGGGGCCTGCGTTCCAGCTTTCTGGTGGTCTACCCTACGCACCAAACCAGGTGCTCGGTGCGGCCGGTGGCCAGACAGCGTTCCTGGGCAATGCAGTGTACGTGGTGCAGCCCACTGCAAAAGACCCCTCGTCGCAGCAGTACACGCTTTCCGTATCGCGTGAGCTTCCATTTGACACCGTTCTCGAAGCGACCTACCTGGGCAATGCGGGACGGCACTTTCCATACAGTTACACCATTAACCAGAACACGCTTGATCCGAAGTATTTCAGCCTGGGGACGAGCTACCTGAACACCAGCGTAACGAATCCATATGCTGGCATGGTGCCGGGAGCGCTCGGCGCATCCACCATCACGCGGGCAAACCTGCTCAAGCCATTCCCGTATTACAGTGGCGTTTATCAGAGCTATGCACGCACACAGTCCTACAATGGCAACTTTCTATATCTCACCGCAACGCGCCGTGCCACAAACGGTCTGCAGATCATCGGTTCTTATACCTACGGCAAACTCCTGGACGTCCCTATCTTCGATCTGCTGTTGAACTCACCGGGAGCAGGAACCAATTCCGTGAACGGTCCACAGAACTGGCGAGACCCATCCGGCGACTACAGCGTGGACGTGCAAGACGTTACGCATCGCGGAACAATCTCAGGCTTGTACGACCTGCCCTTCGGCAAAGGACGGAAGTTTCTTTCCGGCGGTGGACCGCTCAATTATTTTGTGGGCGGATGGCAATTCAACACCATCTTTACCTTTGAAGGTGGACGACCGCTGGTGATCTCTGGAGCAAACAATCAGGGCATTGCAACGCGTCCCAATCTGCTCCCTGGTGCAAAGGTGAAGCTGGATCATCCCACCATCGCCAAGTGGTTCAACACAGCGGCATTCGTCAATCCGGCAGACTACAGCTTCGGCAATATGTCGCGTGCCTATTCACACGCGCGTGGGCCTTCGCAGACAAACTTTGACATGTCCATCTTCAAAACGACGCCCATCACACACGGCGCGCGTCTTGAGTTTCGCATTGAAGCCTATAACGCTCTGAATCACACACAGCTTGGCCAGCCAAACACCACGTTTGTAGCCGGTGCACCAGCTGATCCAAACAATCCAACGGCGGAAGGGGGCGCCAACACCAGCGCGACCTTTGGCACCATCACTTCTGCGTTGTCCGCACGCATTGTGCAACTGGGGGCAAAGATACTTTTCTAAATTCTTCCGAAAGCAAAGGGGCGGCTTTGATAGCCGCCCCCTCACATTTTTCTTGCGATCAACTGCACCGCGAGCTGCACCTTGAATTCTGTGATATCACAGCCATCATCACCGGCCAATTCGACTCTAGATTTAGTAAGCGCCCTTACCTTTGAGGACAGCCGGGATTGTACGAAGAACGATCGATATGTCGAGCCATGCGCTCCACTCGCTGCAGTACTGGACATCGAACTGTACTCGCTGGTCATAGCTCACGTCATTTCGCCCTGAAACTTGCCACAGACCGGTGATTCCAGGAACCAGCAGCTTGTAAAAATGAGCGTTGACACCATAGCGCTCAAGTTCAGCCGATACCACCGGGCGGGGGCCCACAAGTGACATCTCTCCACGCAGCACATTAATCAGTTGCGGCAATTCATCGAGGCTGAACTTACGAAGATACCGACCTACAGGTGTTACGCGTGGATCCCCAGTGTGCTTCTCTTCCTGTCGGCGCTTCATTTGCGCCATCTCGCATTCGTTATAAAGAAGCACCTCGCGAAGATGTTCCTTGGTATGCATCGAGCGAAATTTGAAAATTGTAAACTCGCGCCCGTTTCTCCCGCGCCTGACTTCGCGATAAAACAACGGTCCGGGGGAGCTCAGTCGAACTAAGAGAGCTACTGCCAGAAAGACAGGCAGGACTACCGGCATGAGCAGGAGACAACCGCAAATGTCGAAAGCCCGCTTCACAACTCTGTATGCAAAAGAGGAAGTTTTGACGTTCGCAGAACGAATGAGGTTTAACGGGACTACATGGTCATACTCAAAGGACTCAGTCGAGTGGTTATCGGGACCGAGAGCCAGTTCACGCATATTTGAATAAGTTGTGTTCTTAAGCGATGCACTGCGTTGAAGCATAGAACCCCTTAGCGGGTGGACGGTCGTAAACCAGTTGCGCTCCGTTCGAGGACGCGGGATTGTCTTCCGAAGTCTACTAGCCATTAGTGCTTATTCTACAGGTGGTTACCTACGGGCAAATAGGTAAAACTTTCGTGTCACGAAGAAAGCCTATGCCCGAACCTGATGATATTGAACAGTTTTGTACGAAACGTCAATCGTGAATCCATGCCTTAGAGGCAACCGCACTCCATTCTTCTGATGATAAAGGGGTTAACCAGATAACGGAAGAATGCGAGTTCGCAAGATCGTTTCGGAAATTCAAGCCTTCGGAGACTCAACTCATCGGCGATTTGTCAGCAGACGAAGCCCGTTACCTGATGCCTAAGCCCGCTACGGAGCGCTTACCGCCATCGAACGAACGGGTTCGATCGCAGCGGTTCCAAAGGGCCCGACCTCTCAGCGAGAGTGAGAATCAGAATTCGTCAAAGGTAATCTGCGTGGCGGGAACTCCGAACTCAGACAACATCCGTGTGGTCGCCTTCATCATCATGGGAGGGCCACAAAGATAATACTCAGCGGCTGCCGGGTTCACATGAGACTGCAAAAGCTGTTCTCGAACAACGTCATGGATAAAGCCGCGATGCCCGTCCCATTGCTCCCCTTCCATCAAGGCCGAGAGCGCGGGCTGGAAGGTGAAGTTCGGGTGTTCCTCTTCGAGCTTCCGGAAATAGTCGTCGTAAAACAATTCCTGGCCGGATCGCGCGCCGTACCAAAAGCTAACGCGACGCGATGATTGTTCTGTCTCCAGAAGATGCGAGATGTGAGCATGAATCGGAGCCATTCCTGCTCCACCACCGATGTACACCATCTCACGCAACGTCGGCCTGATATGGAAATCTCCGAACGGCCCTGACGCCGTCACGTGATCGCCTGGCTTGAGGTGAAAGAGGTAGCTGGATCCGACTCCTGGAGGGCACGCCTGCCCGGGAGGTGGAGTAGCAATGCGCACGTTGAATCGTAGGAATTTGTCCATCGCAAGATTGCTGGCAATCGAATAGTTATTCCAACGCGACTCTCCATCACGGTTTGACACAACGTGGTCAAACACGTGTTGCGCATGCCAGACGGCCGCAAAAGGCTCCGGTATGGTGAAGTCAGAAAACCGTACTTCGTCATACCCCGGAATTTCAATTTGCAGATAGTCGCCGGGAGAAAATTCTGCTGGTCTCCAAGGTGCATCGGGCTCAAGGACAAGCTCCTTGATAAACGTCGCGACATTGTCGTTGCTTACCACGCGCAGGCGGAACGTCTTGGAATTATGCGTTCCAACGACTTTATTCGCGTGAAGGTTGATATGAACTAACCCCTCGCGCTCTTCCGCTTCATATGTAGCGACTCCACGGCAGACGGGTGTGCGAGCAGGTGAACCGTCTGCAAGATAAAACCGCCCATTATGTTTGGGACATTCAAGGATGTTTCCTTTAACCAAGCCACCGGAGAGATGGACATTCCCATGCGAGCAGATGCCGTCAAGAACATGTACTGCGCCCGATTCATCGCGACACACCGCGAATGTCTTTCGACCGTGATCAAAGCGAACGACATCATTGGGTAGAACATCCGCGGACGTACACGCGATGACCCATCCGTCACTCGTTGTCTCAGGTTCAGGACATGCGCCCGCCAGTACACTGCGCGAGGCCGCTTGCGGCAGCACACGTTTTACATGGAATGTGGGGTCGCCAATCTGCTTCCACACTGCCGGGACAATCTCTTTCCACGCCGCATAGAGACTGGGGTAGGGCGCAGGGCAATCGTCTTTGATGAGCGCATGCAGACGTGGAAGATTGTGGAACGGCACCAGCGGATACATGTGGTGCTCAATGTGGTAATTCATGTTCCAGTACAGAAAGCGATTGATTGGATTCATGTATACCGTTCTGCAGTTCAAACGGTGATCCAACACATTTTCTGCTAGTCCAGCGTGCTGTGTGACGCTGTAGATCACCATCAGCCATGCACCAAAAAGGTTAGCCAGACCAACCATGAGAATTGGCAGGAATGAATGTTCAACCACAGCGAGTGTCAACACCGCGATGTAGGCCGCAAGATGAACCCTGGCTTTCCAGTACACGGTTGAAAACGCGAATTGCGGGATGAACGTTTTCTCATCGCTGGACATGATCCCGAATGAGTGCCGCACAATCGACACCACATATTTCGGGTACGCACCAAGTGAGACAAATTTCTTGACGATGGCAACCAGGTCAGGGGGCCTCGGAATACTGATCTCCGGATCGCGGCCAACAATAATCGTGTCACTGTGGTGACGCGTATGGCTCCAGCGCCATACCGTAGCTTCGCGAAGCACCATGAAAGATGACACTTCATACAAGACAGTATTCATCCAATCCGTGCGGAACGCCGTGCCATGCCCAGATTCATGCCATCGTGAGTCTGAAGAACCTCCATACAAGGCGGCATATGCAAGGTACGGGAGAATGGCCCACCATGAACCCCACAAACGCCACGTGAGATACGCACAAAAACCGATCAATGCAAACCACAGCAGGGTGTCGCGTATTGCAGGGCCGTCACGCCGCTCCAGCAGTTGTCGCATCGCCTCGCGCGATACCGGGCTTTGATACCAATCGGCCTCCGCCAACCCTTTCTCAATCGCCAGCTTTGAGTTCACGCCCGTGAGACTGTAATCGAGATGCAGTTTCGGCGACGAGATCGTAGAGCTCATACTGCCACACTCTTCCCTGCTCTATCCCACGCCTCACGCGCAAGACTCACAAGACTGTCAGTTTCCGCCGTGCGCGAATATGTCTCCACTCCGCGGACAAGATAGGCGTATGGCGGTGGCCCCAGTTCCGGCTCAAACACAAACACGGCGTTGCTTGGAGCATTGGCTAGCCATATCTCCATCGCGCTTTCCCAAATAGACTGTGTCAGCGCGACAGACTGCGTATCCGCAACAGAGACCTGGATCTGTTGGCCGTTCGATATGCGCCCATGAATCAGCTCCGTTGCCTCGAACAAAGGCCCAAGCGACACGTTGAATCTTGTTATGTCTCCTCCAACGCCTTCCCCCGCGACCAGATAGTGAGATACGTCCAGCGCGATGCGCGTCTCGGGACGCCGTCGTACCAACGCGCATGTCGCATGGAGGTCCTGCGTGATCCTTCCACGATGCGTTTCTAACATCAGGGGTAGATCATATTTCTCAGCCAACGCGTATGCCTCATCCACAAGGCGCTCTTTATCGACATCGTGAAGGTAGGCATGTCCAAGATGAAGATTCATCGCAGTCGCGTTCAATTCGATAGCACGTTCGAAAAAAGGGATCGCTTCGCCAATCGTGGAAGCCCACCCCTGCGCGATGAACTTGAGAGGGAGTGTCCGCAGGATTGCTTTTAGCGGCATCATTCTGTCCTCTCGGAGTCCCGCTTCGAGATACTCGAAGCCTTCCTCACACGAGCGAGCCAACGCATCCTCTATCGAGATTTCGCGGTTCTGCAAGGCCCAATACGATTGGGCCAGCGCAAGCCTTGGTCCAGCAGTATTGGAAGAGTCGCGAAAGATGTAACGAGAGTGGGTCACGTAGTTAGCCTAGATAGATAGCGCTATCGAGAAAACCAGATAATTTCGATATTTGACATTGAGAAAAACGATGGAAAGGCCTAGGGGTTGGTGCTCACGGAACATGCGCGTTGAATACGCTGTGCCAATCGCCTCGTCGCTGGTGGCTGCGCCTCCCATCGAAGACACGCGATCAGAAGTTCGCGATGCAGCGGAAATCCTCTCACTTGCTTTGCGGACAGTCCCTTCCCCGCAGCACCAGTGACTGAGCAGTCCGGGAGTAGTGCCATCCCCATCCCCGCAAGCACAACACTCTTGATCGCCTCCATGTTCTCCATTTCCATGGCGATGCGTGGGGTGATTCCCAGTTGCTCGAAGTAGTTTCGTTGGACCGTGCGCATTGCAGTACCTGGCAGGTGGGAGATCAACGGTAGACCATCCAGATCTTGTGGCACCAGTATCCGTTTCGTGCTCAGTGGATGTGTCTCGGGAAGGACAACAAGCAATCGTTCCTGTACAAGCGGAACCGTTTCTACTTGTGCGAGTGCAGCGGAGGGGCTCATGACAATTGCAAGATCAAGCGTCTGGTCCAGTAGCCCTTGCAACAACACCTCCGTTGTTGCGGTACTCACCTGAATCTCAATCTGGTTATATTTCGCACGATAGTCGCGCAACACCTTTGGCAAAAGATAGATCAGTGTTGATGCACCAACTCCAAAGCGAATTGTTCCTCGCTGCGTTGTGGAGTACTCGCGCACCGCGAGTTCAGCATTCTTCACGTCGGCAAGAATGCGCTCAGCGTATGCCAGCAAGGTTTTGCCTGCGGGCGACAAGGCAACTCGGCGTGGGCCGCGGACGAATAAGACGCATCCGAGTTCACTCTCCAATTGCTTCACATGCAGCGAAATCGTGGATTGTGACAGAAAAAGCGATCGTCCCGCTTCAGTAAACGAGCCGGTAACGGCAACTGCCTGGAATACTCGGAGATGATGTAGATCGGTCACGCGGGATACTCTATCGCGTTTTTGGTGAGAATGTGGAACACGATCAGCGCAGCGGCGTAGGCCACACCCGCGACGAGAAAGACCAGGGTATAGTCGCCATGCGACACCTGAAGCACCAAGCCAGTGAATTTCTGAAAGACAACTCCCCCAAATGCTCCTGCAGCACCTGCAATTCCTACAGACGAGGACAGAGTTGCGGCGGGGAAGCAATCCGCATTGGCCGCGAATAAATTGGCGGCCCACGCTTGGTGTGCAGCTGTAAGGACGCTGAATAACGCAATCATCTCTGTCAGAGAGTCAAGCCTTGTTGCCAGCATCAAAAGCAAAGCGCACGCTGCGCTGACCGCAAGTACAGCTTTGCGCGCACTCAATATCTTCCATCCACGTCGAATGAGATAACCCGCACTCCAACCGCCAACTACTGCGCCGAGCGACGAGGCACAATAGATGATTGCAAGGGGAATACCAATTTGTGCCACGGAGAGATGGAACCGCTGTTGCAGGAACTTCGGCAACCAGAAGAGATATAGCCACCAAACCGGATCCGTCATGGCCTTGACGAAAACAAATGCCCACATAACGCGAAGACGCAACAAGTCAATCCAACGCGTGCCTTGTGTGGCTCCGGTAGCTACAGGCTGAACTCGGCGCTTCGCTTCTCCGGAAAGCAAGCGTTGATAAGGGAAGAACAGCCACAGAATCAACCACACGAACCCGAGTACACCGACACCA
Organism: Terriglobus sp. TAA 43; assembly: GCF_000800015.1. NCBI lineage: Bacteria > Pseudomonadati > Acidobacteriota > Terriglobia > Terriglobales > Acidobacteriaceae > Terriglobus > Terriglobus sp. TAA 43. The sequence continues at coordinate 277,661 of NZ_JUGR01000003.1, forward strand.
ACAAACGCAGCTCGCCAGGAATGATAACGCGCCAATATAAACGCGATAAAGCCAGGAGCAACCAGTGCAGCGAGGTTGGAGCCCGAGTTGAAGATGCCCGTTGCAAAGGCTCGCTCCTCGGGTGCAAACCATTCGGAGATTGCTCGGATTGCCGCAGGAAAATTGCCACTCTCTGCAAAGCCAAGACAAAGGCGTGCGAAGAAAAAACCCATCACGCTGCTGGCAAACGCATGGGATATTGCAGCCAGCGTCCACAAGAACACGAACACAGCATAGCCAATACGCGTGCCGAGCCAGTCCACGATGCGCCCAGCGATGATGTAGCCAACACCATAGGCAAGCGTAAACCCGATGACGATGTTTCCGTAGCTGTCTTCGCTCCACTTGAACTCAAGATCAAGCGTATGCGCCAGGATGCCAAGCGCGGAGCGGTCCATATAGTTAATGCCGGTGGCCAGAAACAACAGGGCGACAACGAGCCAACGATAACGGCTCTTCTGTGACTCCCTGGGAGCCGCGATTTCAATCACAGTACGACTCTCTCGTTGTGCTCGCGGGTCCAGTGTGACCATCAGCCTTCACGGTATCCAAGTTCCGCGATCAACTTACGCATGTAGGCGAAGCTTTTCAGCGTGTCTGGCATCGGATCGTTTTCGTGGGTCTCCAACTCCAGATCAACGTAGTAGGGATAGTTGATCGCAGCCAGAACGCGAAATATTTCACGTGTAGGCATGACCCCGTCGCCCATCGGGAGCGCTTCTGCAGTTTCGTTTGCCGCAGCCAGATCGCGAACATGCAAATCATAGAGACGGCTTCCGGCCATACGGATTGCCGCTACCGGATCGACACCAATGCGTAACGTATGTCCGACATCAATGCAATATCCAATACGGTGATCGAGCGGCTCGATCGCCTTCTGAACATCAAACGGCGAAGGCCACTCCGTGTCATGCGGACCGTGATTATGCAACCCCATGCAAATGTCGTATTCCTTCACGAATCGCTCGACGCGAGGAAGGACGGCATGCGTTGGTGCGCCGACAAAACGCCTGACACCCGCTGCTTTCAGATACTCAAACTTCGCGCGCACATCCTCGTCGCTATCGGTACGAAAGTAGATGGCTCCTGCGCAGGTAAGCTGCACGCCCGCATCTCGATACGCTTTTGCAAGCCGTGGCACATCTGCCAGCGGTGTCATGGGCAGATGAATGTCCTTCACATTCAGTGAAGGACACTTCAGCTGATGCATGAAACCAATCACCTGATCTGGTCCAAATTTACGGAAGCCATAACTGCACACACCGAGACGTATAGTGGGCGTTGCTGGAGCCGCGACCATCTGCGAGGTCAGCATGCCGCCTGCCGCGAGGCAGCCCAGCTTCAGAGCGTCACGACGATTGATTCTAGACATTTGCCCACTCCCCGCGTGGAATCGGTGCAGCTAAAAGACTGTTGGCACGATTGCTATCCAGGAATAGCTCCGCCTTCGGATCCCAACGCAATTTCTCTCCCGTTTGGCAGGCAATCAGGCCGATCTGCGAAATGCTGATATCGCGATGGCCGGTCTCGATTGGAATCATGGTGGGCCTCCGCTCCTGGATTGCGGCGATGAAATCGTTCTTGTCCCAGAGATTATGAGAGAAGTCTTCCTCACCCTTTTCTGGTTCCAGCGTCACCAGCTCCGGCTTGCTGCTCGTCATTACACCGGGATAGTTCTCAATCTTCAGCCATGCCTCGCTGCCGTGATAGGTAATCGTCGGGATGCTGGTTGGCGTTTGCTCACATGTCATCTCAAGGCCGTTCTCGTAGCGATACGTCACTTTGAAATTGATCATGGTGTCCCATAAAGCATTCGGAAACTCTCCGTGCCCTTCGATCTCGACCGGGCCGGAGTTCTCTGAGCGATTGGCCCACTGCACCATATCGAAGTAGTGCGCTCCCCAATTGCTGATCATGCCTTGCGCATAGGTGCTGACGCGCATCCAGTTGGGACGCATCTTCGTCTGCTTCCGATCGTGCACCCGCTTTTCTGTGTAAGGAACAACCGGAGCTGGACCGAGCCACATCTGGTAGTCAAGCTCCTCTGGAACCGACATATCCGGAGCATCCACTACTGGAGTTGGATCGGATGGAAATGTAATTTCCACCCGTTGCAGCCTACCGATGTGTCCATTGCGGATCAGCTCCACAGCGTGGTTTTGCTTACGCACACTTCGGAATTCGCTATCGGTACGTGCGGTAACACCAGAAGCCTTCACGACATCCGCAAGTGCACGCCCCTGCTTCACACTAAGACTAAGTGGCTTTTCCAGTGCGAAATGCTTCTTTGCCTTCGCCGCCATCGTACCCATGGTTGTGTGCCAGTGGTCGGGCACTGAGATCATCAGCGCATCGATATCGCGGTGGTGGATAACATCACGAAAATCTGCGGTCTGAGTGCATCCGTTGTAACCACTTTTCCCATCGCGTTTGGCGTAGAACTCGTTAACGAACTTCTGCGCCTCAGCCATTCGCCAGCGGTCGGTGTCACATACCGTAACAACTTGTACGCCCGGTACGGCCAGCATCTGGGGCAAGTTGGAGCCAAACGCCTGCCTGCCCGTACCAATGAAACCCACATTGATACGGCCGCTGGGCGCATTCGCACCAAGCACTCGTGAAGGAACAATTGCTGCAGAGGCCGCGCATGCAGCCGACCGAATGAGAAACTCTCGACGATCCATTCCGCTCTCCTAAGGCAGCTGCTTTAGTTTCAAGTTACGGAAGGCCACGTTGTGCCCGTGATCCTGCAGAAGGATGTGACCTGTAGAGATGGATCCGAAGTTGGGATAGGCGTGAAATTTGCTATCTTTCACACCCTGCTGGAAGAGAGCGGATGTGCGTTCCACATCGATAACCTTCTTCCCATCCAGCCAGTGCTCAATATGATTGCCACGCACGCGGATTCTGGAACTGTGCCACATCCCAACTGCCGTATCACCCTTGTTAGGCGCAACAACGTCATAGATTGCTGCAGTTTTCTTCTTCGCATCCAGCGGTTTGCCCATGTAGATATAGTTGGCATCGTCGATGATCTGATATTCATAGCCGGGCTGCGATCCTACCGGCTTGGGCTGACGCTCTTCCACAAAGTACTTCACGCCACTGTTGCCATCCTTGCCAAGTTTCCAGTCAAAGACCATCTCAAAGTTTCTATAGGTCTTCCGCGTGACAATGTCTCCACCATCGCCCGCTTCCATGCCTTGAGTAAACTCGCCACGTAACTCTCCCTCGTGGATCGCCCAACCGTGGGTGGGAAGGTTTTCCATATACGCACCGCGCCATTGAGACAAATCCCTGCCGTCAAACAGGAGCGTCCAACCGTCCTTCTTTTCCTCAGGACTCAGCGTGTTGATTGACTGAGCAGTTGCTGTATGCGCCGCGCAAAGTAGCAGTAAGGCACATGAAATCGTTCGAAGCGTCATCGTTCCACAATCCCCATCATCTCTTGTTCAGTCCCTGAAAACGCCTGCATCAGAAGGCAGGCGGATTCTACGCAGGCAGAAGCGATTGAGGAAAGTCGAAAATGTCGATATCTGCTATTACTTTTCTCAATGGGAATGTGGCAACGCTCGCGGGCCATTAGGTGACAGGTGAGAGACTGCATGCCACCTCACTTATTTTTGTCCGGCACGATCACCAGCCAACCAACGCAAGCACCAAGGAAAAGGGATGCTGCACCGACCCAAAGCACACTTCGATAGGCATGAATGAAAGCAACTGCGACGGCGTGCATCGCGCGACTGTCGGACACATGGATGGCAGCCAACTGCAGACGATTCGCCTCGATCTGAGCCAGGATGTGGTCCGGCAATGAGAGCGATGCAAGCTCGCGATCGAGCGTGACAGTAAAGAGTGCCACCACAAGGGCCCCGAACGCGGCGATGGAGATAAGCGAAGCCAACCGGGAGACAGCGTTATTGATACCTGAGGCGACTCCTGCATTTGATTTCGGGACAGCATTCATTACCGTCGTAGTCAGTGGAGCGACGGTAATCACCATCCCCAACGACATCACCAACACAGCGGGTAAAAACGATGTCCAATAAGATCCATTTTGTGGCACTAACGCAAACAGCATGAAACCGATGCACGTAATGAATGGCCCGACCGTAAGTGGGAGTCGAGGCCCGTAACGATCCACAAGACGCCCCGCCCAGCGCGAAAGCACCAACATTGTGACAATGAAGGGCGAGAACGCTCCACCTGCCTGTGTTGTCGAGTAATGCTGGATCTGGATGAGATCCAGAGGCGTGAAAAAGAGGAGCGTTCCGAGTGGTGCATAGACAAAGAGAGTTAGAAGGTTGGCGCCGGCAAAATTGCGCGAACGGAAGAGCCGAAATGGAAGCATCGGCGCGTGAGCACGTTCTTCGACATAGACAAACGCAATCAATGCCAACACTCCAGCGACCGCAAGCGTAATGAGCCTGGCCCGGTGTCCTCCCGATGGCCATTCAATCAAGGCGTAAACAACAGCGCCGAGTCCGAACGTCGTTAAGAGTGCGCCGAACCAGTCAAGATGACCGTCAACTTTCTGGTCACGCGATTCCGGGATATTCACGCAGAGAGCAACGACCGCGATCGCAAAAGGGATATTCAGAAAAAATACCCAGCGCCAGCTCAAGTGTTGGATCAGCCATCCGCCAACTACAGGACCGATAGCCGCCGTGATGGCAGAGAATCCCGACCAAGTTCCGATTGCCCGACCGCGTTCGTTCTCTGGAAACGTAGCTGTAATCAAGGCAAGGCTGCCTGGAACCAGGAGTGCCGCTCCAACACCTTGTAGCGCTCTCGCGCCAATCAGCCAGCCAATGTTGGTGGCTACACCGCAAGCCACGGAGGATAGTGCAAACAGGACCACGCCATAGACATAGATCCTTCGGCGGCCATAGCGATCTCCCATCGAGCCCCCCACAAGCAATAGCGACGCGAGTGTAAGGGCATAACTTTCAACAACCCATTGCGCATCCAGAACATTTGCGCGAAAGAAGTCCTGCAGAGTTGGAAGCGCGAGATTGACGACGGTTCCATCGAGAAATGCCATGCTCGAACCGAGAATGGTCGCAACCAACACGAGACGGGCGGTCTTCGATGAAGCTGGGACGGGATCCGACATAGATGTAATTCCAGTGCTGCTGCCACCGTTGTTGAGAGGCCGTAGAGACCAATGCTGCGGGCAATTCGGCACGCGGCAACCAACAGGTCATTGACAGAGTACACTTCCCACTTGCAGCGGACCACGATTCCGAGAATAATTAATCTCGAAAGCGAGATACGCTCATGGCCACCGCTTCCCCCCTCGCCCTGCCCAGAATCGCCGGATACGACTTCGAGACTGGTGCTGATCTCGGCAATCCTGCCGAGCGCGCAGTGCTCTCCTCTGCAGCCATCAAAGCGTTTCTGAATCTCAAGAAGAAGTGGGATTTGAACGAAGAGGAGTCCCGCTCGCTTCTCGGGGGAGTGGCTTCGTCAACATTCCATGCGTGGAAGACGAACCCCAAACGCTCGCTCGACCAGGACACCCTCACACGTATCTCGCTCCTCATCGGCATCTATAAGGCTTTGAACATCTATTTTGGGAAGCCCTGGGCAGACCGTTGGATTAGTCTTGCGAATCGCGGGCCGGTCTTCATGGGGCGCACTCCGTTGGCTTACATGATTCAACGGGGACAGCCCGGCATGATTGAAGTGCGACGCATGCTGGATGCCTGGCGAGGTGGGCAGTGACGCCGCCTCTTCGCAAGGTAGAGCGGAGCGGCATGCACCGTTTGCTTCCGTCTCGTTATAGCGAAACAGGAACGGTTCTCGATGATCTCGCTGAGGACGAAGAGATGCTTGAGAAATTGATTCGTCTGGACGGGGCAACGAATGATCGTATTCAGGGTGAACAATTTGGACTCCCGGGTATCAGCACGTATGAACTGATCTATGGCATAGCCAACGCTCACATTGTTCGCGCAGCTTTTCTTCACCCCAGCCCAACGGGAGCGCGTTTCAGTGGTCCAACTCGGGGTGCGTGGTATGCCGGTGACAAATTGGAAACATCCTTCGCTGAAGTCAGCTATCACAAGGCCAAACGACTCGCCGACATCATTGTTCCCGAATCCGTAGCTGGCGTCCCAGAATCCGAATCATCGACCTACGACGACTGGCTCGCGGACTTTCACGGCGAGTTCCATTCGTTAGAACCCGCGACGAACTATGCCACTTGCCTGGTACCGGAACCTGTTCCTGCATGCTATGCGGAGCCACAGAAGCTCGCTCAAGCACTAATGAAGGAGAAATCCAACGGGATCCTCTATCCCAGCGTGAGAAAAAAAGGTGGCCGTTGCCTAGTATGCTTCCGGCCAGCTTTGGTCTATCGTCCTCGCCGCGACAAACGATACCTCCTCTCCCTTTATTGGGATAGGAATCGATACCGGCAAGAAATTCACGAAGTCCCCCTAAAACAATCTCGAAATCGCCCCTGAGTTTGGCCAAGCTCGTTTCTACTCGCTGCCCGTCATCATGTTTCCGTGAGAGGATGAAGGCGTTCTCGCATCGCAGGCTGGGCTCGCTACCACTGTTTGACGGACATTTATCCGTCGCGGATCACGACTTTAGGAAAGTCTTAGCCGAATCGGCAACACACGCCTGATGTGGTCTTATAGAGGCGTTTGTTCGATTCTCTTCGCCACTCAACCTCGAGTTTGTCGCTACCCTATTACGGCATGCAAGCAAAGTTCGATGCGGCATCTATGCTTCCGTGGCCTTTGTATTTCGCGATCAGCGGATAAACGCAGAGGGGCCGAGTTCGATCGACTTGCCCGTTCGTTTGGTGAGAAGAGAGAACTTCTGACGGAACCTTTCCTTTCTCGACCCAAAGCTCCATCAATTCAATCTTGTCGAAACGATCCGGCCCCTCTCCCCCGGAACAGTGAGCCATACCGGGCGCCATAAACAACCTGGCCCAGTCCTGATGTTTGCCGTCATCTCCATTTGCGGCCAGCGTCGCTTGATAGAACTCGACCGTCGACATAGGGGCCACTTGCTGGTCCGCCCAGCCGTGATACAGCAGGAGTTTGCCGTTACGTTTCGCGAACGCGCGCAGATCAGGGTCCAATGCGTCTATCCCTTTGTTGGCCATGTTTGCTTTTGCTGCATCACGTGTGAGATTGAAGCTCTTCCAATCCCACGACGGGTCCTGGTAGACCACATACCGAAACTGGTCCCAAAACAATTCCGCAGGTTCTTTGCCATCTGACAACCGTGACCATCGCATTTCCGTTCCAGGTTCGAGGCGTGGAAAGTAGATTGCACCCTTTCTATCCTTAACGGGACTGATCATGATCTCGGCACTGTGAACCTGCTTTGCAGTCAAGCAATCAAGACGATCCTCACCCTTGCATTCGAGCTTCTTGAAATCCACTTTGCATGTCTCGGGACTCTCGATGAGCCCGTCCTTCAAGCCGTCATTCGTATCGCAGGCGTTCAGCACGGCTTGATGTAGCATGGCGTATTTGGTCGCCGGGATGTATGCCTGTGGATCCTTGAACGTCTCATTGGCAATCCAAAGTGCCCAAGCATTGCGGCGCATATCCGCAGGATCACCTGCGATGATGCCATCAAATTCCTCCGGGTAGCGCGCTGCCTGAATAAGTCCTTCGCGACCACCACCGGAACACCCGTTCCAATACGAATACTTTGGAGCCTCGCCATAAAAGGCACGCACTAGCGACTTTGCGACCACCGTCATTTCGTGTTCTGAGCGATATGCAAAGTCGATGAACTTTTGAGGATGACCCAACAAGAACTGCGCACTTGAACCTCGATGCCCATCGTCTGTCGCGCTCACAGCGTACCCACGTCGAATACCTTCCGCAAGCGCGTCATACGCAATTGATCCGCCCCACCCGCCGGAGCCAACCGCCATGAACTTTCCGTTCCAGCCGACGATTGGCAACCAGACCTCAACCCCGATGTCCGAGTCAGCAGTGGGATGAAGCGATGCAATCACTCGACAGAACGCTGGCAACGTCGTTGCTGCAGCCGCATGAAGTTCCGGGAGAGTGGATCCCGCTGGAACGAGTTTCGCGGTTGAAATTCTGGTTGTGGACGAACCTGTGGTCGACAGCGCCTCGCAGGACTGTCCCCGCGCGCCGCCGGCCGTCGCGATTACTGCCACAACAAACGCAATCCAAACTCTCGTCATAGTCATTGCACCGTTCATCATATGCGCGAACGATCTCGGTCTTACTCTCACAGGGCTCCACAGGTGGGATAGGAACCCGGAAAACGATTTTGTAAACTCGAGGTCTCATGAGGCCTCCAGCGTCCTTGTTTTCGACGACAACCGTAACCGTTGCCAGGGACTGACAGAGTTGCTTACACGTCAAGGCTTTGAAATTTACACGGAATTCGGCGGAACGGAAGGCATTGCTTGCGCACGGTCTATTCACCCGGACGCCCTGCTGCTGGATCTCCATATGCTGAACATGGACGGAGTCGAAGTCACAGCGGTACTCCGTAAGATCCATCCATGGAGACGGTCGCAATCATTCTTCTCACCGTGGAGAGCGCCCCGTTTCCACGCGCAGCTCCGATGCTTACGTCACGTACCCAATTGAGACAACGACGCTCACGTTGGTGCTGCTGGGTTGCATCGAGAGGCGGAAACAGCAACCACAGGGCTGCTGTCCTCAAGCCCTGCGAATCTCACGCTCGTGCTGTTCGGACCCGGAGTCGTGTTCTCTGCGTTCGCCTAGCTATGTGGTCCGAACCGGTAATCCGTCTCGCCTCAACAAAGCGGGCCGCAAGAGAACACGCTGGCGGTCCACTCGGGTAAAGTAAAAGTGTGCGAGTTGCCATCGTCACCGGAGCGGCGCAAGGAATAGGGCGCAGGACTTCCGAGTTTCTAGCGCAGTCTGGTTATGCCCTTTTGCTGCTCGATCTGCAGCCCTGCGAAGGCCTGCTAGCCGCACTGCGCGCGGCGGGCTCTGAGGTTGAAGCACTCGTCGGTGACATAACCGACGAAGCGTTCATCGCATCGGCCGTCTCGGTTGTTATGGAACGTTGGGGCAGGGTCGACGTCCTCGTCAACAATGCAGGTATTAGCTTCATCGCTCCTGCTGAGACGATTGAAGCCTCTGCCTTTCGACGCGTGCTTGAGGTAAATCTCGTCGCACCTTTTCTTCTCTCGCGTGCCTTCGGCTCCATCATGCTCGAGCAGCGAGAAGGCAGTATTGTCAATGTTGCATCCATCGCCGGTTTGGTCGGTATCAGCGACCGCACCGCCTATAACGCTTCGAAGCACGGCCTGATCGGGCTGACGCGTACTCTTGCTGCAGAATGGGGAGGTCGCGGCATTCGAGTCAACGCTGTGTGCCCTGGCTGGGTGAAAACAGAGATGGATGTTGCAGACCAAGCCGGCGGTGGCTATACGGACGACGACATCACAGGCCGCGTCCCCATGGGTCGTTTCGCCAGCCCGGACGACATCGCTCGCACCATCCTTTTCCTTGGCGACCCGGCACAAAGCGGCTTCATCAACGGTCAGGCGTTGGCAATTGATGGTGGCTGGACTGCCGACGGAAGCTGGCAGAGCCTGCGCATCAGTAAGCGTTCCTAAGCTCGGACCGCCTACTGGTAGCTCGCGAGGGGCGCGAGAGAGCATCATCCTTTAACAAACGCCAACACGATTGGCCAACAACGCCGTCATCAAGTTGCCCAAGAAGACAGCCAGCACAGCCCGCCACACCGTCCGAAAGCGCTCAGTCGTAACGCAGAGCTACCATGGGATCGATGGATGCGGCGCGACGTGACGGAATCCATGCCGAAAGTAAGGTGATGATGGCGATGCCCAACGTTGCCGCAATAAACACGATTGGATCGGACGGGCTCATCTGATAGAGCTGAGACCGTAACAGTCGTGTCGCCACCAGCGTGGCAGGCAGGCCTATCGCCAGGCCAATCACCAACAGAGATAACGATTCACGTAGTACCAACCACTGCACACCGCCATTTCTGGCGCCCAGGGCCATACTAATGCCAATCTCGTTAGTGCGGCGAGCCACGCTGAAGCTCATCACATCATAAAGACCGATCGCAGAGCAATACGGCAAGCATTGCAAAGGTGTAAGTCAGGCGAGAGATGAGTGTCTCGCTGCTGGTGAACGAATTCAGGTGTTCCTGCATGGTGTAGACGTTCAGGATAGGCAGGTTAGGGTCGATTGAGTGCGATGCGCCGCGTACGGCCTGCGTGGTCATTGCCGGATCACCCGCAGTGCGGACGAGGATTGTGGCGGCAAAACTATCCCGTGTCCCCTGTCCTCTGTGAGCTGGGCCACGGGAAGGTAAATCATCGGTTCGGTCATTGTACCGCGAAGTTCAAAGGTGCGCGTATCGCGAGCAATGCCAATGATGTTCCATGAGCTATTTGTGGTATCGAGTTTGAACAATGCTTAAGCTGTCAGTGTCGATGAAGCGGGATTTTGACCAGTGATCAGTCGGCCATCGGCGATTGTGAAGGGCTCCCAGTTCTTCTTCTTTTCGAAGATCGCACCAAGCCTTAGCAACTCATCTTCGGCGAGGAATGCGACGACCTTGGTCAGCTGAACCTCTTCCTCCTCGCCGTTCGTGAAACCAGTCACCTGTTTACCTTTCACTAAGGGTTCGCCCTTGTACTTCACATGACGCAACACACCCGAAGATTGGCAAGCCAACGCGATAGGCTTCCCGGAATCGTAGAACGATTCAAGAAGGGCGATCGAGACCGGATCTCCGCCAGATCCCACATCGGCCCGTGCCCTTCCGTGTAGAGGCCGTGTCGAAATCCTCTGCTCGTACTTTGGAAGTGCTTTACCGTATTTGCGAAGGAGAGCGGCGAAGCGGAACGGAAAGGGCCAAGCGCAACGAAGGTCTGCACGAGCCGAAGGTGCGGAAGATTGGGGACACCCTTACGCCGCGCCAAGGAGGAGTCCTCAGCAAAGCTTGGTTTCCTTGTCTGCGCGTGGGACGCGCGCTCCAACTAAGGGAGGGCGTTGCGGCAAGTAACGTCCGGCTGATGTGGGTGGCAAAACACACACGAAGCGCCGGAGACAGAGAGGTATTCCTCCCACCAAGCCAGCTCAGTCCTCAACCGCCGGATACGCGGGTCCTTGACACGAACAGGTATCGAGCCGGTTGGATTCCGACAAGTCCGCGAGTGTGCTTTCCGCCTACTCCTGGGATTCAAGGGAAAACTGCCAGGCGCGCTCTGCTCATTAGCACAACGTTGCATTGGGGTTATGGAATGTGTCTGCATTGTCTGCATCGTTTCGGTCGATGCATGCGAAGTCCTTCTCGATGGCGATATGTAACGTCGCTCCACCAAACAGAACCTGTTCCGCGTACAGTCCGACTGCTGCATCGCTCACTGCCCAGGACCGTATCACCTCGCTCGGCACGGCGACGCGAATGGACGCTCCTCTCAAGCCTGCCGAGATCGCCTCATAAGACGGGCGATGCTTGATCGAGTAGCAGAAACGGTCGGCGGAACTGTCGAAAGCGAAGGACGTAAACGCGGAGATTTCTCCCTCGTCTGCCAGTTTGGCGACCTCTGTCCGAAGAAGTCGGAATCGGATCGAATTGTCCTTGATGCGCAACTTCAAGCGGCACGCTCCTTAAAGATGTTTTTGGAACCTATAGTTCAATTCCAGATAGCCATAGTTCGAGTCACGCATACGCGGATACGTTCCCGCAATAACCGTCTTTCCATACGCATGTGCATAGTAGGCAGCGAGTGAAACACGAGGCGTCACTGCATAATCTGTGCTGATGTCGAAGAGAGACGAAAAGCTGTTGTGTCCATTCGATGGGCGCCCTGTGTATCCAAAGACTTTGGAATCAAAGGCACCTCCGCCCTGATACCAGAGGTCCTGGTTCGACGTGAGCTGCAGGAAATGGAGATCACTTCGGATCTCCACCTTCTTCCCCGGAGTGTCGACCATCTGCATGAAGCTGTCGGTGGAATTCATCAGGTTATAGAACGGATCGCGTGCATACACTCGCGGCGTTGGGAGGATCTGAAAGAACGTGTTGTGTTTCCCATCGTTGGGATTGTTGTCGCCAGTCGAGCGGAAATAGCCTCCACGCACCCACGGCATGGATGACACGGTACTTAGTTTCAGACCACCTTCGATCGCAACAGCGCCGGCAGAGTGATCCAATAATCCCCAATGGCCACTCTGCCCTGCGCCCCACACCACGAAATCCAGAGCCGCTCTCCCCACGGGGATCGCAGCAACAAGATCCCCACCATAGGTCCCGATGCGAATGTTTGAATGATCCAAAGCTCTTGCTGCCGCGGAGCGGTTATCTGTCTTGGCAATCCCGGTGCGTCCGTCGTGATAGCCGAGGCCAAAGCCACGGAGTATTGCATGCTGTCCGACTGAGTGAGAGTACGACGCATACTGAATATCAACGTTAAGTTCGGGATTGGCGTTCATATTGAAGACACCTTGGGTGACGCGGCCAGCCATAGCCGTCATATCCCACCCTTTGTTTCCGACCTTCACATCGATACCGTCGAAGGATCTCTGGCCGTTCGAAAATCCAAAATTGCCAACAAGACGTTGTGCGACGCGATTGGTTTGTAGCCATCGAACGGATGTATCCTTCGGCGTTCCCTCCTGTCCGTCGAAGAACTCAAAACGACCAACACGGACGGAATCGAAGTCATTGTGAAAGTGATAGCGAAGGTAGCCCTGCCGAAACGATGCCGCAGCCGGGTAGGCATTGTTACTGTTCGCGGCGTAATACGTGCCACCAAGTCCAAGCTGTCCTTGTGCCGCCACGGAAGAGACAGCATCGGTGGGAAGAGCCAACTCTGCACTTTGTCCAAGGTCCAACATGTAATCCAGGTTATGTATTCGCTGCGTCAGGGAAAGACGCAGCAACGAGTCTTGATGCCCATAGACTTCGCTCGTTGGCGTCGCAGAAAACCATTGGGTTGCGTTCGTCCTTTGGCGAATCGAGACGGAGACAGTTGGGTCCCCTGTTGCCGGGGAGGACGTTTGAGCAGACAACAAGGGAGCGGAACTCGCAAGCGCGAGCACGAAGAGTGATTTCACGTTAGTCTCCTGTTGATCCATGCGCTGACCCGACCGGGGCCACGCGCAGCTTAAGGCTTCGGGATACAAGCCCATTGTGGAGGAGCGAGTCTTCGCAGTTTCAGACCGCGATCGCGGGACTTACGGGAACAATCACCTCAGAGCTGTCAGGTGCAGGAGACATCGCTCTTCCGCCCTTTCCAACCCATGTTCGTGTCCAACGTCGGGCAACGAGCCGCATCACGACCAACACCGCGATTGCGAACACTGCATAGATAGCAAAGCCTGCTGAGAAGGAACCGGTCTTTTGCTTCGAGATGCCAAGTACATTGGGCAGGATGCTTCCCCCAAGTGCGCCGATCTCACCAATCATGCCGCCCGCAATCGCCGTCGTGAGTGGCCACCGCAACGGAACGAGCTGAAAGGTCGCGCCGTTACCAGCACCCAACGCCGCAAAGCACAACATGAAGAGAAGTGTTGTCGCGGCCAACGATGGGGATGTCGTAAGACCAAAGATGCCCGCGATGGCTACGAGAAAGACAACGGAGAGCGTCGTAATCCCGCCGATCTTATCGGACAACCAACCGCCCAACACACGTGTCGCGCTTCCCAGCAGCGTTGCCATCATGGTCAACGTGCCAGCCTCCGTTTTTGCCATGTGGAACTGCGACACAAACAACGAGGGCAGGAATGTTGCGAGTCCCAGGAAGCCGCCAAACGTGATGATGTAGATCAGGTTGAAGTACCAGCCATCGGCCTCCACAAGACACTTGAGGTGCTGCCCTAGAGTCTGGTGCTCTTTGTCAGGTGGTTCCTTCGCAAAGATGATCATGGTTAACAGAGGCAAGAGCATGAAGAGCGCAGCGACGCCGTATACGTTCGACCATCCGTAGACCTTCGCGAGACGCGGTGCGAAGAAGGCAGCAAGCGCTGTTCCGCTATTCCCTGCTCCCGCAATCCCCATCGCGAGGCCCTTGTATTCTTTCGGAAACCATCCTGCTCCAAGTGATAGTGCGACACCGAAGCTAGCGCCTGCGGTTCCCAACAAGACGCCCATCGCGAGGACGTTTGAAAATGTATGGACAAAAAAGAAGCCATACATCAACGCCGCAATGATGGTGAGCATCTCGATGATGGCCGCACTTTTACGTCCGATGTACTGACCAAGCACACCCAACGGGAAGCGCATCAATGCCCCTGCCATGGTGGGTATGGAAACCATCAACCCTGTCTGTGCAGGGGAAAGATGAAACTGCTCGGTAATGAATGGCCCCATGGCACCATTGAGGACCCAGACAGCAAAGCTGAAGTCAAAGTACAGGAACGCTGCGAAGAGAGTTGGTGGATGTCCGGAACGTAAGAACGCCTTTGCGCTGGCCATGATGTGGCTCCTAAAGTCGAAGTGAGTTTGGTTTGGAAACTACGCTTACGGCTTGTGCTGCGGAGCGAACGTCATGGTTCGACTCGTTACTGCGGGTGAAGCTCTCACGGCGGCCATGGCCGCGAGAAGTTAGCGGCTGCGCTCGACGCGCACAGCACACTGCTTGAAGTTTGGTTCGCGACTGATGGGATCGAAGGCGCCCAACGTAACGAGGTTGGAGTTCTGCTCCGCGAAGTGGAATGGCATGAAGACCTGTCCGGGCGCGACAATACCGGTGATTCGGAGCTCGATGCCCTCCACTCTTGCTCGACGAGACACCAACGTGATCCGGTCATGTTGACGCAAAGAAAGACGATCCGCATCGATTGGATTCATCTCTAACCACGCATTGGGAACCATCCGGTCAAGCTGGGGAACAGCGCCCGTCTTGGTACGCGTATGCCAGTGCTCCACCGTACGTCCTGTATTCAGGATGAAGTCGAATTCCTTATCCGGTTGCTCAGAGAATGGCAAGCACGGAACACAATGCAATTTTGCGCGTCCACCGTCGTAAGGAAATACACCATCCTTATACAGACTCGTACCGCCCCACTGCGCGCCGCCTTGTCCCTCCAACTGTACCCACGTAAAAGCACTGTAGTCACAGAGGCGACCGGCTGATACACGCTGCCACTCCTGCCACGCATCGTGCGAAGAGGTCCATCCGGAAAACAACCTCTCGCGAACACCAAGCCGCTCCGCGATTGAAAGAAAAATCTCGAAGTCCGGACGCGCCTCTCCCGGAGGGGCAACGAACGCATTCACCTTGCTGACACGACGCTCTGAGTTGGTATAAGTTCCTTCCTTCTCACCCCAGATCGCAGCAGGGAGTACAAGGTCGGCATAGTCCATGGTGGGAGTTGGATAGAAGCCATCCTGCACCACAACAAACTCTGCCGTCGACAATGCCTGGGTCAGCAGCTTTACATTCGGGAAACTCACAACTGGGTTTGTCGCGATGAACCACAGAGCACGGACGCGTTTATCGAGCGCGGCCTCAATAATGTCTGGATAGGCGAGCCCACGCGACTTGGGCAGCTCGTCTTCGTCGATATTCCACAGTGCCGCGAGTTCCGCGCGATCCTTTGCGCTGTCGAATTTGCGATATCCCGGCATACCAGAAGTAAAGCCGCTCTCGCGGGTTCCCATCGCGTTGCACTGTCCTGTAATGGAAAAAGGAGCAGATCCCAATTGGCCAATCTTTCCCGTGAGGAGTGCGAGGTTGTTGATCGCCGCAACCGTTACCGATCCTTGCGTGGAATGATTCACTCCCATCGTCCATCCAATGAAAGCGGACGACGCAGTTCCATAGAGGAAGGCGATATTCTCCATCGTCTCCGCGGTAAGCCCGGTCGTTCTTGCGACCGCCTCCGGAGTGAACTCGGCAACAAAGCGCCGCAACTCGTCCAGGCCTTCAGTGTGACTCTCAAGAAAGGCTTCATCAATCATGCCGTCGCGCAGAAGAATGTGCGCAATGCCATTCAACAAGGCGATGTCCGAACGTGGTTTGACCGGCAGATGAATATCCGCCATCATCGCCGTTTTGGTCACGCGAGGGTCGGCAACAATCAGAACCTGGCCTGGCCTTTTGCGGAGTCGGTTGCACAGAATCGGATGATTATCCGCGATGTTAGAACCAACAAGGAGAACCACGTCCGCATGCTCCATGTCGGCATAGGAACCGGGCGGGCCATCAGAACCAAAACTGAGCTTGTAGCCCGATACGGCGGATGCCATACAGAGTGTCGTGTTGCCGTCGTAGTTCCGGCTGCGAAAACCGAGTTGAACGAGCTTGCCAAGCGTGAAGAACTCTTCCGTGAGCAACTGTCCCGTTCCGATCACGCCGAGTGTGTCGGAACCATGCGCACGCTGTAGGGCTGTAATACGTGCCACCATGACGTCCAGCGCTTCATCCCACGAGATGGGCTCAAGCGGCGATCCTTTTCCACCTCGTCGCAGCAATGGAGTACGGGCGCGACCCGGTGTATCGATCATCTGGTGCTCACTCAGCCCCTTAGGGCAAAGCTTACCAAGATTGACAGGATGATCAGGATTGCCGCGGACCGCCACTGCCTTGCCATCGCGGGTTCCCACCAGCATCCCGCAACCGACAGAACAGTAGCCACAAGTTGTCTTCGTCCACTGGTCAGCAATCCGGGATTCTGAGATATGTCCGAAAACTGGATCATTTCCGTAGGCATATTTCTTCTTCGCGGTGTCCAGTCCCAGCGCTCTCATCACTCGCTGCGAAATCGTCATACGACCTCCGCGCGGTTGCCGATGAAGGTGAGGCCCATGCTAAGGGGCACAACAGACACAAAGAAGAGGTATCTGCCGATGACGACAGTTACTGTGCCTGCAAACAGCGCAAGCCAAGGCAATGGAGCATATGCGAATAAGACCGATGCGCCTGCACTGAGGAATGCCAGAGCGACCCAATAGAAGAGTTGCTCACCACGTAGCAGGTTGTAGCTGGCGCGCCACTCAAACAGGCTTGCGGAACGAAGCCGAACAATGCGAATCGACTGATTCAATCCCCACAACATAGCAAACAGCAAAACCAGGTTGCGATGAAGCACGAATCCTCTTGTCATTACATCCGCGACGAGACTGCCGAGATAGGCAGCGGAAACGAGAAAATCAATGGGTGTATGGATCGTGTTCCACGAAGGTCTTGCCTTCACGAGATAGAGCGCGGCGCTAGCAAGAGTCCCGCACATCCCAAGCAATATGCCGAAATATGCAAGCGGAGTTATGGCCCACTGGAATTCTCGAAGCCACGCTGCGGCTGCGCATGCAGTCACACTGCCGTAGAAGAGACCGAAACACAAGACTTCGCGGCTAAGCCAGGAACGCCGCCACATGCGAATTGCGCGCCAGGCATATGCGGGTCTCCCCAGATGAAACACGGAAACATTCAACGCGAATGTTGTCAGCAGCCAAAGAGATGTCAGAACCGCTGCGTTTAGTTCATGAGCCAGCGTCATCACGGCAAGTGCTCCAAACGACGCCTGCATCACCGTCGTCATCGCTATCAAGGATGGATGCGCATGCTCCAGGTGAATCGAGCCTGTATCTACGCGCTCCAACCAAGAGGACGACCGTTCAGGCAAGGTAATGCGAGTCGTCGAGACGGTCTGTCCAGCCGCAGGCATCCCAGGCGACTCTGCAGTATGAAAATCCTTACCCCATGCTTCCTTGTTCACGATCTCAATCTGAATCGCATTTTCGGGACATGCATTCACACATGCTGGCTCTCGTCCATCCAGCAGACGCCCACGACACATGTCGCATTTCCCCACCACACCGCGCTCCGCATTGAACTGTGGAACGCTATAGGGACAATTCCACACACAGTATTGGCAACCGATGCAAGCATCCGTTGAATGCAACACAATCCCCGTGAGCGGATCTTTGGTATACGCATTGACTGGACAACCGCGCAGACAGTCCGCACTGAGACAGTGATTGCAGCCCATCGAAAGATAAGTGCGCTGCGTGTTCGGATAGACGCCGCCTTCCAGTTCGCCAACACGTCGCCACTGGATATGCGCCGGGTTGCCATTCTGCTCGTTACACGCCACCTCACACGAACGGCAGCCGATACACTTCGTCATGTCGAAATGGAAGCGATACTGCTCTCCTGCCTCAAGCGGCCGCGATGGAATCAGAGCCTGAGCAAGCTCTGGTGACGCGCCATTAGCGACGAGCGTCATTCGCACCAAATCGGCGCTCTCTGCTTCCATCGCAATTTCTTGAAGAGGAAGAGGCATAGGTGTTAGTACACGTCCCGGTGATAGCGGTTTTCGTCATGCAGCGCGGAAACATATTCCTGTGCTGCCTCATTCGTAAGGTTTCCGTGGGTCGACACGATGCGATGCAGGGCAACATCCACGTCCTTCGCCATACGACTCGCATCGCCACAAACGTACAAGGACGCGCCATCATTCAGCCATCGATATAGCTCCGCACCAGATTCAAGCATTCGGTCTTGCACGTACACTTTGTGCGCCTGATCACGAGAGAATGCGGTATCGAAGCGAGTCAGATGACCGTCGTCAACGAAAGACTTCATCTCGCAGCAATACAGAAAGTCCGTCTCTGCGCTGCGCTCTCCGAAAAACAACCAATTCTTCCCGGTATGCCCAAGTGCGCGACGCTCATGAAGAAATGCACGGAAGGGTGCAACACCCGTTCCGGGACCAATCATGATGATCGGCGCCTCGGAATTCTTCGGCAGACGAAAGCGCTTGTTCGGATGCAGATAGATCGGCACTCGGGAGCCTATCTCCATTCTCCGTCCCAGCATCGTGGACGCCACACCACCCCGGTCACGGCCGTGCGCGGTGTAGTTCACAACCCCAATTGTGCAGTGCAGTTCGCGCCCATGCGCGGTGGGACTAGACGAGATGGAATATAGTCGAGGCGCAAGTCGTGGCAAAAGTTCGACCAGTTCGGCCGCGTTCGAAAGCACTCCTGGATAAGCATGCAGAAGATCGATCAACCCACGCCCATAAAGGTATGTCTCCAATTCTCCCGTGTCTGCAGTGAGAAGCGTGGAGAGCGTCTGACATTGGGCCTTCTCTGCAAACCGTTGGACGACTTTGCGCGTCAACTTCGTGATCTGAAGGTGATGCCGAAGAAGCTGCTGTACCGTGAGTGGTCCCGACTTGGGAAGAATGGCCGTATCGCTAGGTGAAAAACTAAGTAGCGCAAGAATCTCATCCACAAGTGCGGGATCGTTCTCAGCCAAAACACCACATGCATCCCCGGCTTCGTACTGCAGCTCCGCGTCCGTCAAATCAAAACCGACATGCACGGTTTGTTTGCTCGATGAAGGATGGGTCAGCAGACGCTTATCAACTAGTGGTGCATGATATGGGTTTTCACGCGTATGCGCGAGGTTAACTGCAGCAGGCGAGGCGGTGATCTGTGCCGCTTCGCTCAACGTCGGACCGAAATCACAGAACGCCTTGAGAAGCTGCGCACTCCATGCACTGAACGGCGTATCGACATCCAAGTCACTCTCGACGCGTGCCGTGATGCGGGAGGCTCCGAGAGCGTTCAAGCGATCGTCTAGTTCGATTCCAAACTGGCAGAAGTGCTCATACGCACGATCGCCAAGACAGAAGACTGCGTAACGAAGTGCTTGCAAACGGGGAGCATTGTCTGAGAAGAGAGCATCTCGAAAAGCGCATGCATTCTCAGGGGGCTCTCCTTCGCCGTAGGTGCTGGCAAAAAACAATGCATACGTCTCTTGTCCCAGCGCCGGCAGCGATAAGCTCTCCACTGATTGCACAGTCGGTGCATGTCCGGCTTCCCTAAGAAGCTTGGACATTTTTTTGGCAAGCCGCTCTGCCGTACCGCTCTGCGACGCGAAATATAAACCTAGGCGATAGCTCGCTTGCGGCGCGGGGGAGAGATGCTTGGGGAACAAATCAGCCAGTAACTTGTTGAGCCACGCTCGCTGTTCCGCGCTGAAGGGTGCATCTTCAGGAATGAATGGTGTCACGACTTTCATGCGCCCACCTCACTGAAGCGTTCAACCTTGCAAAAGCCACGCAACTCCCTGATAGTGTGCCGACCGCAGAACTCCAAGAACGACTCTCCCTGGACGGCTTGTTCCATGTACTGCTTCATGATGTTGTGCAGCGCGGATTGGACTTCTTTATAAGGCAACCCGGGAAATAGCTCTCGAGCCAGCGCTTGATCGTTGTCAGCACCACCGCCCACGCTCACCTGATAGCCGGGCTCGCCGCCGATCTTCACTCCCATCAAACCGATATCGCCAATGTAGTGTTGTGCACAGGAGTGAGAGCAACCGGTGACGTGCAGGTTGATCGGCTGAAGAACCGGAAACGCTGCATCAAGTAAAGTTGCAAGTTCAAGAGCATGCCCTTTAGTGTCAGTCGCTGCGAAACGACATCCACGACTCCCTGTACATGCCACCGTACCGCTCAACACACGACCTGCTTCAACTTCGAGTCCCGCATTCCGAAGAGCTTCACGAGCCGCATCTAAGTTCTGCGTTGTGATGTTCGGCAGCAGCAGGTTTTGCCAGACGGTCAGGCGAATTTCTCCCGATCCATACCGATCGGCGACATCGGCAAGTGCGCGCGCTTGACCAACGGGAAGCCAACCCACAGGAACAACCACTCCGATGTAGTGCAATCCCAATTGCGGTTGTGCATGGATGCCAAGATGGGCTGTACGGTCAATCGCATTCCGCGACTCAGACTCTTCTGCGGAGATCCGTACGATTGGAAATGTCAGTTTCCTCTCTGTCTCTTCAAGAAAACGATCTGTCCCCCACTTGTCGATCAGGTACTTTAAACGAGCCTTTTTGCGGTCGGTTCGATCACCATGTTCTGCAAAGACACGCACCATGGCGGCTGCAACAGCAACCAATTGGTCCGGCCGCAACAGCAAACCACAGTCGGATGCGAACTGCCGGTGCCCCGTGATTCCACATAGCAACACGCGAAAGTAAACACCCGGGGGGACGGACTTCCGTTCCGCGATACGAACAGCAAGAAAGCCGATGTCGTTTGTGTCGGCAAGTGTGCTGATGGTGCCGCCGCCATCAAATGCGATGTTGAATTTTCGTGGCAGCCCGAACATATCGCTAGAGTTGAGGATGTAGGCCTGGAGCGCGTTCGCATATGGCCGCACGTCGATTAGTTCTGCAGCATCAATCCCTGCAAGCGGAGATGCAGTGATATTCCGAATGTTGTCCGCTCCAGAGCCTTGGGATGTCATGCCAAGGCAGCGCACTGCGTTCAAAACATCAACGATCGATCGCGGGGCAAATTCACGAATCTGGACTCCTGCACGTGTCGTGATGTCGAGGCGGCCGCAACCAAATCGCTCTGCGATATCCGCCAGCCCCCTCAACTGATGGGTGCTCACAATTCCGCCCGGTGCGCGCAGACGCATCATGAAACTATCCTGCGCTGGAGCTACATGAAACAATCCATGGAACTTGAAGCGATAGCGGAACTCAGCATTGGGAACTTTGTCTTCCGCCGCGTGCTCGAGCAATTCATCCCACAGATCCAAAGGATTGGAATCATACTTCCAGCGTTCTTCCGCGCATAAGTCTTCTACAGGTGTGTTGAAGAACGTTGGAGCATCCGCCAGATTCGGTCCACCAAGATTCTGATCGGCAGTGAATTGTCCCGAACCGACCTGTCCCACATAGGGATAGTTTTGAGCGACCGCAGCGAAAAAGCCCTGCAGATAGGCCTTTTGCTCCGACAAGAACTCTCCGGAGGCAATGATTTCAGGTGCTTGAACCTCTGCCATGGCAACTCTTCCTCGCACTGCATCAAGTAGGCGAGCCCAGAGTCAAAGATTCGGAGTGGGTCAGCGGCACAAGCTTCGAGAACACGCTGACGCACACTCAATCGCGAATCGAGTGACATCTGGGCTCATCGTGGAGCTTGTTTCGTAACGCTGGAACCGGCGCACCTTGGGGCCAGTCAAAAGCAGGAAGGAAGCTGTCCGGCAGTCATGGCAGGACGTACTTCAATACGCGAAGTATGACATGACACGTTCCGAACCGCAATGGGAAAGATTCCTAACCATCGCCAAGGATCATGTTCTGGGCCGGCACAGAATGCAGTTCGAACACGTTACACTCAAGAAACTTCGGCAGTTTTCTGTTTTAACCGCTGCCCATTCTCTTTGGGAGTAATGCATGCGTCATGCCAGCTTCGATGGTCTGCGAGTGCTATCGCTTGAGACCCGTCGCGCCCGCGAAGTCGAAAAGCTGATCCGCACGTATAACGGCGACCCCATCGTTGTGTCCGCGATGCGAGAGATTCCCCTCGAATCGAATACCGATTGCTTCGCATTCGGGGAACGTCTTCTCAACGGCGACTTCGATCTCCTCATCTTTCTGACAGGGATCGGGGTCACCAAACTCCTCCAGACTTTAGAGACCAGGTATTCACAGGGCGCAATCCTGGAGCAATTCCGAAAACGTGAAGTGGTCACGCGTGGAGTGAAGCCTGTTGCCGTTTTACGGGAGCTCCAGGTGCCCGTGTCCGCGTCGACTGAGGAACCCAGCACATGGCATGAAGTGCTTGCACTGCTCGATTCGCAGTATGGGCAGCAGCTCGGCGGGTTTCGCGTTGCGGTACAGGAATACGGCGCAACCAATCCGGAATTCATCGCGGAGCTGGTTGGTCGTTGCGCAGAGGTTACAAAGGTTCCCGTATATCAATGGGGCCTGCCACTTGATCTCGAACCATTGCGCGATGCAGTACGCCGCCTTTGCGACGGCGAAATTGACGTTGTCTTGTTCATGACGGCGGTACAGGTGATTCATCTGTTCCAAATCGCTGATGAATTGGGTTTACGCGAGATGCTGAGCATCGCCTTGCAGCAAGCCATGGTCGTTTCGATTGGACCCACTACCACGGAGGAGTTGAAGCACTACGGCGTTCAACCAGACTTCGAGCCTTCGCGTCCTCGCATGGGCTTCATGGTGAATGAAGCTGCGCAATACGCCAAGAAGCTTCTGGCCGAG
The DNA here is from genome assembly GCF_000800015.1 of Terriglobus sp. TAA 43. NCBI lineage: Bacteria > Pseudomonadati > Acidobacteriota > Terriglobia > Terriglobales > Acidobacteriaceae > Terriglobus > Terriglobus sp. TAA 43. Next base: position 300,720 of record NZ_JUGR01000003.1, read on the forward strand.
AAGAGATCAGTGCAAACGTCGTCTACTGCCGCACCCAGTGTGAGACCGCGTCCACCCTACCGCGGGAGCGTGCAACAGGTCGCACCTTCTACTTCTGCGATGTCTGGATTCCGAGACGGCTTGGCTCCGTTTGACGTGCTGCAGGAAATCAGCAGTCATATCGCATCCACAGACCCGCTTCACGTCACACTTTCACGCATCGTGACGCTCGTGTCCATCGTCATTCCATGTGATTCCTGCTTCCTGTACACACTGGAAGACGACAAACTTGTCTTACGCGCCTCACGGAATCCCCATACGGAAGAACTCGACCATCTCAAGCTCTCCATCGGCGAAGGCGTTACCGGATGGGTTGCGGAACATCGCGAAACAGTTGCCATTCCGGAACGAGCAAGTGAAGACCCCCGCTTCAGTGCGTTCGTCAGTCTGCCGGAGGACCGCTTCGAAGCGATGCTATGCGCCCCCGTAAGTTGCGCAAATCGTGTCGTGGGAGTTCTGAATGTGCAGCACAGGCAGCCTTACCAACATAGCGAGTTGGAGCAGAGAATGCTCTCCACTGTTGGCATTCTCGTCGGAGCAGAAATTGAACGCGCTCGTCTCGAAACGGAGAACTCTGTCCTCACGAACAGGCTTGAAACCCGCAAGCTCGTCGATCGTGCCAAAGGCATCTTGCAGCGTGATCTGAATCTTTCCGAGGACGACGCGTACCGGAACATGCAGCGGGAAAGCCGACAGCGAAGAAAGTCCATGCGCGAAATTGCTGAAGCAATACTTTTGGCTGACAGCTTGAGACGCGACAAGAATGCACGATCCGAATGAGATTGGTTGTAGAACAGGACTGGCCACTCGGGAACGGCTCGACAGTCATGCGCCCCCAATCCTCCTCGAGATGACAGATGCCTTAAGGCCGAGTGAGCTCTTTGCCATCCGCTGGCACGTTTGATGGCGAGAACACACTCGACTTAACTGAAACCATCTACCGTGGGGTGATTCGCCCCTTCGGTAAGACCCCCAAGAGCTTGGGGAAAATGCACTGCCAGATGATCTGGTCACCGAGCTCAAAGGGTGGAAGCTGGAGTGTAAGGAAGGTTCCTGCCAAGGTGCTCTCTGTAAAAACGAGGCGCACAGGAAATCTTCTCCAGATGACTCGATGTTTCCGAATGCGGACGGCGGGTTCATCGACACCAGCAACTACCGGAAAAGGGTCTTGAAGCCTCTCGGGGAGTCTGTAGGTATCGAAAAGCTGAACTTCCAGGTGATCCGGCGCACGATTGCAACGCGGGCGAGGCATCTCGGTTCAGTTAAAGATATCCAGTCCCACCTACGGCACTCGCGAGCTGACGCCACCGCGAACGAGTACATGCAGGAACCGCCTGAGAGCGTGCAGCAAATGGTAGGTACGGTCTACGCGATGCTCACCAGCAACGCAGGCTCAGAGATGGTGAATTGAGCATCTGCTACCAAATGCTACCAATCGCCAAATCGAGATGCTTGTAAGTTGTTGATTTGATGGTGGGCACAGCAGGATTCGAACCTACGACTTCCACCGTGTGAAGGTACGAATCCAAAATTAAACTACTGATGACATTGGACTTATGAGACGGCATAACCGGTAAAAACGGCCAAAACGGCAGTATTTGCCACAAAAATGCCACAAAGATTTCACCAAAGCCATTGCATGCAAAAGTGGGCGTTCGGCTGGCTCGCGGGGAGCCAGCCAGCATGGCTTTGTGGAGTCGCACAACCGATGCTGCTTCGAATCGACCACCTTCGTGTTGTCGGCATAAAACAGCCTGGGCCCGGCCGACCGATTGCATCTCCGGAAATGGTTTATCTCTGCATGCTGGATGAATCCAACGTGGAATAGAGGGTGACCTCGATGTCCACGCCGATGATTTGCTTGCCGATACGCTTCATCGCAAACGGTGCGGATCGGGTGTGGGGTTTACTGGGCGGTTCGCTCAATGGTGTGGCACCATTCAATCGATCAGTTCCGCAGTCCTGTGTGAGCAAAAAATGCTGCACCTTGGCGGAGCAACGTGGTTTGATAGCGACAAACCATGCGTAAGCTCACTGTACTCGCCCTTGTCGTCGCCCTCTCCCCGCTCTCGATCCATGCCGCGGCAGCACCAAGCATCGCCGATAAGACAAAGGACATGAGGCATCTCGACGGCTTCTTGCCGCTCGATTGGGATGAACAAACGGGACGGCTGTATCTCGAGATACCGAAGCTCGATAGCGACATGATCTATGTCGACTCCCTGCCCTACGGCACGGGCTCCAACGATCTCTCTCTTGACCGCGGCCAGATTGGAGATGGCCGACTTGTGCGGTTTGAGCGCGTTGGACAGAAGGTGCTTCTTGTACAGCCCAACGTCGCGTTCCGCAGTGGTTCTACGACCGCAGCGGAAGCGCTCGCAGTGCGGCAATCGTTTCCGGAATCAGTGCTGTGGGGATTCACGGTGGAGGCAGAGACGAACGGCGCTGTCCTCATCGATGCCACCAATTTCCTGCTCAGTGACGTGCATGGCGTCATCAACCGCCTGGCGCAGGCGAAGCAGGGGACCTATCATCTGGACGCCACTCGTTCGGTCATTGCAATTGACGACTCACGCGCGTTCCCAATGAATACCGAACTGGAAGCCAAACTCACATTTGCAATTGACAGCACGGCAGACGCGAAGTTCGTCAAAGATGTAGCGCCGGATGCTCATGCAATGACCCTGCATGAACGCGTCTCTTTTGTGGCATTGCCCAAGGATGGATACACTCCCAGGCGCTTCGACCCGCGATCCGGATACTTCAGTGCAGATTACCGAGACTATACCGCTCCGCTCGGAGGCGCACTCGATCAGAAGCTTCTGGTTCGGCATCGGCTGGAGAAGAAAGACCCCGCATGCAAAAACGCCTGTGAGGCGGTAACTCCTATCCAGTACTACGTCGACCGTGGAGCGCCGGAGCCAATTCGCACGGCTCTCGTGGAGGGAGCGCGCTGGTGGGATGAAGCATTCCAGGCAAGCGGATGGGCGAAGGGTACGTTCCGAGTCGACCTGCTCCCGGAGAATGCAGATCCGATAGATGTCCGTTACAACATCATCCAATGGGTCCATCGCTATACGCGTGGCTGGAGCTATGGCTCGGCCGTCATCGATCCCCGGACCGGAGAAATCATTAAGGGCAACGTGACACTGGGCTCTCTCCGTGGGCGTCAGGATTACCTGATTGCAGAAGCTCTGCTCTCGCCGTACAAGAACGGAACCGTTCCTTCGAATGATCCGATGTTAGCGATGGTGCTGGCTCGCTTGCGGCAGCTCGCCGCGCATGAAACGGGCCACACGTTAGGGTTGGTGCACAACTTCGCGGCCTCTAGCTTCGGTCAGAGCACAAGTGTCATGGATTACCCTCATCCGAATATTCAACTCGGCAAAGATGGAGCTGTCGATCTGACCCACGCCTACGCGATCGGCATCGGCGCCTGGGACAAAGTAGCGATCACCTACGGCTATCGACAGTTCGCTCCGCGCACGGATGAACAGCAGGAGTTATCGCGAATTCTGGAGGAAGCGCAGAAACAGAACCTCCCCTTCCTGAGTGACGATGATGCCCGTCCCGCCGGATCCGCCAGTCCGATCGCGCACCTCTGGGACAACGGACCCGATGCTACAGCAGAGTTGAATCGAATCCTGGAAGTCCGTAAGGCAGCGCTGGCCCACTTCGGTGAAGATGCGATTCGCAAAGGAACACCAATGGCGCAGCTTGAACAGACGCTCGTGCCGTTGTACCTGCTCCACCGTTACCAGACGGAGGCTACGATCAAGCTGATCGGCGGATTGCGCTATGAATACAACCTGCGTGGAGACGGACAGCCAGCCCCATCCATCGTTCCGTTGAAAGACCAGGATGCTGCTCTGACGTCTGTCTTGAAGACGCTGGAACCGGACACCCTCACGTTGCCGGAGTCCTTACTAAAGATCCTGCCACCCGTTCCCCCCGATTATCCCAGGACGAAGGAATCATTCCCGAGTGAGACCGGTCTGACGTTCGACCCAATCGCCGCCGCAGAATCAGCAGCAGATCTCACACTGAATGTCTTGTTTGATCCCGCGCGTGCATCCCGACTGCTGCAATACCACATGCGTGACACAGCGGATGGCAACAAGGGTCCCAGTCTACGCGTGATGATGGAGAAGGTTTCGAAGACGACCGCAGAGCGAACCGAGAGCGGCCATACGATCAGCTCTGAGGTGATGCGAGCCGTTGAATTTCGCGGACTTGAGGCGATGCTTTCACTTGCCGTGAATGCCGATGCGGCCTCACAGGCACGAGCCATCGCTCGCTATCACGTGGAGGACCTCCTGAAGCAATGGACTTCTGAGGCGCCCCCTGCTGACAGTGCGGAGGCGATTCACCGCTTGGCGATGATCGAGCGCATCAACGAGTTCAACAGGAACCCGGATAAGTTCGTGCCTGCGAAGTCAATCACTACACCTCCGGGAATGCCCATTGGCGACGAAGAAGAGATGTAGCTCAGACCTTGGATAGGTTCAATCATCCAAGCTGTCCATCCACATGTCATCGGATGAAAAATGTCCGGAAATCACTGGGCGGCGAAGTGTCCATATCGCAGGACATGGAACACGTCGACTCCGGGTCCGTTCTATCATCATCCCTATTCTTTGCGGGTTTCGCTTGCGGCAACGCAGTGCATCGCCCCATTCATTGAAGTGATTGAATCCGACCCAACAGATCGGGGGATCATCCGAAATTAGCCCGTTCGGCAGTTGCTAATTTTGGGGGGTAGTGGTCGAACAGCAGTTACGTCATGCGAAGCAAGTAACAGCCCACCGCGATTGTGTTTTCATCGAACTCCACCGACTGTATCAGGCCGGTTGGCATCTTAGTATTCTGACTTAAGCTGCTATGACATACCAGACAAACAACCTTCGTATTAAGTCCAGCCGAATCGTCCTCCCTCCCATCTTTCTTGAGGACGAGATGCCCGTTACGGACGAAGCCGCGCGCACAGTGTTCGAAGGCCGCCGCCAGTTGGCCGACGTACTGAATGGGACTGATGATCGCCTCATTGTCGTAGTCGGTCCCTGCTCCATTCATGACACCAAAGCAGCACGTGAATACGCTTCCCTCCTGAAGAAGGCGATCGCTGAGCTTTCGGACGAGTTGCTGATTGTGATGCGTGTCTACTTTGAGAAACCGCGTACGACCCTGGGTTGGAAGGGCCTCATCAATGACCCCTACTTCGATGAATCCTTCCGCATCAGCGATGGCCTTCGCATGGCACGAGCCCTGCTGCTGGACCTTGCGGAGATGGGCGTGCCCGCGGGGACTGAGTTTCTCGATATGATCTCGCCGCAATACTTTGCGGATCTCGTAAGCTGGGGTGCCATTGGTGCGCGCACCACGGAGAGCCAAGTTCATCGCCAGCTTGCCAGTGGCCTCTCCTGCCCGGTTGGCTTCAAGAACGGCACTTCGGGCAACGTCCAGATTGCAGTCGAGGCGATCCTCTCGGCTAGCCACGAGCACACCTTCCTCGGCACCTCCGAGACCGGTCAGGCATCGATCCTGCTCACATCCGGCAATCCAGATTGCCACATCATTCTGCGCGGCGGTCGCAACGTCACCAACTTCGAAGCTGCCTCCGTAGCGACGACGGCCGACCAGATGGAAAAGGCCAAGGTACAACCTCGCATCATGATCGACTTCAGCCATGCAAATAGCGGTAAAGATCATCACAAGCAGGCGCTCGTATGCCACGATGTCGCCGCCCAGGTGGCAGGAGGCGAACGACGCATCATAGGTGTGATGATTGAGAGCAATCTGGTTGCCGGAGCACAGTCACTTGTGAACGGCAAAGCCCTTGTCTATGGTCAGAGCATTACAGACGCCTGCATCGACTGGCCGGAGACTAAGGAGCTTCTCCAGGAGCTTGCTGATGCCGTAAAGGAACGTCGGAAGCATCGTTCATAGATCGGAAACATCACATGAAAATCGCAAGAGTGCTAGAGGCACATCGCCTCGATTGCGCATATCCGCTTGTTGGTATGTCTGAGCTCGGAGTTTCTCGTTGACCGAAGCTAGGCATGCAAGCGCTGCGAAAGTTATGGCAAGTCTCCAGCGAACTTTCATCGGTTCTCCTAATGGATGCTGAGGGTAGACAAGCCAGCAACAGTGCAAGCCGAAGAGGTCTTCCAAGCGGAATATGCAATAGAGGCTTCTGTTAAGAAACGGCCCTGTTGATCAATATCAGCAGGCGACTCCAGAATGCGGATTTACGAACGTGTCGCTGTTATCTTCGTCTGAGCGGTCAAGGCAGGCAAAGTCTTTCTCAATTGTGATTTCTAGCTGGCGATCAGGAGCAGTTGGGATGCTGGTGTAGATACCGACTTCTTGTTCGTTCAACCACATCGCCAACTCAGCGCTAGAGATCACCAATGTGATTCTGCCATCACGAAAGCTCGCGGTCGTCGCATCGATCTGCGGGGATGAGCCCAACGCGTATCTAAGGTCGCCGCCTGGGAAGTGAACGGTTTCCTCGATCACCTGTCCGTCCCTGAGACGTTGAAGTTCGGAGCGAGAGACACGGAGACGAATTGAATCCCCCTTGATGCGAAGCTTCATAGCGGACCTCCTCAAGCCCAATGATGTTGATTTCGACCTAAACCTCAAGTCCCATCACGTGATCCGCCCCATGGTAGATATTGAACCGGTTCTCGCGAAGAAACCCGATGAGGGTTACATCAAATTGCTCTGCGACGCGCACTGCGAGGCTTGAAGGGGCACCCACCGAAGCAATCATTGGAATCCCGGCCATGACCGCTTTCTGTAGCAGCTCGAAGCTAGCTCGACCAGAAAGAAGCAACAGTCGCTGAACCAGCGGAGTTCGGTCCGCAAGAAATTCGGCTCCGAGCAATTTGTCGACCGCGTTATGCCGCCCTACGTCCTCACGCAGGGAGAGTAAGTTCCCTTCGCGATCGAAGAGTCCCGCGGCATGAAGTCCGCCCGTCTGCTGAAAGTTGCCTTGGGCTCTGCGCAAACGATCGGGCACGCTCAGGAGAACACTCGCGGCGATGTCGAAGGCATTGGATCGCCGAGGGGGACAAACACTCCGCAGGGCCAGGAGTGACGCTTTGCCGCAGATCCCACAACTCGACGTGGTGTAGAAGTTGCGCTCCAGGGTATTGAGTGAGATTTCTACGTCCGGCGCCAGTTCAATGAGTATGGAGTTTCTCGCATGTACGAGTTCGTCATCAGCGTCGCTCTCTCGCTCTACTTCGGGCGCTCGCGCGGCTACGGTAATGCGCTCAATATCATCTGGTTCTCGAAGCACGCCTTCTGTCAGCAGAAACCCAATCGTCAATTCCGCATCGTTTCCGGGCGTACGCATCGTCACGGCAATGGATTTAACCGTTCGATTGTTGCTCGGTCCGTAAGCAAGCTTGATCTCAAGTGGCTCTTCGACTGCCAAAGCGTCCGAGACGAAAGCAGACTGATTGGCCTCCACCTTAAGAATCTCTCGGCGCCTGGTACCTGCAATCGGCAGCGTCTTGAGTGGCATGGGGTTGGAGCTTTCAGTCTCCCTCGGTAGAACCAGATGATCCGCCATACCTTACTCCTGAGTAACGCTTCTTACGGATGCGGACTACTTCTCAGTGCGAGCGAGAGCGGCGCCAAACACTCCCAGTAGAGAGAGCCCGACTGACATTCCCCGCCGCACATCCTCATTGTTCATTGTGCCGACGAGCGAAATGAGAGATGGAGCCTTCTTTTCCGGAGATGTCAGAAGCGTATGGACGCGATCCACTTCCACTGCGCTGAGAAGATTCCCCAACAGCAGACCAATACGCACTGCGTTGACAGCTTCCTTAGAACTAACAACATCCGTCACTTTTTCAATGACCGTATCGCTGGCCCGAAGAGCTCCATTCAGAGCAGACAGGATGCCTTTCTCGTGGAGACTCTCAAGCAGATCGTATGCCTCCAGGATCGCGTCCGCGTGTTCTTGAGGGGCTGCTTCGATGCGACGAATCAGGTCATCCCGCGAGTTGGCAGGCTTGAAATGGCGAAACTCCACTGCCTTTGCCATTAGGCTTCCATTCCTTTCTTGTGACCGTTGGTGCTCTGAATGGTGACTAACTGCGGCGCGCCGGGTTCGTGATAATCCTTTCGCTTCCACTTGCGTTCTACTTCGACACCCATTTGCGGTGTGGGCCTTCCGTTAGCGCGAAAGTTCAATGGGTTGAGGGGGCTGTTCCCCAACTCCTCCAGAACCATCAAGTTCACGGCAGTTTCTTTGTACGCGGGAGTGTTGGTCGCATCGTCCGCATGAGAGCCTGTCAGGACATTCACCGGCCCTTCCTGCGACAACAAAGGGAGATATACTTGACGGCCCTCCACACGAGACGTCACAAGAGCCTTGATCTTGATGGAGCCATGTCGACTGGTGAGCCGTATCCAACGTCCCGACTCCACACCGCGTTCCTGCGCGAGTTCTGGCGAGATCTCGACGTAGCGCTCGGGGGTTTCCTCATGAATTCCATGAACACGATTGGTCATGTTGCCTTCGTGGAAGTGTTCAAGCTGCCGACCGTTATTCAGGAATAAATCGAACTCGGTATCAGGCTGCTCGAGAGGCTCAACGAAGGAGACAGGATAGAAACGTGCTTTCCCATCTGGAAAAGGAAAGCCATTCAGATAAAGAACTGGCTGATCCACGCCCTCTTCCGAAATCGGCCATTGCTGTGTGTCATAGCCCTGCAGCCGTGCATAGCTTGCACCAGCATAGATAGGACTCAGGGATGCCATTTCCGCTAAGATTTCGGAGGGATGCGAGTAGTTCCAATCCGCACCCATATGCCGCGCGATCTCCTGAGTGATCTTCCAATCCGCCTTCGCATCTCCTAGCTCCGGGAGAGCTTGGTACAGACGCTGAATGCGACGTTCCGTATTGGTGAAGGTGCCGTCTTTTTCGAGAGCGGGGGCTGCTGGGAGGATCACATCTGCATAACGACAGGTCTCGGTGAAAAAGATATCCTGCAGCACCATAAAGTCCAGCTTCTCAAATGCTTTGGCTACGTGATTGGAGTTGGAATCCGCCCCGATCATATCCTCACCAGCGATGTACATCGCGCGAAGTTTACCTTCGATCGCAGCTTCCACCATCTGGTGGTTGTCCATTCCACGATCAGCAGGGAGCTTCACTCCCCAGTTCTTCTCAAACTTTTCACGGACCGCAGGATCATCTACCGCTTGATAGCCCGGATAGAAGTTTGGCGCCGCTCCCATGTCGCCTGCACCCTGCACGTTGTTATGTCCGCGTAGAGGATATGCGCCGCCGGCACGATGTCCATAGTTGCCCGTCGTCAGCAGCAGGTTCGAAATGGCGGTTGATGTGTCCGATCCACGGATGTGCTGCGTTACACCCATGGCCCAGCAAATCGCCACGGTTTTAGCCGCCGCGAGTTCTTTTGCAAGTTGCTCAAGTGTTGCCAACGGAATCTGGCATACATGGGAGGCATATTCCAGGGTGAAGGGCTCTAGGCTCTGTCGAAAAGCTTCAAGATTGTTCACCGATTTCTCGATGAAGTCCAGCTTTGCATGGCCGTGATCGAACATGTATCGGCTCATCGCGGAAAGCCAGACCAGATCGGTACCGGGTCGAGGGCGGAAGTGTAGGTCGGCACGCTGTGCCAGCTCGTTGTTCCGAGGATCAGCAACGATCAGCTTCGTGCCGAAGAACTTGTGTGCCCTCTTCATGCGCGCTGCGAGCACGGGATGGGCTTCCGCCGAGTTTGCGCCAACGATGAGAATCACACTCGAAAAAACGAGATCCTCAAAGGAACCGGAGTCACCTCCATAGCCGACAGTTCGGAAGAGGCCAGTAGTCGCGGGAGACTGGCAGTACCGCGAACAGTTGTCGATATTCTGCGTACCGATCACCTGACGCCCAAACTTCTGCATCAGGTAAATCTCCTCATTTGTTGTCTTCGACGATGCGATGACTGCCAAAGAGTCCGGACCTGTTTCAGCTTTGATCTGAGTGAACTTCGACGCCACCAGTGTGAGAGCTTCTTCCCAGGATGCTTCACGGAATGTGTCTCCTTCCCGAATAAGAGGCTTCTTCAGGCGATCTTCGTGGTTGACGAAGTCCCATCCGAATTTGCCCTTCACGCAGGTCGAGATTTGATTGGAGTCGCCATGGGCTGGAACGACCTTGAGGATCTTGCGGTCTTTCGTCCAGACATCGTAGCTACAACCAACCGCACAGTACGTGCAGACTGTCTTGGTCTTCTTGATGCGAGACTCGCGCATGTGGGCCTCTACCTCTGAGACCTGCATGATCACACCGTAGCCCATTTCAGGCTCAATCTCCTTTACGACATCGATTAACTTATCGAGGGCCGCATGCGGGAGATTCGTCATGTAGCCGGCCTCGCCGAGCATGGACTTCTCCATCAAGGCATTGCAAGGACAGACAGTCACGCACTGTCCGCATGAGACACAACTCGACCCTCCGATCTGCATTCCTCCATCCCACAGCACGCGAGGACGATCCAACTCCCAGCCAATCGAGAGCGTCTCGTTGACCTGTACGGTTTGACACGCTTGAACACACTGGCCACAGAGGATGCACTGGCTAGGATCGTAGCGATAGAAGGGATTGGACATATCCACTTCATATGGCTTCGGTGTGAAAGGAATTTTCTGATGCTCTACTCCGAGAGATCTCGTCGTGTTGTGGACTCGACAGTTCTCGTTGTTGTTATCGCATACCGTGCAATACAACATGTGGTTGCCAAGAATCGTGTCGAGAGCCTCCATCCGCGCAGCCTTTGCACGTGCAGTATCGGTGACGGCATTCATCCCAGCCTTGATGCTCGTGCCGCAGGCGCGAACGATCTCCCCGTCGACCTCAACCATACATGTGTCACAGGTTTCGATTGGGCCCATCAGGCGAGAGTGATAGCAGATGTGAGGTAGATCCTTCTCATTCAGAATTGAATCGATTAGAAGATCCTCGGTATGCGCCACGATCTGCTTCCCATCCAGCACAAACAAAACTTCCTGGGGGACGGTGGATACTGGCCGAAACGCAGAAAACTTTTGTTCAGGGAACATACGCTGACTTGGCTCTACTGCGCCAACAACTTCAGATTTTGGCAAGCTCATCGGTCCCTCCCACCACATTGCCATGATATGCGCCGTCTACATGTATGCATCGGATAAGTGAGAGGCTCCCTGCGTGCGGTCGGGATTTACCGACGGCCGCAGTATTCACCATCATCGATTTCCAACGTCCGGCAGTAGCGCCCACAGCACGGCTCCGCCCAATGAATCATGGACCACGAGCCTCTGTCACCTATAGAAAGCTATAGATAGGCGTTGCTCGACTCTCTCTCTGTCGACGATTCTCGACTTGTGTTCTTTGACGGTCGCATTGAAGACGATGTCGGGAATTGTGTCGAGCGATATTGCCACGACAGTAGACATTAGTTGCTTCCTCGATTGGAGGGGATGGAAAGTTCATCGTGACATAGTCCAGTCACGGCTTCCCATCAACCATTCATGGCGTGTGCTGATGAATTGACGAGCGACACTCGCTGCACGATGTCGTGCCACGAATGCCGCGAACTCCCTGCGGCGCGTAGAGGAGCGAATCCTTCCTGGAAATGAAGCGAGTAAGGTTTAAGTATTGACACAATCGCGCTCCAAAGCCCTTATGAGACCTCGATCGGTAAACCGTCGATGCGTCATTCCTGGGTTGTATATCTCGACATCTTGAAGTTCAGCGCGGATGTGTGAAGCAGGCGACAACGAACGGAAAAGCAAATGAGCTGCTGATTGAACTCACTAACGCGCTGAATGACGCGAAGGTTGATCTCGCTATCGACTATGAAGAGTTCAGCGCGTCAGGAATGAAAGAAGCGCCCCACGTTGTCAAGATGTTCACGGATAATGTGGTCCTCGGATTCCCGATCCACGACGATGGAGAGGATGAGTTCGGGTCGGATGATTTTCATCCTTGGGTTGTGGCAATTCAGCCTCTCAAAGCGAGGCTTTTCGTTCGTGGAGGCAGCGAGCCGAGTTCGTGCAACAAGCTGTTGCACAAACCGGAAGCCGCATCAGACATTGGATTTTGAGCCAGATCGCCTCCATCTTGCTCGGAGCGGCCCTTCCGAACGTTTTTCGACCGAAGAGGTCGTTTCCGAACATTTTTCGACCGGAATGCAGTATTTTCGACCAAGGTGGACGCTGTAGGAATCGAATCAACACGATAACGTAGTTTGAACAACATGCAGGTCAGCGGATGACACTCTAGACCATGCAAAACGGCCCACAACGAATAAACAGAGCGCACGCAGAGCGCGTAAGAATCTTAATTAGAGGATCTGCGACGACCGCCCTATAGCAGGTTTTCAATCTGCGGCATTCCCTCTCAGCTGATCGAGCGTTGCTCTCCGCGCGTCGATAGCCTGCCACTACAGCGGAAGGTCGAACTTTTGGTCGGGAATCGGTAGTGCGTTACTGGTCTCCACTTACCTTGCGCGGCGCTCGGCAAGCAGAGCCAAAAGCAAACCCTCGAAAAGTAAGGCAGTAACTACCGATCATTGCAATCGTACTGTATTCAACTTTCGCAATGAGATTTGCGGCTTCGAGGTTCGCAACACAAACATAGAAATTCGAGTCGTCTTGTGAGGGAAAACCGGCGATGTATGCAGTCTGCATTTCCCCCAGATCGAACTCTGTGCGCGGTATTTTCCCGTTGATGTTGCGGTTTTCATATATCGAAAACAATTCATTGAGGAGTCGCGCCTCATCGATCGCCAGTTGTTTCAACATGGCTATGTATGCGGGACGCACCTCGTCCACACCCGACAAAGAAGCGGCATTGGCTAATAGAGTGGCCCACATCGTGTGGATTTCTTCATTCTCTTCGAACGATGCACCTTCGAGAAGCGGAAATAAGATTTTCGGGGCAACTGGCCCCGTCTTAATGCCCGCGGATTCGGCCATTTTTGCAGCTTTTTCTACGCAGGCGAGTTGTCGCTCGTATCGATAAAGACGAATCTGATCGCGCATCATTTCAGCAATTTCATCTGATGCCGGACCGAGCATTCGCTTCACGACCCCTGTAAAAGGGATGGCTATCCCCAGCCCTGCTGCACTCTTTGCTACGAGCGATCCCGCCTTCACTATCTCGTCAGGATTCATACTTTCTCCAGTCACGTAATCCTACGACTGCAGAGACGCCATTTTAATAATCCGAACCGAGAGGTTTGAAATCGCTGGAGACCTACTGTCTAGGCTTAGAGATGGAAGGTCTCACGGATAGCTTCAAGGAGCGATGCAGGAGCGGGCGCTCGGTTGCCAAGCGTCGCACGGAGCGCAGATAGGATGTTTACCCAATCGGGGTCATCGGCTGGAAAGCCCGCGAGGAATTGCTTCATGTCGTCCTGCACGCGCGGATCGATCTGCGGACCGGCATCGCCGGTCAATGTCGCAGCCAGGCGAAAGACATCGGCACGATGTTTTTCGATGTCTTTCTGATCTACCCTTTCTCCGTTTTGTTTGCGGTGTACGAGATCAAGCCACGCCTTCGCTTTGAGCGGGATGAGAGCCAGAGCGGATACCACGGAAGGGTCAGAGTTCGGGACGCGATGATTGAGGATGAGCTGATAGTACACATCATCGAGGAGGATGGCGGAGAGACTCGCTTCTGCCTCATCGAGAGCAATCGGGACGATGGTTTGCGACTCCCAAAGCGTAATGCCTTCCGGTTTGCGGCTGAAGACTTCGACCACCGCGGGATATCCGTCTTCTTGCGGTTTGGCGAAACGATACAGGACGCGACCACCATCTGCCTTCTGACGAATCTCGTATTTTCCTGATTCGATGAACTGCCAAAATCTTTCCACGAACTCCTCGGTCAGAGCTTCGATGAGGATGACAATGTCGAGGTCCTTGGTGGCGCGGAACTCCCAGCCCAGTGCCTGATACCACTCATGACAGGCGACACTACCAATCATGAGATAGGAATCGGGAAACGCGGCGAAGTGTTCCTTAAATGTGTCGAGACCACGAATCATACGATTACCTTATCGAGGAGATATTGAAGTTCCTTCTGCACTCGCTCGTCGGCGTTTGCGCGCAGAGATAGGTAGAGTGAGCATGGGTCCACAGTGTCGCCACGCGGGGAGAGTAGAGCGGGATCGTACGCCCAGCCTTCTAGACGCGCATCCGCGCCATCTCGTCCAGGGGCGAGGCTGAACCTTCCAGCGCTCCATGCTGCCTGGACGAACCGTTCCCGGATTGCAAATGTTGGTACGCTGTCTTCGTTCAGCATGGTCAGCTTGGCGAGCGCTGTTGTTCCAGCGAGAGGGATGTCCTTTGGCTTCTTCTGCCAATGTATCCAGTGCGTCTTGCGTACGGGACTTTTGAGTAGGGGCTCGGCAGTCTCCCAGATCGTGCGTGGCGCTCCGAGGAACTCAAGATATACCTCGCGTCCGCTACGGCGGAGCTCACAGAGTCGGACGTTCTGGAGCTCTTCGTTAGCTCTGCTGATCGCCATACGGGAGTACCCTAGAAAATCGGCAATGGTGGCCTGCGGCACCTGGTCAAGCGGCTGCCGCACCAAATGGTACAGAACGATCAACTGTGCTGCAGTGGAGAGCTGCTGCAGCGGCTTGGTGCCGCGTCGCGCGTATTGTTCTCGGAGGTCGACCATCATCATAGGAAGGAACATCTGTGTTCCGGGAACGATGAAGGGGACGTGCTGCTGCACGAGCCGATTTCGGACGTGAGCGAGCACTGGCTGGAGCACGAGGGCAACCTCACTCCCCAGCGCGCGGCGAAGGACCTGCAGTTCTTTTGTAATGCCGGTCGCGGTCACCTCCTCGGTGGTATCCCGTACATCAGGCTTCTCAATGGCAAAAAAGAGTCTCTTCCCGAAGAGGTCTCCCTCTGCGAGAGCGAACTTCTCCCGCATGAAGAGAGGGAGCTGCCGCGCGGCAGACGCAGGCAGGTGTTGGAGCCAGACGCGATCTCCAGCGATCTGAAGCAGATACCGTTCGAGTTGGGCGTAAGCATCCATACGTAAACAAAAATATCACGATAACCTTTTTATTGTTATCGTTATTTATTTTGTTACGGTAGCGGGTCGAAACGCCGTTAGTCCTTTATTTTCTTCTGTGAGGAATATTTCTACGCGCATCTTAAGCTCCTTGCGCAATTAGCCATCGTCGGGAAATGACCATTCCAATCGGCGATGGCGATCCAAGGAGAACCGTTTGGAGGAGAAACGAGTCTGTTACCAAACCTGACCTAGCACCACTACACAGGTCTGGCTTAGAACCAGCCCGTCCTCTCTACCTCCCAATCTCCATAGCGGATGTCCATGGGCATCAACGAGGCAGTGTCGTACCAAAGTGCCATAGGGCTACCATTCCACAAATTCATCTTCAGGGCGTTCTTTGCCCTGTCTGACAATTGGTCCCACAATCGGGCTGCACAGCAAAGTTTTCGAAGGAATCGAAGACGAACTGCACTAGCGCATCGCTCTTTCGAGCGTCCTTAAGCCCTAGGAAGCTTTGAACGAATGGACGATCCCTTGGCGGAATGTTTGAAATCTCCAATGTTCGGGCGGGACTCGACATCGCGGCAAGCAGAAAAACCTCTGCTGCACGAGGAGTTGAGGTCATTGGTATAGACCGCTACACGTTGAAGCGTCTCGACCCGAAGGGTGTGCTGCTGGGATTTTCTGCCCATCATGAGACCGCGATTAGGAAAGCACTCATTCAACTCGCTAGATCGTGGAGTTGATCGAGAATGGGACTTTGAGACCTGTTTGGATGTGATCTAATGGGTTCCTCAAGCCCGGTGGGTTGAAGATGGAAAGTACTTCACGTCCTCGGGCATCTCAGCCGGCACAGACATGGCTCTTGGCTTGATCGAGAGGTTGTTCGGACATGACGCCGTTGTGAACGTTGCTGGCGGTGCAGAATATGAATGGAACAGTGATCCTCACCACGACCCCTTCGCCAAGTTAAATGGTCTGGTGAAGTGAATCACCTCGCTCAATGACATGCTGTGTTGGAGAACGCCACAAACATCACCCGCGTTGCGGCTTGGAAAAGTAGGAGCAGCGCGGGTATTTCAGTCCAACTGAGTGTGGGGCCCGGATCAATTCAATGAGAACGAGGCCGTACTCAACTTCAACCGGACTACCACGTGTAAGGGCTTGGGCTTCCCTCTTCCTCCCTCAGCCATTGCTGCCACGTTCTTCCGCCTGATAATCCTTCCACCGGTTCAATCCGGCCAAGTTGTTTCAGCTTGCCAATGCGGGGAAAAGGCAACACAATCTTCTTCATTCGGTTGCCGCGAAGCCATGCGTGAATGAGTTCACGTTGCGTGAAGCTCTGAGGTCCATGAACATCTGGCGAACGCCCCTCTTTACGATCCATAGCAAACTTGCAAAGCACCTCAGCTGCGAACGCAACGTCGATCGGTTGGAACTGCAGTTTCGGAGCCAGAATGATTGGTCCGACCACAAGGTGCGAGAGGAGGCGTGACACGAAAGGATGAAACTGAGCGATCCGCACGATTCCATACGAGATGCCACTCAACTCGAGATCGCGTTCGTCCGACAACTTCGACTTGTAGTAGTCGTTATAGGGCGCAGCCGATTCCATACTGCAAATGCTCACGTACACGATATGGCATCGTGTACGTCTCGCGACAGCGATGAGATTCCGCATGGTGATGCGATCTTTTTCCGGCTCTAAAGGACTTGAGGCGCAGTGAACTACGACGTCCGCGTCGGCAAGACAAGACTCGACGCTTGCCGCGTCTGTTAGATCGCACTGGAGCCAGTGCCCAACGAATCCAGGAGGTTTCGGCTTCCGCCCGAGCCCCTTGGGCACCAATCCGCTCTCATTCAGCCGTACCGCTAACGCCGCACCTAGAACGCCCGACGCCCCGGTCACTACATAGTTTGCCGACATCAGTTCACTCTCCCACTTGGCAATGCATGCAGACTGCTGCCGGAAGCGCCTACCGCGATTCAGCCTCACGCGCGTCAGTCTGCAGGACTCTACGTCGTCCCGGCTGTCTACTTCACCGGAGTAACGACAGGAGCGCCTTTGTCCTTGACGAAGAACGCGATGAATGTAGCGGGGGACGTGGCGCTTGCGTTCTTGCCTTCGAGGTGAATATCGTCTGGGGCTTCATAGAACGTGTCGCCTGGATGCAGAGTTACAGAAGGTTTCCCTTTGAGTTGCATAACGACCGTGCCTTCGAGAACATAGACGAAGACATGCGCATTATGCCGATGCAGACCGTCGCTGTGCCCCGGGGGGAATGTGACTTTGACCATCAGGCCCTCTTTGCCGGGAATGCCCGATAGGTCTTTCGATAGGAGCGGTTGCACGTCCGCGCGTTGTGCAAGGGCCACTGGAGCAATGCAAAACATGAATAGTAGAAAAAGCCTTCTCAAGTGAATGTCCTCCAGTTAAAGAGGGTACTTATCACTGGTCTAGCTTTCTGTACCATATTGGAGTTCTGGAATAGACCATTGCAGCAGATCACGAACTCCTGCGGGATGCTTCAGACCCACTCCCTTCGACGTCGTTTCAGGCCTGTGTCCTCCCTATAGCATCTGGACCGATCACTGTCCGATGGTTCTAAAGACCTTTTCCAGAACCTCAACGCCACGGTTGATTTCGTTTGCATTACACCCCGCGAATCCCAGCATGAGGGCAGGCTTCTGTTTGTATTGGGCCGTGAACGTCGAGATCGGAACGACTTCAAGTCCAAAACGCGCAGCCCGCTCGGCAACGACTCGGTCGCTGAGCTTCGGCTTGATCCACGCGATTGTCCTCATCCCAGCCGCTGCAGCTTCCACTTCCAGATTCTCCGCTAGACGGCCGGAGGCTGCCTCCGTGAGGGAATGCAACCGTTCTGCGTAGACTTGGCGCATTTTTCGAACGTGATTGCCAAAATGCCCCTCGGTGATGAACTCAGCGAGAACTGCTTGCTCCAAGGTCGCTGGGTGTCTGTCTACGACGCTGCGCGCCCTTTCAAAGGTTTCAACGAGCCTCTCAGGGAGTACAACAAACCCTAGTCGAAGCGCATTGAAAAGCATCTTGGTGAAAGTGCCGACATACAGGACGGAACCTGACGCATCCACGCTGTGTAAGGATGCGAGCGGCTTCCCAAAATACCGATACTCGGCGTCGTATTCATCCTCAATGATCCAGGCCCCTGATCGCACTGCCCAGGCCAAGAGTTCGACTCTCCTCTTCGCAGACATTACTGTACCCAATGGGAATTGATTCGCTGGCGTCACGTAGGCGACTCGCGCACGTGGCCCCAATTCAATCCCCTTTCCCACCTGCAACCCTTCAGAATCTATCGGAACTGGGATCACTTTGGCTCCGGCTGCGTGGAAGGCTTGCGATGCACCTGGATAGCCAGGGTCTTCCATCCACACTTCGTCTCCCGCATCAAGAAGAAGACGTGCGAGCAGATCCAAAGCTTGCTGCGCACCTGAGGTGACGACGACCTGTTCGGGAATGCATTTCACACCGCGCGATCTGCCAACGTATTCCGCAATGGCACGACGTAGGGGCTGATAACCCGCAGGATCGCCCTGACCATAAAGACTTCGTGGAGCATTTCGATAGACCCGCGCCGCCACCCGTGCCCAGAGGTCTACGGGAAACAGATCGATTGCTGGCTCATAGCTTCTGAACGCCATGCCGATAGAGCGTGAACTCGGAAGCACAAACGAGGGGTTGAACAACCCCTTGGTATGCCTGCCCAGCGTTGCGCGTGACGTAGTTTTCCCAGCGACCTTCCATTTCGGAACCGTGTCCTCCTTGGCAGCAGGAGCGGACGCCACAAACGTTCCGGCGCTGAGTTCCGAAGACACATAGCCCTCTTCTCGCAGCTGATCAAACGCAGCAACGACTGTGCCACGCGACAGTCCATATTGATCCGCCAGGTTTCTTGTGGACGGTAGACGTGTTCCTGCCTTCAGTCGGCCATCGAGTATCGCAGAGCGAAGCTCTGTGTAAAGCCAGCGCCAAAGCTCTTGATGCGTCTTCCGTTCCCCAAGAACTAGATCTTGAAATGTTTCTGTCTTCGGCAAATGACACCGCCATTCGGAGTGATGGACCATTCGTTAGGCTCAATATGGACTGTTGGCCTAGTCCAACCAACTATAGCCTCATTTCTAGGAGGACGAAATGAAAGTACGACTGGACCCGTCGAAGGCATCACCATCAGCCTACAGCGCACTCTTTGGAATGGAAGGCTTTGTGCGGAAGGCTTCGAAGATTGAGCCCTCGCTTATCGAGTTGGTCTACATGAGAACGTCGCAAATTAACGGCTGTGCGTTCTGCATCGACATGCACTCGAAGGATGCACGCGCGAACGGAGAGTCGGAGCAACGTCTCTACGCTCTCTCGGCGTGGAGAGAAACAACGTTCTTTACCGAACGCGAGCAAGCGGCGCTGGCTTGGACGGAGGCGCTTACTCTCATCACCGTCGGCCACGTACCTGACGAAGTCTACGAAGAGGTACGTCGTGAGTTCAGTGAAGAAGAGCTCGTCAACCTCACGGTTGGGATCAACACGATCAACGGTTGGAACCGCATTGCGATCGGTTTCCGCATGTGTCCTGGAAGCTATGATCCGCACGCGAAGAAGCGCGAGTAAATATCCCTCATTCTTCTGCAGGAACTCCGCACCTACTTTGAAAGGAATTCACCATGACAAAACTACTTCTTGCTCTAACCCTCGCGTTACCAGGCCACGCTGCACAGGTCGGTAGCGTTACGGAACTCCTTAAGAAGGATTTAGCCGGAACCGAGGGGAAGGAAGGGCTGATGATCACGGTCGACATTGCCCCCGGTGAAACCGTGCCGAGTCATCGACATAACGCTGCTGTGTTTGCGTACGTTCTCGAGGGGGACATCATTACGCAGATTGAGGGCAAGACTCCGCTGACGCTTCATGCAGGACAGAGCTTTTACGAAGCTCCCTCGGACGTACACCTACCAAGCCGAAACCTTAGTGAGAGCAAACCCGCGAAACTTTTGGTCTTCTTCGTGAAAGACGCAGGGGCTCCGCCTACGGTTGTCATCACCCCTGATGCGACTTCTCATGATCGGCACTAAGCAACAACAGAGGGCGTAGTACGGCCCTACTAGGAGAAAACGATGAAAGTTTTTGTTGCAGGCGCAAGTGGAGCACTCGGGGTGCCCTTTCTAAAAGAACTCGTGGAGCATGGACACCACGTCACGGCAATGGCTCGTTCAGCGGCATCGCAGGCGAAAAGGAGTGGTGGCACGATTGACTTCGTACAGGTCGATGCCTTCGACAAGGAAGCTGTACATGAAGCCGTGCAACGCGCAGCTCCGGATGTCGTGGTGGACCTCCTCACGTCATTGCCGAAGAATTTAGCTGATCTACCCAAAGCGTTCCCCCAGGATAGGAAGCTCCGAATTGAAGGCGGCGGTAACTTACATTCCGCTGCGATCGCGGCTGGTGCGAAGAGGTACGTGCAACAGTCGAGCGGCTTTTATCTAAAGCCGGAGCACGGCGAACTTGCTACGGAAGCTGATGGCTTTCAAGTGAACTCCAGTCCCGATATTTCTCTTGGGTGTCAGATGCTGACTCTCTTAGAGACTCGTGCATTCAGCGATTCGCGAATCGAAGGTGTGGCCCTTCGCTATGGATTCTTCTACGGGCCCGGTACTTGGTACACACCAGACGGAGGAGCCGCTGATCTGGTTCGACAGAGCTCACTCGCGCTGATCGGCGATGGCCGCGCCGTGAACTCATTCATACACGTTCAGGACGCTGCGGTAGCAACTCTTGCCGCTCTCCACGCGGAGCCAGGCGTCTACAATATCGTCGATGACGATCCAGTATCGGTTGCCGAATGGCTGCCTGCTTTCGCTCGCTATGTTGGGGCTCCGGTTCCTCCGCGCGTCAGTGAGGAAGAAGCACTCAAGACGATGGGGCCTGATGCGGTCTTCTATCACAACGGTCTGAAAGGGGCACGCAACGACAAAGCAAGAGTGGATCTTTGCTTCCGGCCCCGCCGCCTCGAATGGCTCAGCCCCTTACGCGCATCGATTCCGGCGAATTAGACGTATCGAAAGGTAAACCACTGCGATGCGTACTGAGCAACATGAGACGAGCTTAGCAACGGCGGGGAATGAGGCCGATCAACTCCGCCAGCAGGTCAGACAACTCCAAATCTGCGTGGCCGACCTCTTAGCGACAAACCAGTCGCTAAGAGTCCGGCTGCTCAGTGCAGAACGCAAACAACCCACTTCATCTGTTCCCGAACTGGAGTCCCAGTCATGAAGGTCCCAAAATCGTCATTGCTCGAAGACCTCATCGTTGCCTTCGCGCGAATTGCTCTGAGCGCAGGCTTCTTGTCGGCTGTCGCTGACAGATTCGGAGTATGGGGTCCACATGGCTCGGCCGGTGTTGCCTGGGGCGACATGATCCATTTCCTTGGATACACGCATCGGCTCACCGCCATCTTTCCGGTTGCTTTCAGCAACCTTCTTGGATGGTTCGCGACATTCCTAGAAATAGGATTTGGCCTGTGTCTGCTTCTGGGATTCCACGCGAGAGCGATAGCTAGCCTCAGCGGCCTCCTACTCCTGTCGTTCGGAGTCTCGATGGTTATGGCATCTGGATCGAAGTCACCGCTTGATGCTTCGGTCTTCGCCGCTGCTGGCTCCGCGTTTCTTCTTTCTCTCCGGAGTCCGGACCGATTCGCGTGGGATTCCAGAGCACGGGCAAATTCGTAACCCGCTGACAAGAACGTGAGCGTTTATGGGGTCAATTAGTAGAAAGCTACTTCTGCGGCGAGAAGGGCGTCGTTTGACAGCGGCGAAGATGCAAGGCGCACTTTCATACAAGACACCCAGCGGGCTTTGAGTCCATTCTTGGCATCACGGTACTAGAGCCGCAATCGATGCCAAAGGCAAAAATGTTTGAGAATGCTCTGCCCCTTGGAGCACAGCTGGACTGCACGTTTTCTGAACAAGCTCAACTCAATCAGCCCCAACCCCGGATTCATTCCGAAGTGGAGTGACAAGCCGCTCCTGAAGAGCTATCAGAAGGAGAAGCCGCCGCTTAGCTAGCCACGGACGACCAACTCGCTCTGTCTGAAATGTGTCCCGGAGAGATCCGCAAACAGATTGGGGACGGCCCGCCACCGCACGAAATTCTTCTGAATCAGAACGTCGGAGAGATCAAAGCTCAAATTGTCGAACGAGACGGAAAAATCCTGATGGTCAAAGACTGTCCGCGAGTGGTGGAAGAAGAATCGAGAGAGCAAGGGATGAGCGAAGTGCGCTTCAAAGTATTGGATACGGTTCGCCGTCAGCTCGCAGCCGACCCGGACATTAAAGATCTATCGACAGAGTCGGCGGAGGCCGCCTATGCGCGGATTCTGAGGACGTACCAACGCACTGGGACGCTGGACCATGGAGAGACGTTGGAACTTTTCTACGACCGCTTGCGCGACTGGGACAGCGAATTGGTCTTTACGAATGCAGCTGGCATTGCCGATGCAGTGTTGCAAGCCATGCGCGATTCGAATGAGACACTGCTGCTGGTGCCAACCGGTCTGACCGAGAACTGGCTGCCCTCTAGTGACCTTGAGATTCGGCGCGACGAGAACCTTCCACTACAGCTATTGCAAGAGCCACGCACCGTTCTTACAGGCTGCACCGTCGCCGTCGCGATGAGCGGCACCATCATTCTGGAACACGGCGACGAACAGGGTCGCAGGGCGGCAACGCTACTGCCCGATCATCACATCTGCGTGATTCGCAAGGATCAGGTGGTGGAGACGATCGCAGAGGCGATCACGCGCATCACGAGGCGGACATCGCCTATCACGACCATCGCCGGCCCCTCAGCCACAAGTGACATCGAGATGACGCGCGTTCGTGGTGTACACGGGCCGCGCCGTTTGACGGCCGTCATCGTGTAGGAACTACATACATTCGAAACGAGACTTGGAAAGTTGCTTCCTCCGCAGCGGCCGCGGAGGAGATGGGTCGGAGGAGAATGAGCATCATCTCACGCTGACGGGACTCTGAGCACCGCATCGGTTCGGACGCCACTGCGGGAGGTACTGTCCAGGCGTCACGCCCGTGATTTTTTTGAAGTGGCGTGTGAAATGACTCTGGTCGGTAAATCCGATTTCACTCGCGACGTCCACAATCGAAGCTCCCTCACTGAGATACTTCTTCGCCGCTTCAATTCGAATCTGTGTCAGGTAGGCGTGAAGAGACAGTCCCACGCGTCGACGGAATGTCCGCATCAAGTGAAACCTGCTGAGTTGAGCGATCTCAGTCATATCGTCAACGCTGATGCTCTTCCAATAGTTCTTATTGAGATAGTCTCTGACGCGGAGGATTTTGCTTCGCTCGCCGTAGATGACCGAGTCGCTTGTTGGCTCAGCCACGAACTGTTCGCTCAGACGAGAGAACACATCCGCCAAGTCGTTCTCAATATTGAGAGGGTCCGCGTCTCTCTCCAGTTTGCTATGCAGTCGCAGCAGGCTCGTTGCGAGAGCTGCATCCCGGACAAACGGCTGCGCAAATTGAGGAACTCCAGAGCCGAAATCGTCCGATCGGTTCTGAAAGAACTCCTTCTCAAGGTAGATAACGCGGAATCCCCAACCACTGTCCGTTGCAGGTTTCGGGGCGTGAACTTCGCCTGGATTGAGTAAGAATACCGTTCCAATCGGAAGAACATGGGTTGAGCTTTGACAATAGATACTCATCGTTCCACGGTCGACAACACCGATCGCAGGAACAGTATGAAAGTGCTGGGCGAATTCGTACTTCTGGTATGAACCTTGCAACATCTCGACATTGTCGAGCCCCGGATGGCGCCAGATTCGCGACGTGTCTTCTGGCCGCATCGGCCTCGCGTCCTGGGAGCGCACGGTCACCTCGTGCGCCATCGACCTCATAGAGACCGGGACTTGCTGTGCGCTGCCCTTATCGACATCTGCGATCTGGCTCACAGCTTAAGTTTAACAGGACGGGACATTGCTTCTATGACACAAATCTCAATGCAGAGGATGGATATATCTCTCTCAATGTAGAGCAAGAGCACTATCCTACAAGACCGTTCTGCTGGTCGTTCGAGAAGCTTGTATATGTGATGCCTGTTGCGAGAGACATATCCAAAGTTAGCCCGACGTGGCGGCCAATCATCCTACTTGCGCTTGCCTCGGCAAGCATGCAGGCTTGGAGCCAACATGCCCCAAGTCTCCCAAATGCGCCTTGGCAGCCAACTACGACGGTACTGAAGAAGTACGTACCCATCGTTACGCACGATGAGGTGAAGATGGATGCAGCCGATGCGTACACGCTCGGACAGTTGATCGATATTGCGGAATCGAATAATCCGACGACTAGGGAGTCTTGGAATCACGCGAAGGCGAGTGCCGCCGCAGTCGGGATCGCAAAAAGCGAGCTCTACCCAACGTTGTTCGCATTCGCTACGGGCAAAAATTACAACCTGCCGCCGCTCCTCTATAACACCTTCGTCGTCCAAGATATCGGCCTCTTTGCTACTGCAGTCCATCTTGATTACACCTTGATTGACTTCGGCACTCGCCGGTCTGAAATCACGGCAGCACAGGCGAAGCTCGTCGCTGCGAATCTGAGCTTCAATGACACGCACCTGCAACTGATTCAACAGGTGAGCCAGGCCTACTACGCTCTTCTAAACGCACGCGGCTTACGGGCGGCGGCGGAAGTGAATCTCACTGACGCGAAGGCTCTTGAAGAAGCTGCGCAGGAGAGACGTGACAATGGTCTCGCGACACTGCCAGATCTTCTCGAAGCCCGTGCGGAACGAGAAAAGGCAAACTACGATCTCCAGAGTGCGATTGGAGCGGAGAAGACTGCCTTTGGCGATTTGGCGACAGCCATCGCAGCACAACCCGTTCATGCCTTCAAGGTCCAAGGACTCGATGACCTTCACATCCCCAATGCCTTGGATCAGTCCGTAGAGGACGCAATCGCAAACGCGTACAAGCAGCGCCCAGACCTATTGGCCGAAAAGGCAAAGGTCAAAGCTGCCCATGCCGAAGTGACTCGCTACACCTCGGCTTACTTCCCTACGCTGAGCTTCGAAGCTGAGGGCGGTTGGGTTCGCGCGTGGGGACAGCAAAAGACCTATCCGGGGACGTACGCCCAGACCCGAACGTACGAGACCGCTCTCTCGCTCAAATGGACGATCTTCGATGGCCTGCGGCGCGAGAACCGTATCTCCCAAGCCAAAGCCGAGGAGGCCGAAGCAAAGAACGCCGTTCATGAGCGCGAGGACCAGATCGGTGAACGTGTATGGGCCAGCTATCAGGAGGCAGTCACGGCGCTGGAACAACGTAAAGCCGCGGCTTCGCTGCTTGCGGCCTCCGCCGAGTCCCATTCTGCCTCGGTCGAGTCGTACAAGGATGGCGTACGCAATTTACTTGATGTCTTGAACGCGGAGCGTGATCTTGCACGGGCTAGAGCTCTTGATGTCACTGCCCGTACACGAGTCTTGCAGTCGTTTACCGGTCTCGCCTTCAGGACCGGCGACCTGCTCGCGCAACATCCGAAAGGTAACACCCCATGAAGATCAATCCATTGCTGAATCGAAGGAACTTTGATAATTCGATCGGAAAGTGCGTCACGCTGACTTTCACAACGCTATCTGTCCTCAGCCTAAGCGGTTGTTCCAACGCACCGACATTCAATCTTCTCGGCTCGTACTTCCCGGCTTGGATTATCTGCTTCGCGGTCGCGACAGGCCTGACGGCCGCTGTCCATGCAATGTTCACCAAAGCAGAGATCGTGAAGGAGCTATGGCCGCTGCCTGTTGTCTACACCTGCCTGACCAGCTTCCTGAGTTGCACGCTCTGGATCATCTTCTTTAACTAGTGAGGCCCTGAGTCCCTTGAACGGAATGAACCAACCATCGCAACGAACACCCCGTGGCACCCTCATTAGTGCAGGCATTTGTGCGTGCGCATTGATCTCAGGAGTAGCGGTCGCGCACAGCGTAACGGCCTACCCGAGGACAGACGACGCCGAGGTCACGGCTAACTTTATCGGAATAGCGCCGCTGGTCGAAGGGCCAGTTTCCGAGCTTGCTGTGCACGATAACGAGTTGGTCAAGAAGGGTACGCTGCTTTACAAGATCGACGATCGACCCTACCTCTATGCGTTACAGAATGCACTCGCAGCGCAGGAACAGCTCGAAGGCCTCATCGAAAACGAATCACGACATATCTCATCGCAGGTTAGCCACGTTGACGTTACGAAGGCCGCAACGCAGGCTGCTCTGGCGAACGAGGCCCGCGCTGATAACGAAATACACGCGAGTGAAGCTGCGATCTCTGAGGCAGAAGCGGCAGTCACGCAAGCCCGTGCGGACTCGGAGTACGCTTCCGGCAACCTGCATCGTATCGAGCCTTTGCTCGCGAAAGGCTTTGTTACTACGGACGATGTGCACCGCGCTCGAACGCTTGCCGATGCGAAGAGCGCGGCAGTGCAGAGGTCAGATTCGCAACTGTCACTGGCCAAAGCAAGGCTGCTTGTTGCGACTGCGACGCGGCAGCAAGCAGTCGCACAAAAGACGCAGACTGAAGCCCAGGTCAACGAATCAAAACATTCCGTTCTGGTCCTCGCTCCACTGGTTGCGCAAAGAGAAAGTCGCGCGGCAGCAGTCAGGCTGGCGCGCTACAACTACGAGCAATGTCGTGTCGTGGCTCCGTTTGATGCCTTGGTTACGAACTTGACGATTTCTGAGGGACAGTACGCCAAGGTTGGCCAGCAACTGTTCACACTGATCGACAGCCGCACTTGGTGGACACTCGCGAATTTCCGCGAGTCGCAGCTCAGCAAAATCACTCCAGGTAAGTCGGTCGATGTGTACCTGATGTCCGATTCGAAGACTAGGTTGCATGGAACCGTCGAGAGCATCGGGCACGGTGTCACACCAGATCCGGATGTTGTCGGAAAGCTGGCTTCGGGTCTGCCCGATGTACAGCGCACGCTCAACTGGGTCAGACTCGCGTCGCGCTACCCCGTACGCATCCGCATCATCGATCCGCCGCCTTCGGTAATGCGCGTTGGGCAAGTTGCGAACGTCATCGTTCGATGAGGAATGCGATGTCAAGAAATCTTCAAGCATTCCCGTCCCTCGGCCGGGTCGTCGACGTAGTTCGTGCAGAGCTTGCCCTGTACCCGGGCAGGTTCTCGTTGATACTAAGAATCGTGCTCGCCTGCACTTCTGTAATGGTGCTGGTAATGGTCTTCCGCATCCCCGCCGCAGCGCTAGGGGCCTACTATCCATTGTTGCTTTCACGCGACAGCCCAAGAGCAACACGGCGAGCGGCGTTGCGCACGTCGATTGCCTGTACGTTGGGTGCCATAGAAATCATCATCGGTGCGATGCTCTTTGCAGGCTCTCCATTTTTCCATTTCTTTTGGTTGATGGCGAATCTCTTCGCAGTTTTCTATCTCATCAGCGCGATGAAGCTCTATGACGCGGCTGTAGCTCTTGGTGTGTTGATCGCTTCTTCGATGACTATCTGGGATTCGGGTGCGTCGCCAGCGACACGTGTGACGCTCACGCTATACACACTGCTCTCCATCTTGATGGGATGCGTGATCTCGGCTCTGATCGAAACTTTGTTCGCCAAAATACATCCTTCGGACGCCGTCCTTGATGGCATTCAACAGCGTCTCATCCTTGCGGAGACACTGTTGCGAAAGGGAGGCAATGCCGATGCGAACATTGCCTCCATCAGAGTCCAGATAGGGCGTTACGGCACGAGAGGCACGGGCGAGATTCGCGAACACCTTGCCCATTCGACCTACGACACCTCCTACAAGGTGCAGCTTGCAACGGTAACCGCGTTGTCAGGACAGCTAATGGAGCTCTGCGTGAATCTCGGGGAGGCGGCCTGGCCTTTGTCGCCTTCCGATGCGGTTCGCTGCGATTCCATTGCGCAGGATATTGCAGGGATTCGTTTGAGGCTTGCTCGGGAAGAGGCCCCGGATTGGCTTAATTTCTCAGGCGATGATGATGACCGCATACATCCCACGCTCGGAGAAATCGGAAGAAACGTTCATCTCATAGCCGACAGCTTCTCAGACAGCGACCCGATCCCGCATCACCACTTGCCCGAACCGGGCGAAGGGCCGGGGATCGCCGTCTTTCGGGATGATGCTCTTAGCAATCCCGAGCATCTGAGATTTGCAATTCGTGGAACCCTGAGCGCGATGGCTTGCTACCTCTTTTATATGAGTGTTGGATGGATGTTTCTGGCGGGGTCTGTCACAACCTGCATCTTGACGGCTCTTACCAACACAGGGGCGACAAGACATAAGCAGTTGCTCCGATTCGCCGGCTTCTTCGTCGGAGCCTGCATCCTTGGCTTCGGTGCGCAGACGCTGGTTCTGCCACGGCTCGATTCGCTTGCAGA
The DNA here is from genome assembly GCF_000800015.1 of Terriglobus sp. TAA 43. Taxonomy (NCBI): domain Bacteria; kingdom Pseudomonadati; phylum Acidobacteriota; class Terriglobia; order Terriglobales; family Acidobacteriaceae; genus Terriglobus; species Terriglobus sp. TAA 43. The sequence continues at coordinate 329,262 of NZ_JUGR01000003.1, forward strand.
GTTCACAATCCTCTTTGCCTTCGTAATTGCCATCGGAGCCTGGGTGGCCACATCAAGCCCGCGCCTCGCCTACCTTGGGTTTCAGATTGTCCTGGCCTACGATCTCACGAACCTCAACCGCTTTACCCTGAATACGTCACTCGTCCCAGCACGCGATGCGATCCTCGGCATCGTTCTGGGCATCGTCGCGATGTGGTTTTTCTTCGATCACGTATGGTCGCGCTCGGCGACAGAAACGATGCGGCCAGTCCTCGTGATGACGATTCAAGACATTGTGAGACTCGATTATTCGAACGACGCTGAGCCATCTCGCGAACTAAGTCGCCTTCAGGCTGAGTGCGAAGATGTGAATCGGAACTTCGACAAGATTCGTACCCTCTCCGACCTCTCAGCCTTTGAGTCCTTTCCCAAAAACCGTGAGGAGACCTTCATGGCTCACTGCGTGGAGTCCTTTCTTCCCCAGTTGCGCGCGTTTCTTCTTGTGAAGGCCGGGTTGCTGCAGCACAACGCAACAGCCGGCACGCAGCAACAAACTAAGTTAATCGCTGATGTGAAAAATCGGTGTTCAGTGATCCTCCTAAAAGCCGCGCAAACCATTGAACAGTATCCCGAGGTTTCCATCGAGACTGCTGAGTCGGCAGACAAGCAACTTCGGCATGCAATAGAGGAAGCGGCCCGCGAAGCTCATGAAGGTGATGATGTCAGCCCTGTCACAGAGCTGCGTCTCTCCTCTTCGTTACTGGACTTGGCGCTCCATGTTCAGAAGCAGCTTCAAGCTTCATGGTTCGAATCCACACAAATGGGTTAGCGCCTCGATCCCGATGAGCAGTTTGACGATCTCCCCGCCAGCGCATCAAGACGGGAACAATTGCCGACGTAGAAGCAAGATCCTTTGCCCACTGTCAGGCGTGGCGATTGTTACCACTCTCAATCGAACGTGGAGCGTTCCGACTAATCATGGATTGTGGCTCCCGGCTCAGGTAGAACACGACCTCCGCATGATAGATGTTGTCGAGATGCAGAGTCTCGATTTTGGACCGGAGCTGTCCCAGACCATGCCACGTGAATGCAAGGTCGTTGAAATGTCACCTTTCGCAAAGAACCTTATGGCTGAAGCCGTCCAGCTGCGGGATAGGGATGAGCAGAAGGGCCGGGCAGCGGCCTTAATGACCTTGTTCAAACATCAGATTGAAATGATGCCTGCGTTGCCTTTGTGGCTCCCGCTACCCAGCAGCGAGACGCTCTCACTAGTATGTCGGCAGTTTCTTTTGAATCCAACATCCGCCAGTCATATAAAGGGCTGGGCCGATGCCCTTGATACGAGTCGTCGAACGTTCACTCGCAATTTCCGTAAAGAAACGAATCTTAGCTTTGCAGAGTGGCGCCAACGAGCATGCATCTTGGCTGCTCTGCCCAAGCTCGCAGCTGGCGCGTCTGTCACTGAAACCGCGCTATGCCTTGGATACGAGAATCCTGCGTCATTCACGACGTTGTTCAAGAGGGTACTTGGCGTCCCACCGAAAAAATACGCGACTTCGATTATCCAGAATCAGCCAAGACGATGAATTGACCACATCCAACCCTCACCCATAGGGTCCGGCTCTATTTCTAAATTGTTCACTCCTTTCACTCCTTTGTCATAGCGCTTCAAAATCAGCCGGCCATGATCGGCGAGATCCGCCATTCGGTACATCTCTGTGCAAGACACACCAAACCTTTGGTGTGAAATCATCTCGACAAGTATCGGCCATAACACCCCGCCATAGGCAAAGCGGCGACCGACAGCTACGAAACATGCTGTCCTCCTTATAAGCGTGCATGATTGGATGACCATTCGAAGTCGGACCGTTTCGAACGAGGCATGCACATGCCGAACGACTATGTGGCGAACGGTGGGGCGGCAAAGTGCAAGGGGAGGGGTCTCACCCATCCTTGAAGAGCAGCGAAGGTCTGCACAAGCGCCAGCGCGGAAGACTGGGGACACCCCTTGCGCCGCGCCAGGGCGGAGCCCTCAGCAAGGTTTGGTTTCCTTATTGAGTGCGTGCCAACGCACACCAACTAAGTCGCTCACTCTCACCTTGGTCCCTTGACCCAACGAGAGTTCCACCCCGGAAGCTTGAATCCGACATTCACAAAGCTGCGCGGAAAGCGGAATGAGCTGGTAAGCTCCGAGACACTGCCAAAGCTTCCCTAACAATGATTTCCCGTCCCACTGTGAGTTGGTTCAGGGGACTCGAACCCCAAGTGGACGTGCAACGTTCTATGGAGGAGAAAATGGTGTTTTTGACAGGAGACTCTCCGGCAAAGTTCCTGCGGAGATTTGGTGTATGTGGAGTACTTAAATTTCTGGCAGGAACGACTGGACTGGCCATGCTATGCCTAGCCGGGTGTACGCCAACCGGCCCCCAACATGTGTACGATTCCGTACCGAAAGTCACAGTCACGCCACCGTTGGGATGGGACGATCCTTCTTTCACGCGATCACACGATGTACCTTTTGATCAGCCTTCGGTCGCTGTTGTCGAATTCGATGAGAGAGGGAATCTTTGGCCGTGTGGTGACGGGAAGGACGGGCCTTACTGTCAGAAAAATCGTGCGATTGAGTTCATTCAAGAGGCGCGTGCGCTACGCGGAAGCAAGGATCTGGTCGTTATTACCTACGTGCATGGCTGGCATCACGATGCAGGCCGACGGAGTGATAACTTTCGCAACTTTCAGACCATGATCAACTGCCTCAATTGGGGCGACCCAGCTAACGGCAATCAAGATCAGAAGCTCAATCACCCCGGAGATCAACCGGCAATATGCGCTGGGATGACTCCCAATCCCTCCGAATTGTATGTAGGCGTATATGTCGCATGGCGGGGGGAATCGATCGACTCAAGGCTGGGGATCCTAACCCAAGCCTCTGTCATCTCTCGACATGATGTAGCCGCCAACATTGCAGAAAATCGCGGGCCTAACGGTATGGAACAGACTTTCCTGAGCCTAAGCCGCGCCGCAAAAGAAGGTCGCGATCCCGCACGTTTCATTCTTGTTGGTCACTCCTTTGGAGGCTTGATTGTCGGCCGCATCACGGCCGATATCTTTACCAAACGACTCGCTTCCAAGATCCAGCCTCCCAACTTCGCATGCAACGACGATTCTCCGATCTTTCCGGGATTTGCCGATCTTGTCGTTACCGTCAATCCCGCGGACAGTAGTCTTCGTATGGCTAACTTGACAGAGCAGTTCAAGCGCAAGCAGCCCGTGCCTGCTTCAAGCCCTTGCCCGGGACGCCTTCTAAACGATTCCCTGCGTCATCCGCTCCTGGTCTCGCTCCACACGAGTTCAGACACATGGACCGATGACACGGGATCTCTGGGTCTGAAACTCGCTCCGTGGATTGATCACAAGTACATGCGTCAGATCGCTTCCGAGTGGAACGATCGCCCCGATCAGGGACCGGAACATCTTCTCGACGACGCCTACACGATCGGGAGTCTTCGCAGAAACACCGTCAATCGAGTCGATTATCTGCGCAACTTATGTTATTTCGATCAGCCCAATAAGCAAGACTGGATCTGCCTTGGGCTAAATGACACGCTTCACGACTTGAAGAAAACAGCTTATGAGCGCGTTCTTCCCCATGACCCGCCAGTCGTTTGGAACACTCAATATTCTTCCGACCCTTACTATCACGGAGCCTATGAATTGCTTACTTCGGTTTGCAAGGAAGAATGGGAGAACCCTGTCGAGCTCTGGAGTAGCGATCATCAATTCTTACCCGACTTCAAGAGCAAATACAGCTGTTCTTGTAATCCAGAACGGAAAGCAAAACGCCAGGAGCTGTATCAAGAATTCAAGAGAGTCTTACATGACTATCTGGCCTTTCCTGGAGAACGAAGCGAGTTACAGGACGATCTCCTACTCGACGTCTATAAGCGCGTTTACACGGGGAAGCTACGCAATTACGATATTGACGCAAAGCCAAAGCCAATCGATTCGGATCAATATACCACTCGATACGTGGGAGAAGGCTCCTGGAACGATACTCCGTTCTGGACGATAAATACCTCGTATGAAATCCTCCAGGGGCATAGCGGCTTCTGGAACACAGATGCGTTTTCCCTGATCGTAGGACTCCAATCGCAATTTCCCGTCGTTGAATTTGATTGGAATTACAAGTAAAGACTTACAGAAACATTACGTCAAGAATGTGAAAACAGAGGAGACACTATGCCGTTAGTTCACGTTCCACCGCCACCGGACCCAAACAACGAACAGATCTCATCCACTTTTGAGGGCGTCACCGCACCTTCAGCAATTTCTGTTGGATCAGACACCTTGGTCGCTTCAATGCAGGTGACAAAGCCAGGCGCCTCTAACCCACCCCAATCTCAACCCGCATCCCCACCACCCTCGTCCACGTCGGCTTCTCCTCAACCGAAACAACTCGGATCAAGGCCGGACACCTTTCATTGGTCATCCTTATGGCCCTGGGGCGGGCAGTCTCAACAGGGACAGCAACAAGGACCGAAACCCAAGAGAAAATGATGGGAAAGGACATCCAGCCCTCATCGTTGGATCGTGGTGCGTTGCCCACTCTCCTGCCTAGAAGCTGCTTGCAACGGAAGTGGCTCTGGCTCTGGCTCTGGCTCTGGATAGAGAGCTGACATGGCCCATGTCGAGAGCGTAACGGAGACATCGTTCCGACGCAGTCGGAGTGCTGCCGCATGAATGTTCCTTAGCTCATGCGGCTTTGCAGTTAGGCGTTCCAGCCACCGTCTACAGTGAGGGTTTCTCCATTGATGTATGCCGATTCCGGGAGTGCGAGGGATGCAACAGCCGAAGCGACCTCCTCAACGCGGCCATAGCAACCTAGGCTCGTGAGCTTCTTCATAACCTCAGAGTGCGGAGCATTTTCAGGACTCATCTCAGTGACAATAGGTCCGGGTTGAACTCCATTTACAGTGATCTCAACAACTCCGAGTTCACGCGATAGCCCACGCGTGAAGCCGTGCACCGCAAACTTGGTGGCGATGTACATCGTGACTCCCGGCAGAGGGGCTCCTTCTCCGAAGACGGAACCGATGTTGATGATTCGTCCCCACTTCTGCGGAATCATGCGCTGTGCAGCATTCTTCGATAGCTCGATGACCGGGCGAACACTGATACCGATACACCGTGTGATTCAATTGCACTGTTCACGAAACGCGATCAGTGGATGGAGTGAACTATGGAGCTGCGACATCTTCGATACTTCGTGGGAACTGCGGAATGGAATGGATATCGTCGGGTGTCATGCTGGGTTTACCTGATTCGCGATTCCATCTGGAGTTCATACATCATGATGATGGGAGCCCATGCCCAGCTCCGACGAAAGACAATCTCCTAGTGCTTTATATGGCTGACGCGCGCATGTATGAAGCGGCTCTGGCGAGATCGAAAGCTAAGGGACACGATCCTGTGGAACCCGAGAACCCATACTGGAATGTCCGCAGTGTCACGTTTGAGGATCCCGATGGATGGCGTGTGGTCTTGTGTTATCAGAGTGCCTTTACGAAAGAAGGCGCATAGTGACTTAATGCGAATGGAAGGTGTGGTCAAAATGGGCCCGAGACACTCGTGTCAGTAAAGCCCGTCAAGCGTCTGAATTAAGTGCTTGAGCAAAGCATGTATTGTTGCGACCCACCGAAAGGATAGACGTCGTACAAGAACGTCACAAAATCAGCTGCGTTTCTCAGGTGTCTGTATCCATTGGGATTAAGCACGTCATGGTATGCTCCTCTCGCGCGCGGTGAGCTGTCTTGGCGAGTGGAGAATCTATAATGAGAAGCACACGACGATCACGCACTCTCGCATTGTTGATGGCCACGATAGCTCTTACCCTGAGCCGTCCCGCGTCTCCGCAGTCATCTCCCAAAGCGGACGATAGCCATCCTCTCCGCTTCGATGTCGTGTCCATTCGTCCAAGTTCGGAAGCCAGCAAGATGGCCGTCGGTATTCTTCCCGACGGATACGTGGCCAACGGGGTGCCACTGGAAACTACGATCTACGCTGCCTATGTTCCAGCTCCCTTCTTCAAGCACCTCGAAGAGGTTAAGGGCTTCCCCTCCTGGGCCACATCCGAAAAGTATGACCTGCGCGCTAAGGTGGCGCCGGAGGACGCAGAGCGCTGGCGCAGCCTCAAGGTGAACAACTGGCAGACCTCCGCGGAACTGCAATCCATGCTCCGCACAGTCCTTGCCGAACGCTGCAACCTGCAGATACGCAGCGAAGAAGGCATGACCGATGCTTACGCCCTCGTCCGCCGCCCCAACGCGCCGCCGCTGACCGAAAACACCGAGCTTCCCTCCGCAGGAACCATCATGGAACTCCCAGACGGTGCCAGGGCTGTCTTCGAGAAGCACGAAGGCGAGCGCATCTACAACTTCTACAACACACCCATGTCCGTCCTCGCGACTTTTATCGGAATCCCCTCGAAACGTCCCGTGGAAGATCGAACCGGCCTGCACGGTCGGTACAAACTGGTTTTGCACGAATTTGACGCGCAATCGCCTGACAGCGAGGGCCCTCAGGCCGAGAGGCCCGTACCGTACGATCTCCGCTCCATCGGCTTGACGATAGAGGACATTAAGGTCCGTTCCACAATCTGGACCATCAACAAGATGGAGCGGCCGAGCCCGAACTAGGTGAAATTCTTTGGGACAGTCGGTATTGCGTCTTTGCTTCGATCTCGCACGTTATAGAAACACGGCATGCCTATGCCGAACGCCCACGTGGCGAACGGCGGGGCGGCAAGGTGCAGGGGGAGGGGTCTCTCCCATCCTAGGAGCGAAATGAAATGAAGCGGAAAGGACGAAGCGCAGCGAAGGTCTGCACAAGCGTCAGCGCGGAAGACTGAGGATACCCCTTGCGTCGCGCCAGGGCGGAGCCCTCAGCTAGGTTTGTTTTCCGCATCCGTGCGCGTGAGCGCACAGCAACTTCAGGAAGGGCGTTGCGAGAAGGAACGAGTCTGTTACGAAACTCGTTGGCGGTCATCAGGTACCTTGTGTTGCTGGAGATAAGACGACTTATCGGTAGTGATGGCCCGCAGGCCGTGCTTGGCTCAGGTTAAAGAACGAATAGCCAATGGGAGCTCATTTTCCGAAGGTGGTTCGTCGAGGCGTTCCGCAAAGTCGAACATCGCTGGTGTAACTTGAAACGCAAAGGTGTCGCCGCCCTTTGCATTCCGTTCTTCCACACGCTTTCTCCTTATCTCCGTGGCACCCTCGAGAACGTGCCACTCGATCTTGCACTGACTGGCAGCAGCCCTCTGGCTGACGTTCTTGCGACGCTCTTGACGAATGAAGCCCCAGTCAAGCACGACATTCACATCCTGCCCCAGCACTTGTTCGACGGTTTGCCACGACTGGTCCTCACACCGGGCCACCCGTTCCGAAAACCATGCAAAGTTGCTCGAACCTGAACCTGCGGGAATGTCTTTAACGAAGAGTGTGTTCATCCACTTATCCATGGAGAAGACAATCGCAGCGTTTTGTGCGGCCAAGGCCGCCGAATAGGTACTCTTACCGGATGCGACGGGGCCGCACACGCAAAAGATCGTTGCCACTAGACTGGTCCTTTCAAAAGCTCGTAATCGTGCTTGAACAAGAGTCTACGGCGCAATAAGCCGGTTCAGTGAGTACCGGGCAACCCCGAGCGTTAGTCGGCGCGGATCGTTACCGTTAAGCCGACTTGTCGATGCCAATCATCGCGTCGACACCCGAGTTGGCAGCAACATGGATTCCACGCTCTCACTGTTTTAGCGCCTCTGTAAGTAATTGGTCAGTAATGCTGTTCGTGGCTTCACCCTCCACATTGCTTAAAACGACTATCGCTATACGCTTATCTGGTACATAGGTCAGGCTGGTCTTGAAGCCCGCGATGGCTCCTGCATGGGTCACGATAGTGATGCCGGACTCATTAGCGAACACATAGACGCCCAGTCCGTAGCTTCCTTTCCCCGGCGTCAACATCAACTTCAAAGAATCCTTATTGAGCAGTCTCCCGCTAAAGAGAGCGTGCTCCCATTTGAGAAGATCCTCTGTCGTCGAATACATTGAGCCCGCCGCCCAAGGAACAGACATAGATAGAGAACGTACCGAAATCAATCCCGACTTTCCAGGTCGATAGCCTTGAGCACGCTTCGCCAGAATAAGGCCGTCCATATCCAACCCCGTGTTCTTCATTTCCAATGGAGCGAAGATCCGTTCCTGGAGCTGGTCGCCGTAAGTTCTGCCGGTTACTTTTTCGATGACTGCTCCAAGGATCTCAAAATTCGAACTGCTGTAAGCCCACTTGCTGCCAGGTTCAAAGTCCAGCGGCTTGTTCTTGAAAAACTCAAGCTCCTCCTCAACAGTGTGCGGGCTCATTCCCCATACCTTGAATTCTTTGAAATTGGTGAAGTCGGGAATACCTGATGTATTCCCCATCAGATCTGCCAAAGTGACCTTTTGCCACGTCTGAGGCGCATCCAGAAGGTATTCGCTAACAGGGTTCCTGATATCGAGCTTTCCATCTTCCTGCAACAGCAATATCAGCGCCACGGTGAACTGCTTGGTCAATGAACCTAAACGGAATTTAACGTCGGGGGCGTTGGGAATATTCCACTCTAGATCCGCCGATCCATAGCCCTTATCGAGCAGCACATGATCACCTTCTGAAACAAACACAACACCCATAAATGCGTTCGCGGCTGTGTAGGATCTGACAATCTGATCCATACGCATCTCTGTAGGTGTCGCTCCCAAACGGGTTGTGGTTTGTGAGAAGGTCGAACTGGCACACGCAAGAGCTATCGCTAAACTCACGAGTGTTAGCAAACTAAGCTTCATCTATTGCCCCTGACCGGGCCATCGCACGGCCTTCAATCAGCTTAGGTGATATTGAGACTCATCAGTTGGTGACGAGAAACGACCCTATCGTCACTTTGACGATAACGCAGTATTTGAAGCAAGTGGATTCGTGAAGGTACGACCGGCGGAAAGATTTTGTCTGGGGTTTGCGCTTCAGATGCCAAGAAGATAATGCAGCATCCACCAGATAAGGAATAGCGAGATGAGGGCCCCAGCGACATGAACAATCCAGTCGCCTGCGGTTTTCGGTTTACCGAAGTTGAACATGTGGGATGGTAGCACTTTACTGTCTACGGTTCCCCGCGTCGAGGCACAGACCATCGCATACCCGATTGAAACTAAACTAAACCGCCACATTTGCTCCTACATCTGGCTATTTGCAGCGGCTCGGATAGCTGACAAAATGTCGGATCGTCACAGTACCTCGACGTTTTCTGACACTCCACCAGCCATAATCTAACCTCAATGGAGTTTGTCGAGAATGAGCGGACCACTATCGATAAGCCGACTTATCGTGACCGATCCGGTCTACATTGCGGGGTGGTGTTGAGTTCGTTATTGAGTCGCAGACGATTTGCCGCCGTGGGCCGCCAGCAATCGGGGAAGAATGATCGAGGTCATGATCTTATTCGGAGCAGATCCACCTGCGTTATAGGAGCCCGCAGTAAAAACTGCGACGAAGTCATATTCCGGAAGAATGAAAATCTTCTGCCCTCCGTTACCTTCTGCGGCACCCAGATAGACCCGTTCCGGCCCCGTGGGCATCTGGACGTTGAACCATGGGCGCCACCAGAAATATCCATAGCCAGAGTCGTCCACATGGCTGACCGTTGAGATGGCATCGTGTGCATAGGTGGGCGAAAGAATCTGCCTGTCATGCCATTTGCCTTTGTCCTTGTAAAGAATGCCGAGTTTTAGCATGTCCCGGGG